>CAZYTQ010000010.1:5230-42818 GCA_964650135.1 uncultured Anaerolineaceae bacterium | reverse complement strand
GGGCTTCAGCACCACCGTGTTGCCCGCCGCGAGCGCCGGGGCGATCTTCCACGCGAGCATCAGCAGCGGGAAGTTCCAGGGGATGACCTGCGCCGCGACACCCAGCGGCCGCGGCGACCGCCCCGGGACCGCGTAGTCCAGCTTGTCCGCCCAGCCCGCGTAGTACCAGAAGTGGGCCGCGGCGAGCGGGACGTCCACGTCCCGCGACTCCTTGATGGGCTTGCCGCCGTCGAGCGTCTCCATCACCGCCAGCTCGCGGCTGCGCTCCTGGAGGATGCGCGCGATGCGGAACAGGTACTTGGCTCGTTCGCGTCCTGGCAGCGCGGCCCAGCCGCGGAACGCCGTGCGTGCCGCGGCCACGGCACGATCCGCGTCCGCGGGTGTCGCACGGGCGATCTCCGCGAGCGGCTCCTCGGTCGCCGGGTCCTGTGTCACGAAGTGGCCGTCGTCCGCGGCCGGGACATCCTCACCACCGATGAACAATCGATAGCGCTGGGCGATGGTGACGACGTCCCGGGACTCTGGGGCAGGTGCGTACTCCCAGGGCACCGCCTGCCCGTCCCCGAGCGACCACGAGGAGGGTGCGTCGGTGCCTCGACCGACCGTCTCGGACCGTCCACGCACCGCGACCGCCTTCGTCGTGGGGGTCCTGCTCCGGGACCGGGTGTGCTCTGCCATGGGCACAGCGTACATCGGGCCGTGTCGTGGCCCTCCACCCCTGACCCTGGCCGTCACCGCTCCCTGCCGTGGCGGAGCGGTGCTCACCCGCCGCCCTGCGCTTGATGGAGTCAGGTACCGTGGCGGTCTCGAGGAGGAGCGCGGGAGGTCCCCGTGCCCATCCACACAGGAGGTCACATGAGCGGGACACGTGCGTCCTCGACGCGTCGGCGGCTGCTGCCGCTGGTGGTCGGCACGATGATGGCGGCGAGTGCCGTCCCGGCGGCCGCCCAGGACGCCATCCAGACCGATGGCTGGGAGTCGCTGGGCGACGTCACCATCAGCATCCAGGGCGAGGGCGCGTCGAAGGCGACGCTGGAGGCCCTCACGGCCCAGTTCACGGCGCTGTACCCGAACGTCACGTTCGACATGCAGTTCAAGTCGTTCGACGACTTCATGAGCACCGTGCTCCAGGTCGCGGACTCGCCCAACGCGCCGGACATCATCTTCGGCAACCAGGGCTACACCGTGGACGGCGCGCTCGTGGAAGCGGGCCTCATCCTGCCCCTCGACGCCTACTACGACGCATTCGGCTGGAACGACTGGTACGCGGCCGGCACGCGCGCGCAGTTCCAGTTCACCGAGGATGGCCAGACGTTCGGCAGCGGCCCCACCTGGGGCGTCGCGGAGTCGGCCGACTTCGTGGGCGTGTTCTACAACGTGGACAAGCTGGCGGCGCTCGGTCTCGAGGCACCCACCACCTTCGCGGAGCTGGAGGCGGCGTTCGCGGCCGCCAAGGCGGCAGGCGAGCTGCCCATCAAGCTCGGCAACCTCGAAGGGTGGCCCG
This sequence comes from uncultured Anaerolineaceae bacterium, assembly GCA_964650135.1. Classification (GTDB taxonomy): domain Bacteria; phylum Chloroflexota; class Limnocylindria; order Limnocylindrales; family CSP1-4; genus JAFMJV01. The sequence continues at coordinate 41,314 of CAZYTQ010000010.1, read as the reverse complement.
CCACCCACACGTTCGGTATCGCGCAGGGAGCGTTCGTGCCCGCCGAGGACATGCGTGGCTGGGTGTTCGGCGTGGAGGGCTCCGACTACGCCTCGCCGGCCAACCTGCAGGCCGCCCAGACATTCAAGGCCTGGGTCGACCAGGGCTGGATCGACGGCCCGGCCGCCAACGGCCTGGGATACGACCAGTCGTGGCAGGAGTTCGCCAACGGGGACGGCGTGTTCCTGCTCGGTGGTCACTGGCTGGCCGCGGACCTGCGGGACCGGATGGGCGCGGACAAGGTCGCGTTCATCGCACCGCCGCCCGGTGACTCCGGCACGGTCGTCGCCGTCGCGGCGCTGTCCCTGCCGTTCCACATCTCCAGCAAGTCGGCGCACCCGGACCTCGCCGCCGCGGTCATCGACTTCGTGATGGACCCCGACAAGGGCCAGGTCTATCTGGACAACGGGCGGATCCCCGCCGCGGCTGGCGCCGTGGGCGAGCCGAGCGACGCGGTGACCGAGCAGCTCAAGGTGGCATGGGACCGCATCGCGGCCGATGACGGGCTCATCTACTACCAGGACTGGGCCACGGACACCATGTTCAGCACCCTCCCAGGGTCGCTCCAGGAGCTGATCGGTGGTCGCACCACCCCCGAGGACTTCGTGAGCACCGTCCAGGATGACTGGGCGAAGTTCCAGTCGTCCCGCTAGGCGTCGGCTGATCCCCTCGGCTCGACCGGGCACGGCGCCCGGCGAGCCGAGGTTCATCGGCCTGCTCTACGTCCTGCCGGCGCTCGCGTTCTTCGCGATCTTCGGCATCTGGCCGTTCATCCAGACCATCCTCATCTCGTTCACCCGCTGGAAGGGCATCGGTGCCCAGGTCCCCGTCGGCCTCGACAACTACGCCGAGGTGCTCCAGGACGAGGACCTGTACATGGCCTTCGTCCGGGCGGTCATCCTCATCCTGTTCTACGCGATCCTGCCCCTGTGCATCGGGCTGCTCCTCGCGGCCCTCCTGTCGCGGGTGCGCATCCGAGGGCTGGGCACGTATCGGGTGATGCTGTTCCTGCCCCAGGTCATCGCCGCGGTCGTCATCGCCATCGCGTGGCGCTGGATCTACTCCGCGAACGGGGCGCTCAACGAGACGCTCCGACTCGTCGGCCTGGACGCGCTCACCCGATCGTGGCTCGGCGACTTCGACCTCGCGCTGCCCGCCATCGGGCTCGTGGGAACCTGGCTCAACGCCGGTCTCGCGATGGTCTTCTTCGTCGCGGGGGTCCAGCGCATCCCGCTCGACCTGTACGACGCCGCTCGTGTGGACGGCGCCGGACCCTGGTCCGAGTTCCGGGCCGTGACGCTGCCTGGTCTGCGCAACGAGATCGTGGTCGTGCTGACCATCACGGTCATCTTCGCGCTCCGCAACTTCGATCTCATCTGGGTCATGACGCGGGGTGGACCGGGGGATTCCACGACCACGCCGTCGGTCCTCCTCTACAGCCTGGGCTTCGAGGCGAGACGGCTGGGCACCGCGTCCGCCATCGCCGTGCTGCTCACGGCGCTCATCCTGGTCGTGGCCTTCCTCATCGTGCGCATCGGCGAGCGGGGCGACCCGGAGGCATCGCGGTGAGCAGCAGCCTCGAACGGACCATGACCCACGTGCTGCTGATCGTGTTCAGCATCGTGGCCGTCTATCCCGTGGTCTCCATCGTGCTGCTGGCGCTCAGCCGGGGCACGGACCTGGTCACCGGCTTCACCATCCCGAGCGACCCCACGCTCGACAACTTCACCCGCGCGTGGACCGAGGGCGGGCTCGCCCAAGGGCTCATCAACAGCACCATCGTCACGCTCATCGTGGTCGTGGTCGCGGTGTCGTTCTCCGTGCTGGCCGGCTATGGCCTCGGCGCGATGCGCTTCCCCGGGTCGACCATCGTCTTCTTCGTGCTCATCACGGGGCTCATCATCCCGTACGAGTCGCTCATCATCCCGCTGTACCAGATGTTCAAGGGCTGGGGCCTGACGGACACGCTCGTCGCCCTGATCCTGCCCCAGATCGGGCTCTCCGTGTGCCTGGGCACGTTCTGGATGCGCTCGTTCTTCCGGAACGCACCACGCTCGCTCATCGAGGCGGCCCGGGTGGACGGGGCAGGGCACTTCCGGACGCTCGTGGCGATCCTGGTGCCCAGCGCGATGCCCGCCATCCTGACGCTGTCCGTGCTCATCTTCATGTACACCTGGAACGACTTCCTGCTGGCACTCGTCATGAACCCGAGTGGCAGACTGCTCACGGCACCCCTCGCGCTGACGTTCTTCGCGGGCGCCCAGCGGTCCGTCGACCAGACGGTCGTCGCCGCTGCGGCCGTGCTCGTGGCACTGCCGGTCATCGCGGCCTACGTGGTCCTCCAGCGCCAGTTCATCCGCGGCTTCCTCACCGGTTCCGTCAAGGAGTAGACACAGCGACATGGCATCCATCCGACTCGCCTACGTGGGCGGGGGCTCGACGCGGGCCGCCGGCACGATGGCCGCATTCGTCCACAACCACGGCAGCCGGTTCGAGGGCTCGGAGGTCGTGCTCATCGACCTCGTCCCGGAACGGCTCGCGATCGTGGAGCGTCTGGCCTCGCGGATGGCGCAGGCGCGTGGCCTGGACATCCGCTTCCGGTCCACCACGGACCTCCGCGAGGGCCTCAGGGACGTGGACGCCGTGCTCTCGAGCTATCGGCCGGGGGGCTTCGAGGCGCGCGTGCTCGACGAGCGCATCCCGCTGCGCCACGGGGTCATCGGCCAGGAGACCCAGGGGCCGGGTGGCTTCTTCATGGCGCTCCGCTCCATCCACGTGCTCCGGGGCATCCTCGAGGTGCTCGACCAGGTCGCGCCGACGGCGCGCATCTTCAACTACACCAACCCCGTGAACATCGTGGCCCAGGCGGCGACCATGCACTCCGCCGTGCCGTTCCTCTCGTTCTGTGAGGGGACGTTCGATTTCCCCAAGGAGATCGCGGAGGCGGCAGGGCTCGATCCGGCGAGGATCTCGGCGCGCATGATCGGCCTCAACCACACCACCTGGAGCGTCTCGTCCGACTACGACGGGCAGGACGCCATGGTCGCCATCGGACGGGCCTGGGAGGGGATGCGCAACGAGGCGGGCGTGGATCCCCATGACCGGCGTTTCGTGGAGCTCGCCGTGACCATGGGCGCCATCCCGTCCCAGTACCTGCGCTACTTCTACTTCCACGACGAGATGCTCGAGGAGCTGCGGGCGAAGCCGACGACCCGGGCGGAGGACATCCTCTCGTGGGTGCCGGACTATTGGGCCCACTACACGGAGCAGGCCGCATCCGACGACCCGGTGCTCGACCCGGCGCGGTCGCGGGGTGGCATCTTCGAGCTGGAGCTGGCCCTCGACGCGATCGACAGCACCTACAACGACCTGGGGCTCGTGCTGCCGGTCAACATGCCCAACGCCGCGGGGACGCTCGTCGGCTTTCCCGAGGACCTCGTGGTGGAGGTATTCGCGCGGGTGGATGCGTCGGGGGCGCATGCGGAGCCCATGCCGGCGCTGCCGCACCATGTCCGCGGTCTCATCGGGCTGCTGGGCGAGTACCAGTGGCTGACCGCGGAAGCGGCGTGGTCCGGGAACCGGCGAGATGCCATCCGGGCACTGAACAGCCATCCCTGGCTGGGTGACCTGCATCGGGCGGAGGCGCTGTACGACGAGATGGCCGCTGCGCACCGGGCCCATCTGCCGGAACGCTTGCTATCGTGAACGATCTCCTGCTGGGGGTCGACGGCGGTGCCACCAAGACGGTGGCGGTCGTCGCTGACGCGTCCGGCCGGGTGCTCGGCGCGGGTCGTGGCGGCTCGTCCGACATCCACGCGGAGCGCGATCCCCAGGTGGCCATCGACCGGGTGGCGGATGCGGCCGGACAGGCCCTTCGGGCGGCGGGTGTGGCAGGGTCCGCGCTCGGGCAGGCGGCCTTCGGCCTGTGTGGCGCCGACTGGCCGGAGGACATGACGCTCTACGCCGAGCGACTCACGGCGGCGCTCGGGCTTCGTCGACCGCCCGTGATCGTCAACGACGCCCTGGGTGCCCTGCGCGCCGGCACGGACGATGGCATCGGTGTCTCGCTGGTGATCGGCACCGGCGGTGCCATCGGTGCGCGTGGGCCGACCGGGATGACCTGGTTCTCCGGGATGCGTCTGGAGGCATCGGGCGCCACCGAGCTCGGTCGAGTGGCATATGCGCTGCTCATCCGCGGTGAGTACGGGGGCGGACCCGTGCCCGGGTTCCAGGCGGCAGCCCTTGCCACGCACGATGTCGACACGGTGGAGGAGCTGGTGCGTGCCATCACCGCCCGGGAGAGCGGCACCGGCGACCAGGGCGTGGCACGGCTCGCGGCGGTGCTCCTGGAGGCTGGCCATGCCGGTGACCCCATGGCCCGGACGGCGATCGAGGCGCATGCCACGATGCTCGCCGGATACGTGCGGGCGGCGGGCGAACGGGTGGGCTTCCACGATCCCGGGGATGTCCCGCTCGTGATCACCGGCGGCGTGCTACGACATCGGTGTACCGACCTGCTGACCGGGATCGTCACGCGAGCCGGGAGCCAGCGACTGGTACGACCCGATGCCGAGCCGGTCTACGGCGTGGTGCTGCTGGCGGCCGATGAGCTCGGGCTGCGGCCCGATATCGGCATCCTCCGGGAGAGCGGCCCAGGGCCGGACCTCTTCCAGACCCTCTGATCGATGGACGCCATCGAGCGATCCATGACCATCGCGCTCACCGAGGACCCGTTCGGACCGGGTGACCCGCTGGAGCTGGCACGACTCGTGCGCAGGGTGCTCGCAGCGGCCGGACGCAAGGCAGTGGACGTCTCAGCGCTCGTGGTCGTCACCGACGTGGACCCGGGGATGGCAGCGCTGGTCCGGTTCACGCGGCGGGCGCTGGGACCACATGGCGAGACCATCCGGCCGACCGTCGAGCTCGTGGCCGCCGACGCAGGCCACGGCGACCGGGTGGCCATGGCCTGCACCCATCGGGAGGACGGACCCACGGTTGTCCTCGCGGTCGTCCTCGGCCCGGCAGACGTGGCCACAGCGTGCTCCCTGCTGCGCAGCACGAGATGGCATCGGGTCTGATGGCAAGGCTGGTGCGCACGACATCCATGCTGGACGCGGATCTGGCCCTGCAGGCACGGCGGCTCGACGTCGCTATCACAGCGGCCGCGTGCGATGGCGTGCGCGAAGCGGTGCGCGCTGCCTTGGTCCGTGCGGACCGTGACGCCCACCAGCGACGGCCAGAGCGCCCGGACCCGTCTGGCATGAGGCCGAAGCGTGGATCGACTGACGCGGGGCGAGACCCGATCCGCCGATGGGGACCCACGCCTGTCCCAGGCTCCCAGCGTTCGGGTCCGATCGCGAACGAACGGAACCGGTGACGATTGCCGCGAACCAGATCGCACGCACAGTATCATCCAGGCAGACTTCGACCATCTGGACACGCATGGTCGACTGCGCCTTGATGACCTCGCGATGCACGATCACACCCCGTTCGACGAGATCGCGCGCAGGGGGTCATCGATCACGTTCGTCGACGGGGAGGACGCGGTCCATGGTCGTCTCGTGGTGACGGCCGAGGAAGGGTGGATGGGCGAGGTCGATCGGTCCACGCAGCAGGTCATCGAGTCCTGGCCACCGGCCACGGTAGCCCACCCGTTGACACGACGGATCCGCGTCGCTTCGCGATAGCATCGCCGGTGTGACCACGCCGACCGCGGACCCGCGCGCCCTGCCCTGGACCCGCGTCGGTGCCTACGCGATCGTGACCGACTCGTCCGCGCGGATCCTGCTGTGTCGCATCGCGCCGGGCTATCCGGCCGAGGACCTCTGGACGCTGCCGGGCGGTGGTGTGGACCACGGTGAGCATCCGGATGACGCGGTGCTCCGCGAGCTGCGCGAGGAGACGGGTCTCGTGGGCACCCGCGAGGCCGTGGTGGGTGTCTGGTCCGGCCTCATCCCGAAGCCCGCGTCGCGACCGGGCCCGCTCCACTGGATCGCGATCCTGTATCGGGTCTCGGCTCCCGCGGAGGAGCTCCGTGTCGAGGTCGGTGGCTCGACCGCGGCCTGTGCCTGGTTCACGCTCGACGAGGCGAGCACCCTCGACCATGTGGACCTGGTGACCGCCGCGATCGACCACCTGCGACACACGGGGCCGGGCTGACCCCAACGCGCTCAGGGCACCCGACCGCCACCGCGGCCCGACTGCGGCACGAGCGTCAGTCCAGGGTCACGTAGTCCGGCCCGGAATAGCGGCCCGTGCGCTCCTTCTGGAGCTGCATCAGCACGTCGTTGAGCAGGCTGCTCGCCCCGAACCGGAACAGGTCCGGGGTCATCCAGCGAGGGCCGAGGGTCTCGTACAGCACGACGAGATACTGGATGGCCTCCTTCGAGGTCCGGATGCCACCGGCGGGCTTCATGCCCACGATGCGCCCGGTGCGTCGATGGAAGTCGCGGATCGCCTCCAGCATCACGAGCGTCACGGGGAGTGTCGCCGCGGGCGAGACCTTGCCCGTGGAGGTCTTGATGAAGTCCGCTCCCGCCGCCATGGCCAGGATGCTCGCGCGACGCACGTTGTCGAACGTCTCCAGCTCGCCGGTCTCGAGGATCACCTTGAGGTGCGCCTGCCCACAGGCGGCCTTGACGGCCACGATCTCGTCGAACACGGTCACGTAGTCACCCGACAGGAACGCCCCCCGGTCGATGACCATGTCGATCTCGTCCGCGCCGGCGTCCGCGGCGGCCCGCGTCTCGGTGAGCTTGATGTCCGTGAACGTCTGACCGGAGGGGAAGCCGGTCGCCACGCTCGCCACCTTGACGGTGCTGCCGGCAAGCGCATCCTTCGCGATGGCAACGAGTGCCGGATAGATGCACACCGCTGCCACGGACGGGATGCTCGGGTCGCCTGGCTCCGGCTGGCGCGCCTTGACGCACAGCGCCCGCACCTTGCCCGGCGTGTCCTTCCCCTCGAGCGTGGTGAGGTCCATCATCCGGATGGCCATCTGGAGCGCCCACACCTTGGACGCCTTCTTGATCGACCGGGTGCGCAGGGCAGCGACCCGTTGCTCCACCCCCACCTGGTCCACGCCGCCCACACGCTCCAGCAGGGCACCCGGCGAGCCATCCCGGCCGACCCATGCGCGGACCAGGCTGGTCGCGTCGGCGGTGGCATGGGATGTGACGGAGATCTCGCGTGTCTCGATGGCGCTGCCCATGGATCGCATCTTACGCCTGCCCGATGGGCCCCCCGTGGTGGCCACCGGGCTCAGGGCTCAGGGCTCAGGGCTCGACGAGATCCGTTCGGAGCGATCCGAGCGAGCCACGCAGCCGAGCACCGAGTCGCTCGACGGCGGCCGCGGTCCGCTCCGGCTGTCCCTCATGGAGCGCGAGGATACCCAGGAGCATCGCCAACCCGTGGAACCACATGGTGGGCAGGCCGAGCGTCGCTGCGACCACGACCGTCCACCGGCGATCGGTGCGGGCGCCCCAGGTCACGAGCACGGCCGCCATGGCCAGCCGCAGCACCATGGGCAACGCGACCTGGTTGGTGCCCACCGCCGGCCCGGTCACGGTGAGCGACTGGACCCATTGGCGCCACGGCTCGGGTGACACGAGCTGGCCGACCGCGACGATGGCCAGCGTCGCCCCCAGGGCGACGGCGAGGGAACGCCACTCGTGGCGCACGGCGAACCACAGCAGCCCCACGCCAGGCGTGATCTTGGTCAGCAGCACGAACGCCCACGTGGCCGGCCAGCGGAAGCCAAGCACGATCGCGACCGCCAGCAGCAGGTGGATGTTGCCGAGGTACAGCTCGAACAGGATGGGCAGGAACGCGAGGGCAGGCAATCGATGGCTCCCGGCCAGCCACAGGAACGCGGCGCCCTGGATGCCCATCCAGAGCATCGCGAACACGTGCCACGGCAGCGTGGCGGCCAGACCCATCAAGGGCACGAAGACGGGCGAGTAGCGGTACAGACCGTAGCCATCATCGGTGCCCGGCCCCGGGTACAAAGGCGTCCTCGTCCCCCAGTACGAGCGCGTGTCGAAGCCATAGCCGTGGCTGCCACCCGGCCCCGATGAGAGGACCGCGATCAGGAACACGACGAGCGCGGTGAGACCCAGCGTGATGCAGGCGATGCGCAGCGCCTGCTGCCAGGGTGCGCTACGCATGGGCGCCCACACGGGATCGGGTGTCACGGCTCGGAAGGACAGGTCCATTCGTCCTCGGGATGGGCATGGCGCCTGCTCGATGGATGAGACACAGATGATGCCGTGTCAGGCCCCCATGGCGCCAGCGACGCGATCAGGGTCGTGGCTCCACGGTCGACGGACCGGTCACGAGCCGGGGCAGGGCGTCCGCCCAGGCATCGCCCGCGGCCCACGCCGCGAACAGGGCGCCATCGCGCAGGCTCGAATCGGAGACCTCCGCGACATCCAGCGCGAGCCGGTCGAGGACGGCCTCGACGAGCGCGGCGCCGGCGGTCAGCTGCAGCACGCGGCGGACGCTCAGGCCGGTGTCACGCGCCAGGTCGGCAGCGGGACGCGACGCGAGCATCGAGAACGCGGCCTCGAGCGCGGCCCGGTCCACTGGCGTCGTCCGGGGGCGTCCCAGCAGCCGGGACACGTTGGTGCCCGATCCACCCGTCACCACGGCAGTGGCGGGTCGCGCGGCGGGGACCCGCGCCGCATGACGGGCCGCTTCGGCACGCAGTCGATCGATGTCGTCCGTCGACACGGGGTCCTGGGACGGCGCCGCGGCTGCCAGGCGGGCCGAGCCGGTCGGCAGCACGGCGACCTGGGGCGCCGAGCCGGCCACGGTCAGGATGCACTCGCTGGAGCCACCACCGATGTCGATGACGGCGAGGTCGATCGCGGGCCGGCCGCCGGTCACGCCCAGCAGGGCGAGATGCGCCTCCTGCTCGTGGCTGAGCACGTGCAGCGCAAGCCCGGTGCGGGCCTGGATGGCCTCGATGAGGATCGCTCCGTCGCGCGCGCGCCGGAGTGGCTCGGTGCCCAGCAGCAGGACGGGCCGTGCACCGAGGGAGCGGGCATCCGCGAGATAGCCATCGAGGGCCTCGACGACGGCGGAGCGGCCCACCTCCCCGATCTCGCCGTCGTGGTCCACCCGGGCGCCGATACCCGCCTGGATACTGACATCGAGCAGTATCTCGACGCCTGCGGTGCCGCGGCGCGAGACGAGCAGGTGGATGCTGTTGCTGCCGATGTCCAGGGCGGCCGCGGGAGCACCACCGTGCGGGGCGAGCGCGGCATCCAGGTCCGTCATGTCGGCGGCAGGCCGGTCCGGCCCTCGACCAGGAAGTGCACGAACCAGTCGCGGATGCGCTCGAGGTTCTCGACCCTGCGATACGGCGCGCCGCTCCGGGTGAGCTCGTGGGATTCACCGGGCACGCGCATCAGGCGCACGGTGCGACGCATCGAGCGCAGCGTCGAGAACAGCTCCTCGGCCTGCGTGATGGGACACCGCAGGTCCTGCTCGCTGTGCTGGATGAGCAGCGGCGTGTGCATCCGGTCGGCGTAGGTGAGCGGGCTGTGTCGTCGGTACAGGTCCGGATCCTGCCAGGGATTGACCCCGAACTCGTAGCGGCCGAACGTGGGCCCGCCGAGATCGCCGCTGAGCATCTGCGAGGTGAGGTCATACACACCGCGACAGCTGACCGCGGCCGAGAACCGGTCCGTGTGGCCGATGATCCACGCGGTGAGGTAGCCGCCATACGAGCCACCGGTGACCCCCAGCCGCTCGGCGTCGACGAGGCCATCCGCGATGAGCGCATCGACACCCGCCATGACGTCCGCCATCGGGCCGTCCCCCCAGTCCTGCACGTTGGCGGCGCAGAAGTCCTCGCCATAGCCCTGGGACCCGCGTGGGTTGCAGGCGTAGACGCTGATGCCCGCGGCCACCAGACACTGCCACTCCCACATGAGCGCCCAGCCATAGAGCGTGGCCGGTCCACCGTGGATCTGGACCACGACGGGCGCCGGACGACCGTCCCGGCGAGGCGCCTCGAAGAACCAGCCCTGGATCCGCCGGCCGTCGGCCTCGTGCCACCGCTCCACGGGCTCGACGAGGTCGATGTCGGCCCACGCGTCCGCCGTCAGCGACGTGAGGGTGCGGGGGGCCAGCGATGCCGTGGAGCGCCGTGTGGGAGCCGGGATGTCCAGGCAGGCGACCTCCCACGGACTCGTCGCATCGCCCTTGACCAGGGCCATCCGCAGCCCTCGGCCGGATGCCACGCCGTGGGCCCGCGTGATGGCGTGGCGGCCCTCGGTGAGGCGCACGACCACGCCATCCGGGCGGCTGACCCGCCACAGCTCACAGGCGCCGTCGATGGGCGCGCCGAAGACCAGCCAGGTGCCGTCCGGTCCCCACGTGACACCCGGCGAGGGAGCACCCACCAGGTCGGAGTTGAGACCCGCCGCCGCTTCCAGGCCACTCGAGCGGCTGAGATCGGTGCCCGCCTGCTCAGGCTCAGGAGGGAACACCCAGACCGACGACGCCGACGCGTTGGCGCGTGGGAACCGGTGACCGAGCGTGGCGATCTCCGATCCATCGGGCGACCAGGCAGGTCCCTGGAAGGAGCGGTCACCACGACCACCCGTGACCCGCGTCACCGGTCCGCCATCGGCAGCCACCAGGTAGATGTCCGTGCGCCAGCCGAGATCCCGCGCCGGATGGCGATCCGACATGAACGCGAGACGCGAACCATCCGGGTCCCACGCGGGCTGCTGGTCGTGCCACGCCCCGGAGGTGATGCGCCGGGCGTCACCGCTGGCGACGTCCACGACCCACAGGCTCGAGGGCTTGTCGTGGATGAAGCCAACGCCGTTGAGCTGATACCGGAGGCGGTCGAGGATCCGTGCGTCCCGGCGCGGCCTCGCGTCGGATCCGGCGGCCACAGGGCGCACCGGCTCGGTCGACCGCGCGGTGGATACGAGGCACAGGCGCCGGCCGTCCGGCGACCACGCGATGTCGTGGACATCGGCTGGGAGGCGCGTCAGCTGGGTCGCTTCACCGCCGTCCAGGGGCAGCAGCCACACCTGGGTGGCACCATCGTCACCGTCCGCGTCTGCCGCGGCACCGGTGCGCGTCCTGTCGGTCGGCCGATCGGCCGCGCCGCCCCTGGCGAGGACCGCACCGCGGTCGGACAGGAAGGCGATGGTGCGCCCATCGGGACTCCAGCGAGGCGACGTGTCACGACGCCGACCGAGCGTCAGCTGGCGGGTGGGCGCATCCCCCTCCGCGTCCACCAGCCAGAGTGACGACCGATACCCGTCGAGGTCGGGGTTCGGCTCCTTGCGCACGAAGCAGATGCGTCGACCGTCCGGCGATGGACGAGCATCCAGCGGGACGCGCAGCGTGGTCAGGTCGTCGGGGCGGGGCGAACGACTCATGGGCCTCCTCGGCGGTCAACAGACGGCCCGGACGACCCCGTGGCCGTCGTCCAGTCTAGGTGCACCCGCGCGGGGCGCCACCCGGTCGACGAGTCGCGCCGGAGATGCGACGATCGTGACATGTCCAGCTATACCACCGGCGGCGAGTACCTCACGCCGATCCGGATCCATGCCGACCGCGCCGCCGGGGTCCTTGAGATCGACTGGGCGGACGGTCATCAGACACGCTACGACGCGCTCACCCTGCGCTGGCTGTGCCCCTGTGCCTACTGCCGAGGCGAGGCCGGCCAGCCCGGCTGGCTGGACACCTCGCCCGTGCTCACCGAGAGCCAGACGACGCTCCAGGACATCGCGCTCGTGGGCCAGTACGCGCTCGCGCCGACCTGGGCAGACGGCCACCACACCGGCTACTACACGTTCACGCTGCTGCGCGACGCGTGCCCCTGCCCGTCCGACGCGGCCCGCCGGGCGGCCACACCCCACGCCGGCCACGGACATACCTGACACCCACCCCGGGCATGCGCTCGCGCATGCTAGGCTTCGGGCCCCGAATCCGATCATCCGGCCGTGAGAAGGACCGTCGTGGCCACGACCATCCGCCGCGCACCCCGCCGCAGGGCAGCCCGATCCGGGTCGCGCACCCCGTACCTCAATCGCGAGCTGTCGTGGCTCGAGTTCAACGCACGCGTGCTGTTCGAGGCCCAGGACGAGCGCAATCCTTTGCTGGAGCGTGTCCGCTTCCTGGCGATCTTCGCGACGAACCTCGACGAGTTCTTCCAGGTCCGGGTCGCAGGACTCCGCCAGCAGGTCGCGGCCGGTCACTCGTGGCCGTCGCCGGATGGCCTCGCGGCGTCCCAGGTGCTCGAGCGCATCCGCGACCGGGTGCTCCAGCTGCAGGCACTCCACTCCACCACCTGGCTGCGCATCCGCGATCAGCTCGCCGAGGAGGGCATCCGGGTCGTCGGATATGCCGAGCGACCCGAGCGCCAGCTGGAGCTGCGCCAGCGCTTCCTCGACGAGATCTTCCCGGTGCTCACGCCGCTCGCGGTCGACCCGTCCCACCCCTTCCCCTACATCAGCGACCTGTCGCTGTCGCTCGCCGTGACCGTGCGGGACCCCACGGCCGGCGAGGAGCGCTTCGCACGCATCAAGGTGCCACCTGTGCTGCCCCGCCTGTGGGAGGTCGGCACGCGGACGTATGTCCTGGTGGAGCAGATCATCGCGGCCAACCTGGACACGCTGTTCCCGGGCATGGAGATCCTCGACCACCATCTCTTCCGGGTGACCCGCAACGCGGACATCGCGGTCGAGGAGGACGAGGCGGACGACCTGCTCCTGGCCATCGAGGAGGAGCTGCGCAAACGCCGCTTCGGGGAGGTGGTCCGGCTCGAGGTCGAGCGCTCGATGCCCTGGCACACGCGCGGCCTGCTCCAGAAAGGCCTCGGTCTCGAGGGCAGCGACGTCTACGAGATCGCGGGCACCCTGGACCTGGCCGACCTGACGGCCATCGCGGACCTCGACGTGCCCGACCTCCAGTCCCAGCCGTGGCACCCGGTCGTGCCGGCCCGCCTCCAGCCCATCGACAGCGACGAGGCGGACGTGTTCGCGGCCATCCGCGCCGGCGACCTGATGGTCCACCATCCGTACGAGTCGTTCCAGGGCTCGGTGCAGCGGTTCATCGAGCAGGCGGCCAGCGACCCGGACGTCCTGTCCATCAAGATGACGCTCTATCGCACCAGCGGCGACTCGCCCATCGTCCAGGCGCTCATCGACGCGGCCGGCGCGGGCAAGCAGGTCGTCGCCATGGTGGAGCTCAAGGCGCGCTTCGACGAGCGCGCCAACATCGTCTGGGCACGCGCCCTGGAGCGTGCGGGCGCTCACGTGGCGTACGGCCTCGTCGGTCTCAAGACGCACTGCAAGGCCGCGCTCGTGGTCCGACGCGAGGGCCGCGGCCTGCGCTCCTATGTCCACATCGGGACCGGCAACTACAACCCGAAGACCGCCCGGGTGTACACGGACCTGGGCCTGTTCACGGGCGATACGGCCATCACCGCGGATGTCACGGACCTGTTCAACGTGCTCACCGGCGTCGCCCGCAAGGACCGCTATCGACGCCTGCTGGTCGCGCCCGTGAGCCTGCGGCCCGGCATCAGCGCACTCATCGACGCGGAGACCGAGCGGCATCGGGAGCACGGCGACGGACGCATCGTGCTGAAGGTCAACTCCATCGTCGACCCGGGCATCATCGAGCGGCTCTACGCGGCGAGTGGCGCGGGGGTGCCCATCGAGCTCATCGTGCGGGGCATGTGCTCGCTGGTGCCGGGTGTACCCGGTGTCAGCGAGCACATCGTCGTGCGCTCGGTCATCGGTCGCTTCCTCGAGCATTCCCGGATCCTGTGCTTCGGACGCGGCGAGCGGGAGCGCTTCCTGATCGGCTCGGCGGACATCATGGAGCGCAACCTCGACCGCCGGGTGGAGGCGCTCGTGCCGGTCGAGGATCCCGGTCTCCAGGAACGGTTGCGGACCATCCTCGAGGTCATGCTGCGTGACGACCGTCGGGCCTGGCGACTCGACGAGACGGGTGAATGGCGGCGCGTCGAGTCGCTGACGGATGCGCGCGGCGGCGTGGACACCTTCCAGACGTTGATGCGTCTCGCCACCACCCGCTCGACGGAGCTGGCCGGCGCGGGCGCGCCGCAGCTCGTGCTCGATGCGCTCGGGCGGGGCGCCTGATGGCGACCGGCGGCACGGGTGTCCCGCACGAGGTCGAGCTCAAGTACCGCGTGACGGACGTCGCGGCCCTCCGGGCGTGGCTGGATCGCGAGCTCGTGGCAGCCCTGCCGGACGTGACCATCGGGCTACCGACCAGCAAGCAGGTCGAGGATCGCTACTTCGACACGGCTCGCGAGGCCCTGCGTCATCACGGCTTCGGTGCACGACTGCGGCGCTCGGGTGGCCGCCATCTCGTGAGCGTCAAGTCCGTGGTCACCGACGATGGCCGCGACGAGCCGGACGAGACCCACGCTGACGACCAGGCCGCCAACCCGCTTCACCGGCGCATCGAGCTGGAGGGGCCGGCGAGCGCCTCGCTCGACCCGCGCTCATGGCCCTCGAGCCCCGCCCGGGAGCTCATCGAGGAGCTGCGTGGCCCGGCGCGGCTGCGGGGCACCTTCACGATCCGTCAGCTGCGTCATGTCCAGGACCTCCGGGCGGCCGACGGCAGCGCCCAGCTGTCCCTCGACGAGGTGCGGGTGATGGCCGGACGAAGCGAGGTGGGCACGTTCGCCGAGCTGGAGATCGAGGCAGTAGGCGAGGCGACCCGGCTCCTGACGCGTGTGGCGACGGCGCTCCGGTCGACCGGCCTGGTCGAGCCGACCGCGGGCTCCAAGGAGCAGCAGGCACGTGCCATGGTGGACCGGGAGCGTGCCGCGGAACATGTGCGTCGTCTGCCACGCGTCCCCAAGACGCCGGGCGTGTCGGCGGACGATCCCCTCGCGGAGGCGGGGCGCAAGGTGCTCCGGATGCATCTCGCCCGGATGCTCGCCGCGGAGGCCGGGACGCGCGCCGGCACGGATATCGAGGATCTCCACAAGATGCGTGTCGCCACGCGCCGGATGCGCTCGATGTGGCGCGTGTTCGATGGCGCCTATCGCCCCAGGATCCAGCGACGCTACGTCCGAGAGCTGCGGGTGGTCGCGACCGCCCTTGGATTCGTGCGTGACCTCGATGTCCAGATGGGCATCCTCGATGAGTACGCGGCAGGCCTGCCCGAGGCCGGCGGGGCCGCCCTCACGATCTACCGAGACCACCTCGGGAGCGAACGGGAGGCGGCACGGGCCAAGCTCATCGAGCTGCTCGATTCACGGCGCTACCAGGACTTCGTGGGTGACTACCTGGAGTTCACCGAGACCCCGGGTATCGCGGAGCTGCGTGTCGAGGCCGGCATGCCGGTCCTGGTGCGTCACACCGCCGCCGGCCGCATCTGGGTCGCCTACGAGCATCTACGGGCCCGCGAGACGCTCCTGGCCTGGGCGGACGTGCCGGCCCTGCATGCCATCCGGATCGAAGCCAAACGTTTGCGATACACGCTCGAGTCGTTCCGGGAGGTGCTGCCGCCAGGGCTGGATGGGGTGATCGCTCGGGTGACGGCCCTCCAGGACCATCTCGGCGCGCTCAACGACGCGGATGTGGCGGCGCGCATGGCACGGGATTACCTGATGCGCAGCGGACCCCGCCTGCCGGAGGCGACCCGCCGCGAGATGTCGGGCTACCTCGCCGAGCATGAGCGGCGCATGGTCGCCCTCCGGAGAGGCATGCCGGGCGTCTGGCGACCCATCACGAGTCGAGCGCTCCGACGCACCCTGGCGAGCGTCATCGCCACGCCGTAGGGTCGCACCTCCCGGCGGCCGTTCACTCGACCACGATGGGGCCCGTCACCGATCCGGCGGCCTCCGTCCCACGGGACCTCCGACCGACCGCGATGCCGGCGTCTACGCCTTGGCGGCCGTCGCGGACTTCCGGGCGGACGAGCGCCGCCTGGGGGTCGATGTCGGGTCGGGGTTCGATGTCGTGCTCGTCGACCCATCCGAGCCCGCGGGATCGTCGCCGGATGCGTCCGAGACCGGTGTGACGGCGGTCGGCTCATCCCGTGGCGGGTGCCGCGGCTCACGTGACACCTCGGCTGCCACCAGCGCGTTGGAGAGCTGCTCCGCGATGGCCTCGAGGGCCTCCACGCGCGCCTGTGCCTTGTCACGTCGTCGACGCGCGCGCTCCAGCTCCACCTCGACGTCCACCAGCTCGCGTCGGATCGCCTTGGGGCGCAGCTCCGATGTCGCCGAGCGCTTCCGTGCGTCCCTGTCCTTGGCCACTCACGCCTCCATTCGGTCGCCGCATGGTGCGGCGATCGCATTCTCGCAGACCCATCCCTCATGGCTCGTTAACGATCGGGTCACGCGCCGTTGACGCCTCCGTCGCAGGGTCGCCCGATGAGCAGTCGACCCAGGGTGACGCCGGCGTCGACGCCCGCCCATGCCGACATCGTGGTGGTGGGTGACGCGGGCACGGGCGTCGTGGAACCCGCGTCGGCGCTCGGCCTCGGCGTGTGGCACATCGAGCGGGCTGGTGGCGCACTGCCCGCCGTGCACGCGCTCCAGCGGCCGGCCGTGGTGATCGCCGCCGACCGGGACCCCCACGTGGTCCGGGAGCTGGCGCGGATCCGTCTCGCGCGCGCTGACCAGCGTCTCCTGGTGCGGTCGCTCCACGCCCATCCGGAGATCGCCGAGACGCCTGGTGTCGACGAGCTGCTGGCGATCATGGCGACGCACGATGAGGTGCTCAGCCGCATCGTCGTCCACCTCGCGCACGCACGAGCGGCAGCGCCGCGCTATCTGCCGGTGGCCGAGGACACGGTGTTCGACGTGGACGCCCGGGCGCTCCGGCGCCACGGCCGGCTCATCCAGCTGCGGCCCATGGAGTCACGTCTGCTCGAGGAGCTGGCGCGCTCACCGGGACGGGCGCTCAGCCGGGAGTGGCTGCTGGCACGTGCATGGCCACGCGTCCCTGCCGAGGGCACGCGGACCGTGGATGTCCACGTCCGCTGGCTGCGCCAGAAGCTGGAGCCGGACCCGGGTCATCCCATCCACCTGCTCACCGTGCGGGGCCTGGGCTATCAGCTGGAGCCTGACGGTGGACCGGATGCCCTGGCGGCACCCGCCTCGTGACCATCCTCAGGGCTGCCGTTAACGGATCGTTGACGATCCGGCAGATCGCCGTTGAACCGACCGATCGATCGTGGGCATGCCACGACGTGTGAGCGCTCCGCCGTCCGGAAGACGGCACCCGTCCGGTGCCAGTGCACCGAAGCCAGCCACGGAGGGAACCATCGCGATGCCCCAGACCACGCGACGCTCGGCGCTCGGCGCCGGCAGTCTCATCCTCGTCGCCTCGCTCGCTACCGGCGGCGGGGCACTCGCCCAGGAGGGGCCGGTCGTGACCGCCCCGCCGGCGCCATCCGGGCTGACCGGGTCGGTCACCATCTCGGGCTCGTCCACGGTCCAGCCCATCAGCACCGCCGTCCAGGAGCTGTTCAACGTCGGCTCGCCGGGCGTGGCCATCAGCGTCGATGGCCCCGGCACGGGCGACGGGTTCGCGCTCTTCTGCGCGGGCGAGATCGACATCGCCGATGCGTCGCGGGCCATCAGGCCCGAGGGCGAGGCGGACGTGTGCGCCCAGAACGGTGTCGAGTACGTGGAGCTGAAGGTCGCACTCGACGGCCTCTCGGTCATCACCTCGGCTGCCAACACGGCGCTCACCTGCCTCAGCTTCAACGACCTGTACGCGCTGGTCGGTCCCGAGTCGATCGGCTTCGGCGACTGGTCGGATGCCCAGGCGATCGCGACCGAGCTCGGCTCGACGACGGTCTTCCCGCAGGCGCCCCTGACCATCACCGGCCCCGGCGAGGAGTCGGGCACCTACGACTTCTTCGTCGAGACGGCCATCGCGCCCATCGCCGAGGCACGCGGTCAGGAGGCCTTCACCCGACCGGACTACCAGGCGTCCGCCAATGACCTGACCATCGTCGAAGGTGTCGCGGGTACCGCCGAGAACAACACGACCCTCGGCTGGGTGGGCTTCGCGTTCGTCGAGGAGAACCTCGACCGCATCAAGCCGATCCAGGTCGACGGCGGGGAGGGCTGCGTCGAGCCGACCTACGACACCATCTCCGATGGCAGCTACCCCATCTCGCGTCCGCTGTTCATCTACGTCAACACGACCAAGGCTGCCGAGAAGCCGGAGCTGGCCGGGTTCGTGGACTACTACCTGGCGCCGGGCGTCATCGAGTCGGTCCTCGAGACGGTCCCCTATGTCGGCCTGTCGGCCGAGGAGACCGAGGCGACCACGGCCGCCTGGGCCGCCCGCTGACCTGATCCCAGCCGGACACCGGGCGCCTGACGGGTGCCCGGTGTCGGCGTGTCCACCACACCACCTCGATCCGGCTCACCACGGGACACTTCATGACCGCCACGCCTGCACCCCGGGTCACGCTCCGAGGCGATCCCTCCCGTCGACGGCGGGAGCGCCTGGTGTCACGCGTCCTCGTCCTGGCCGCGCTGACATCCATCGTCATCAGCATCTTCATCGTGCTCGCCCTCGTGTTCGAGACCATCGAGTTCCTGGGCAAGATCGACCTGTCCGACCTCTTCACCATCGGCTGGTTCCCACGGCGTGGCATGTTCGACATCGCGACGCTGCTCCTCGGGTCCGCGATCGTGACCCTCATCGCGATGCTCATCGCGGGTCCGGTCGGCCTGCTATCCGCGATCTACCTGTCGGAGTACGCGTCGCCACGCGTCCGCTCCGCGGTCAAGCCGATCCTGGAGGTGCTAGCGAGCATCCCCAGCGTGGTCCTCGGCTTCTTCGCACTGACGTTCATCAACCCCCAGGTGGTCCAGCGCATGTTCCCGGGCGCGACCGTGTTCAACATGCTGGCCGCGGGCATCGGTGTGGGCATCCTCATCATCCCGCTCATCGCGTCGATCTCCGAGGATGCCCTGCGAGCGGTTCCCGGGAGCCTCCGCGAGGCCTCCTACGGGCTGGGCGCCCGGCGCATCACCACGAGCCTCCGGGTGGTCCTGCCGGCCGCCGTCTCGGGCATCGTGGCCGCGTTCATCATCGGCATCTCGCGCGCCATCGGCGAGACCATGGTCGTGGCCATCGCCGCGGGCGGCACGGGTGGCTCCCTGCGTACCGTCGACCCGCTCGGGCCCGGTCAGACGGTGACCGCCGCGATCGCGTCCCTGGCGACGGGCTCGGACCAGGTCCAGGGTGGCCAGGCTGCCTACCTGAGCCTGTTCTTCCTCGGCCTCGTGCTCTTCGGCATGACGCTCGGCCTCAACATCCTGGGTGACGTCTTCGTGCGACGCACCCGCCAGCGCTACTAGGTGACCACATGAGCACGGACGCTGCCTCCGTCACGTCGGGCGCGGTGCATCGGAGCCTGCGCCGCTCCGGCCCCCACTGGCCCAGCCTGGTGTTCCAGGGCCTGCTCGCGCTCAGCCTCCTGTTCACGCTGCTGGCGCTGCTGGCGCTGCTCGTGGATGTGCTGAACCGGGGTCTGCCGGTGTTCGCCGAGCGGGGCGCGGACTTCCTGACCTCGCCGCTGTCCTCGGACCCGGCCAAGGCCGGCGTCAGCCAGGCCCTGTGGGGCACCTTCTGGATCGGGATCATCGTCGTCTGCGTGGCGTTCCCGCTGGGCATCGCGACGGCCGTCTATCTCGAGGAATACGCCTCGGGGTCGCGCCTGACACGCCTCGTCGACGTCAACATCCGGAACCTCGCGGGTGTCCCCTCGATCGTGTATGGCCTGCTGGGCCTGGCCGTGTTCGTGGGGTTCTTCAAGGCCATCGGCGCGGGCAATGGGCGGAACGTCATCGCTGGTGGCCTGACCGTCGCCGTGCTGGTGCTACCCATCGTCATCATCACTGCGGCCGAGGCCATCCGCGCCGTGCCCACCGCCATCCGCGAAGCCGGGTATGGGGTCGGCGCGTCCCGTTGGCAGGTGACATCACAGCTCGTCATCCCGGCGGCGCTGCCGGGCATCATGACCGGCATCGTGCTGTCGCTGTCGCGGGCGCTCGGCGAGACAGCTCCCCTCATCCTGGCCGGCGCCGTGCTCGGCTCCTACTCCAGCGGCGGCGCCGACCTCGTCGGCCAGCTGCTGGGCCCCTACACCGCGCTTCCGATGGTCGTCTATCGATGGACCACGTTGCCCCAGGAGGAGTTCCGACAGCTGGCGGCCGCGGGCATGATCGTGCTGCTGGTCATCACCTTCGTCGCGAACGGCCTGGCCATCTATCTCCGCAACCGCTACGCGAGGGCCTGGTGATCACCGAAACGCCCCTGCCCGACGCCGAGCCTGTGATCCGGCTCGAGGGCGTCAGTCTGTTCTACGGCTCGTTCCGTGCCGTCCGGGACGTCTCGTACTCCTTCCGGAAGCATGCCATCACGGCCCTCATCGGGCCGTCCGGCTGTGGCAAGTCCACGCTGCTGCGCAGCATCAACCGGATGAACGACCTCGTGCCGGGCGCACACGCCGAAGGCCGGATGATGTATCACGGCGAGGACCTGTATGGTCCGGGTGTCGACCCGGTCGAGGTCCGCCGACGCATCGGCATGGTCTTCCAGAAGCCCAACCCGTTCCCCAAGTCCATCTACGACAACGTGGCGTTCGGCCCCCGGGTCAATGGCGCCAAGGGCGACCTGGATGGGCTCGTGGAGGCCAGCCTCCGACGGGCGGCGCTCTGGGACGACGTCAAGGACAAGCTGAAGCAGTCCGGCATGGCGCTCTCGGGCGGACAGCAGCAGCGGCTGTGCATCGCCCGCGCGATCGCCACGGAGCCCGAGATCATCCTCATGGACGAGCCCTGCTCCGCTCTGGATCCGCGATCCACGCTCCAGATCGAGGAGCTGATGCTGGAGCTCAAGCAGCGGTACACCATCATCATCGTGACCCACAACATGCAGCAGGCAGCGCGCGCCTCGGACGAGACGGTGTTCCTGACCATGGGCGATGACCGGGCCGGCTACATGGTCGAATCCGGCGTCACGAGCGAGCTGTTCACGAATCCCAGGAGCCAGCTGACCGAGGACTACGTCTCGGGCCGCTTCGGATGAGGAGGCACCCACGATGACCGAACGACCCGACCAGGACCCGGCCACGGCCGATCCGGCCACGGCCGCCGCCGACGCATCGGTCACCCGGCTCATGGGCCACACCCCCGCCCCGGAAGGGCACCCACCCCTGCCGCTCGTGGGCTCGCGAGACACCCTCGATCGAGAGGAGCGGGAGATCAAGGACAACGTCCTGCGGCTGGGCAGCCTCGTGGCGGACCAGATCGGCCGGGCCGTGCAGGCGCTGGAGCAGCACGATGCGGACCTGGCGCTCACCGTCATCACCAGTGACTCGCGGCTCAACGAGGCACAGCGGCTCATCAGCGCCCTGGTGGCGCGCACGATCGCGACCCAGCAGCCCGTGGCCCGTGACCTGCGCTTCCTGCTCGCTCTCGACCACGTCGCGTATGACCTGGAGCGCATGGGGGATCACGCATCGTCGGTGGCCAAGCAGGCGCGCAAGCTCGCGTCCCAGGCGGACGGAGAGGGCACGGGTCGATTGGCCGAGATGGGCCGCCTGACATCGCTGCTGGTGCGCGAGGTGCTGCGCGCGCTGGTCGACCAGGACGAAGGGCTCGCTCGTGCCGTCGCCGCGCGTGACGACGAGGTGGATGACCTGTACCACGCCACCTTCGCGGAGATGCTCGACCTCATGCGGGCCAGCCCGGACAACGTCGATCGGGGGGCACGGGTGCTGTTCGCGGCGCACTACCTCGAGCGAATCGGTGATCGGATCACGAACGTGGCCGAGGACGTCGTGTTCCTCGCCACGGGCGAGACCGAGGACCTCAATCCCTGAACCCTGCGCCGGACAGGGGCCGTCGGGGGCATCGACCCCGACGGCCACATCGGCCGCGACGGGTGACGATCCGGCCACACCTGGCGCGCTGATGGCGGGAACGCCCGATCGACCCGGCAGCCCGAGCTACCTCAGGGCTTCGTCGCATCACACGTGGCACACTCGGCGCATGGCATCACACGCCGATCCCGAGGCGCTCCGGACGCTCCACCTGGTGCGTCACGCGCATGCGGGCGACGCCGATCGCTGGAGGGGGTCGGATGCGTCCCGGCCACTCACCGAGCAGGGCCACGACCAGGCGCGTCGCCTGGGCATCTTCCTTGCATGGGCGGACGTGATCCCGGATCGGATCATCACGAGCCCCAAGGTGCGGGCGCACGAGACCGCGCTGGACATCGCCGCTGCGGTCGGCACGCCCGTGACGCTGGATGCGCGACTCGCCGACGGGCCGACCCTCCAGGAGCTCGCCGTGCTCCTGGCGGACACCGGTGGCCGTGCGCCCCTGATCGTGGGCCACGACCCGGGCCTCTCGCTGCTGATGGATGCGCTCACCGGGGCGGTCGGCCAGGAGATGCGCAAGGGCACCATCGCCTCGTTCCGGGTCCGTCAGCCGATCCAGCCCGGCATGGCGACCCTTCGCTGGCTCATCCCGCCCGAGCTGGTGCCGCCGATCGGCCGTCCCCGGACACGCTGACCGGGAGGGACACGAGGAAGGTCGCCCCCTTCCCTTCCTCGCTCTCCACGCCCAGGCTGCCGCCGTGGGCCTCCGCGATGTGCCGGGCGATGGCCAGCCCGAGACCGGTGCCGCCCTGCCCTCGATCACGTGCCCGGTCGACCTTGTAGAAGCGCTCGAAGATGCGCGCCTGGTCGGCACGTGCGATGCCGATGCCCTCATCCGTGACCGCGAGCACCACCATGTCGCCTTCCTGGCGGGCGGCGAGCGTGACCCGGTGACCGTCCGGCGAGAACTTGACCGCGTTGTGCACGAGGTTGAGCAACAGCTGGGCGAGTCGGCCCGGGTCACCCCGCAATGGCGGCACGTCGGCCGGCACGTCGAGCTCCAGATCCACGGATGAGCGATCGGCGAACGTGCGCATCCGCGCGATGGCCGCCTCCAGCAAGGGCGCCACGGCAACGTCCTCGAGATGGAGCGTGGTGGTCGCCTGCTCGATGCGCGACAGGTCGAGCAGCTCGTTGACCATCTGGACCAGATGACCCGTCTCCACGTCGATGGTGGCCACCCGGTCGCGGACGCGACTCGGCACATCGAGCGTGAGCAGCTCATCGGCGAGACGCTCGGTCAGCAGCCGGATGGTCGTCAGGGGTGTCCGCAGCTCGTGGGACAGGTTGTCGATGAACTCCGTCCGGATGCGCTGGAGCCGACGCAGCTCGGTCACATCCTCGAGCAGCGTCCAGCAGCCGGGTGGGCCAGCCTGATCGAGCCGGACACGCACCAGCAGGCGTCGAGCAGCCGGGCCATCGATCTCGAGCGTCGAGGCCTCGGTCGGATCGGTCATGAGCTCCTCCACCCGATGATCGAGGAACGCCTCCATCACGGAGTGGCCGACGAGACCGCCCGGGCGCTTGGCCAGCAGGTGGTGGGCCATATCGTTCGCATGGGCAACGAGGAACTCGCCATCGATGCGCAGGAGTCCCAGTGCCGCCTGGTCCGCGAGCCGGGAGAGGTCATCGATGTCCCGATCCATGGGCAGCAGGATACGCCCGGACCATCGTTCATGGAACGTTCACCGGCCGTTGACACGCCGGCATGAGCCTGCTCACGGACACGCCGTGGCGTGGTGGCGCCTGCCACCGGACGGCTGCCCGGACATCGTTCGGAGGGGACCGTGGGTCAGACCCGTCGGAGGTTGATGCTGCCGCTCGTGGCGGCCGCGTTGATGGCACATGCGGTGCCTGCCGGAGCGCAGGACGCGGCCGTCAGCACCAGCGACATGGACGCGCTCATCGCGGCTGCCCAGCAGGAGGGCGCGCTCAACGTCATCGCGCTGCCCCGTGACTGGTGCAACTACGCGGGTGCGATCGATGGCTTCAAGGCCCTGTACGGCCTCGAGGTCAATGAGATCAACCCGCTCGCGGGCTCGGGTGACGAGATCCAGGCGATCATCGCCAACAAGGACAACACCGGACCGGCCGCGCCGGATGTCATCGACGTGGGCCTCTCGTTCGGCCCGCAGGCGGTGGAGCAGGGCCTCCTGGCGCCCTACAAGGTGAGCACCTGGGATGACATCCCTGATGCCGTCAAGGACGCCGACGGCCACTGGTACGGCGATTACTACGGCGTCCTCGCCTTCGAGACCAACACCGCCATCCAGCCCGAGCCGCCGACCGACTGGGCCGACCTCCTCGATCCCCGCTTCATGGGCCAGGTCGCCCTCGCAGGTGACCCGAACGTGGCCAACCAGGCGATCCAGACGGTGTACGCCTCGGCACTCGCCAACGGCGGCTCGCTCGATGACGTGACGCCCGGCCTCGACCTGTGGCGCCAGATCGTGGACGTGGGCAACTTCGTGCCGGTGATCGCCAAGCCGGGCACCATCGACCAAGGCGCCACGCCCGTGACCATCCGCTGGAACTACAACGCGCTCGCCCACCGCGACGCGGCCGAGGCGGAGAGCGGCACGGTCATCGACGTGCGGATCCCGGCCTCGGGGCCCTTCGGCGGCGTCTATGTCCAGGGCATCAGCGCATTTGCACCGCATCCCAGCGCCGCACGCCTGTGGCAGGAGTACCTGTATTCGGACGCGGGCCAGAACGAGTGGCTCAAGGGCTACTGCTACCCCATCCGCTTCGACGCCATGAAGACCGCCGGCACGCTCGATGCCGACGCTCTCGCGAGACTGCCGGACGCGTCGGGCGCCACGTTCCCGACGCTCGCCCAGCTCGACGCCGCGCAGGCGGCCATCGCCGATCCGGCCACCGGCTGGAACACGGTCGTGGGCGCGGTGCCCGTGGACGAGGCTCCGGCCCCCTGAGGCAGCGCGCCCCGGGAGACATGTCGCGACCCGTGCCGTCCCCGGTCGAGCTGCGCGCTCGGCCGGGGCGGCCTCGCCTCGGGTCCGTGGCTCCACGCTCCTGGGCGGGTCGTTGGCCGGTGCTGGGACTGCTCCCATTCCTGGCCTTCGCGACGCTGTTCCTGCTGCTCCCGGTGTCCTTCCTCGTGGTCGGCAGCCTCCAGGACCGGGCAGGCGGCTTCACGCTCGCCAACTACACCCAGCTGTCACGACCCGACATCGTCCAGACCTTCCGGACGACCATCGAGGTCAGCCTCGTGAGCGCCATCGCCGGGGCCGGCCTCGGCTTCCTGCTCGCCTATGCGGTGATCCGGGGTCGCTTGCCGGGCCGGATCCGGGGATCGCTCATGACGTTCTCGGGCGTCGCCTCCAACTTCGCTGGCATCCCACTGGCGCTCGCGTTCATCTTCACGCTCGGCCAGCTGGGGCTGGTCACACTGTTCCTCCGCGACACCTTCGGCATCGACCTGTACCGCATGGGCTTCAGCCTGTATACCCAGGTCGGCCTGGAGCTGGTGTACCTGTACTTCCAGCTGCCGCTCATGGTGCTCATCATCGCGCCCGCCATCGAGGGGCTCCGACAGGACTGGCAGGAGGCCGCCCAGGGCCTCGGCGCGAGCGACGCCCAGTACTGGCGCTACGTGGCGCTGCCCATCCTGATGCCGTCGCTGCTCGGCTGCACCGTGCTCCTGTTCGGCAATGCCTTCGGGGCCCAGGCGACGGCCTATCAGCTCACCGGCGGCACGATCCCCATCCTCGCCGTCAGGATCGGCGCCCAGATCTCGGGTGACGTGCTGCATGACGTCGGGCTGGGTTACGCGATGGCCATGGGCATGGTCGGCGTGATGGCGGGTGCCATCGGTCTCTATCTGCTGCTCCAGCGACGCGCCGAGCGATGGACACGATGAGGGGCTCGTTCCGCTGGTGGCTGGTGCTCCTGCTGGCTGTCACCTGGTTCGCCTTGCCGCTGCTGGCGACGCTCCAGTTCTCGCTGCGGACCAAGGTCCCGTTCGCTGCCTACGCCAACGTCCTCGCCGATCCGATGTTCCGGGACAGCCTGTTGTACTCCGCCGGCTGCGGCCTGGTGACGATCGTGCTGTCGGTCGCGCTCCTGGTGCCCACCGCCACGTGGGTCCGGCTGCGTGCGCCACGCTGGCGACCGGTGGTCGAGGCGATCACGCTGCTGCCGTTCGTGGTGCCGCCGGTCGTGCTCGTGTTCGGTCTGATCCGGGTGTACAGCGGCGACCCGGTGCCCCTCGTCGCGACGGACCTCGGCAGCAGCGTGCTGCTCATCGCCGCGTATGTGGTGCTGTCACTGCCGTACATGTACCGAGCCATCGACACCGGTCTCCGCGCCATCGATTGCCGAACGCTGACGGAAGCCGCCCAGAGCCTCGGCGCCGGCTGGCCGACCGTGATGCTCCGGGTCATCCTGCCGAACATCCGCTCCGCGGTGCTGGGTGGCGCGTTCCTCACCTTCGCCATCGTCCTGGGCGAGTTCACCATCGCGAACTTCCTGTTCCGCCCGGCGTTCGGGCCGTATCTGTCGCTGCTGGGCAACAGCCGGACCTACGAGCCCGCGGCGGTCTCGCTCATGAGCTTCGCGTTCACGTGGTGCGCCCTCGCGCTCATCGCGCTGGTCGGTCGCCGACGCACGGGTGGGGTCAGCGTGGCGGGTCTCCGATGAGCCACGCGTCAGAAGCGGCCTTCCTGGCTCTCGACGGTGTGCGCAAGGCCTTCCCGGGGCACGTGGCGGTGGCGGGCGTCGACCTCGACGTCCGGCGTGGGTCGTTCGTCTCGCTGCTGGGACCGAGCGGCTGTGGCAAGACCACCACGCTGCGCATGATCGCCGGCTTCGAGTCACCCACCGATGGCCGCATCCGCATCGATGGCCGTGACGTGACCGGTATCGCGCCCGACCGCCGGGACATCGGCATGGTCTTCCAGTCCTACGCGCTGTTCCCCAACATGTCGGTCGCCGACAACATCGGGTTCGGCCTGAGGATCCGGCACGTCGAGCGCGCCATCATCCGACGACGCGTCGCGGAGCTGCTCGAGCTGGTGCACCTGGACGGTATGGGTGGCCGCTTCCCGTGGCAGCTCTCGGGTGGGATGCAGCAACGCGTGGCACTCGCCCGGGCGCTCGCACCCGAGCCCCAGCTGCTGCTGCTGGACGAGCCGCTGTCCGCGCTGGACGCGCGCATCCGGGTCGCGCTTCGCCAGGAGATCCGCTCGCTCCAGCGGCAGCTGGGCATCACGACCGTGTATGTGACCCACGACCAGGAGGAGGCGCTCTCGCTCTCGGATGTCGTGGTGGTCATGAACGAGGGCCGGGTCGAGCAGGTCGGATCGCCGATGGACATCTATGGCAGCCCGGTCAGCCCGTTCGTGGCAACGTTCGTGGGCACCTTGAACGTGCTGCCGGCGCGGGTGCTGGATGCGAACCTGGCCCGGGTCAGCCTGGGTGGCCAGGCGCTGCGCATGGCTGGTGGCCTCGCAGGGCGCGCGATCGGCGAGAGCGTGACCGTCGCCATCCGCCCGGAGGCCCTCGACCTCGACGACGCACCTCCGGGTGACGAACGTGAGACCCTCGCAGGCATCGTGGACGACGTGACCTTCCTGGGACCCAACCTCCGGGTGCGGCTTCGCCTCGATGGCGATGCGGGCCTGCTGACCTGCGACCGGGCCAACCGGCCCGACCGACGACAGCCGGAGGTGGGGCGTCATGTCCAGGCCCGGATCGCCGCGTCGGCGTGCATCCTGCTCGCCGAGCGGACACGGCCGGAGGGGGCGTCATGAGCGAGCGGTGGGTCCGCGCCAACCTGCACAGCCACACGACCAACAGCGACGGCGACTCACCGCCTGCGGACGTGGTGGCGTGGTATCGCGACGCGGGTTACGACGCGTTGGCCCTCACCGACCACGACCTGCTGACCGACCCGGAGCCGCTTCGCGCGCTGGCCGGCCCGATGCTCCTCATCCGGGGTGAGGAGCTGTCCTCCGGGGATGTCCACGTCAACGGCCTCGGCATCGGCCGGACGCTCGCGCCCGCCGCCGGGGCCACGGTGCGCGAGACGCTCCAGGAGGACGTCGACCGCGTGCGGGCGGCAGGGGGCGTGCCATCGGTCAACCATCCCAACTTCCGCTGGCAGGTCACGACGGACGACCTCGCGGCCGTGCGCGACCTGCGTCTGTTCGAGATCCACAACGCTGGCCCCGAGGTCAACGACCTCGGGGGGCGCCCGGGCCATCCATCGACCGAGGTCATCTGGGATCGGCTCCTGACGGGTGGTCGTCCGATGGTGGGCATCGCGGTCGACGATGCACATCACTTCCGGACGTGGGGCCGCCAGTGCTCCAACCCCGGACGGGCGTGGATGATGATCCGCACCCCGGTCCTGCGCGAGGGGGCCGTGCTGAGGGCCCTGGAGGCCGGCGATTGCTACGCCACGACCGGCGTGACCCTCGACGCGCTGGAGGCGCGCCAGGGGACGCTGGAGCTGGCCATCCGGCAGCGGTGGGACCTGCACTACCGGACGACCCTCATCGGCGCCCACGGACGCGTCCTGGACATCCAGGATGGCCTCGCCGTCAGGTACCGCCTCTCGCCCGACGACGGCTATGTGCGGTCACGCGTCGAGGACTCGGACGGCCTGGTGGCATGGACGCAGGCGCTCCGCGCCTGATCGGCCAGCCGCGCACGACGCGTTGACATTCCGTTAACGTTCGCCGGACGCCTGTCGTGCCGGATGTCCGGTACTGCGTCGGCTCGAGGTCACGGTGGCGGAGTCGTTCACGGTCGGTCTGTTCATCGTCGTCGTGCTCGCCGTCGTGTTCGACTACATCAACGGCTTCCACGACACCGCGAACGCCATCGCGACGTCGGTCGCGACGCGTGCCCTGCGGCCCCAGGTCGCCGTGGGCATGGCGGCGGCGTTCAACTTCATCGGTGCCTTCGCGGGCACCGCCGTGGCCACGACCATCGGCAAGGGACTGGTCGACGAGCAGACCACGACACAGGCCATCGTGGCAGCGGCACTCATCGGCGCCATCGCGTGGAACCTGCTGACGTGGTGGTACGCACTGCCCAGCTCCTCGAGCCATGCGCTCATCGGTGGCTTGCTGGGAGCCACGATCATCGCGGCGGGCACCGGGGCGCTGCGGATCGAGGGCATCGTGGACAAGGTGCTCATCCCGATGGTGACCTCGCCGGTGGTGGGGTTCGTGGGTGCGCTGTCCCTGATGGTCCTGCTGGCATGGGTGTTCCGAGGCGCACCGCGCAAGCCCATGGCCCGGCTGTTCCGTCGGCTCCAGGTGCTGTCAGCGGGCTACATGGCATTCGCACATGGCTCCAACGACGCGCAGAAGACGATGGGCATCATCACCCTCGCCCTGTTCGCCGCGGGTGCCATCGGCTCCATCGAGGTGCCCACGTGGGTGATCATCGTGTCCGCCACGGCGCTCTCGCTGGGCACCGCTGTCGGAGGTTGGCGGATCATGCGTACCATGGGCCAGCGTGTCGCGGAGCTGGAACCCGTGCATGGGTTCGCCGCCGAGACCACGGCCGCCACCGTGCTCGTGAGCACGGCGCACTTCGGGATGCCGGTGTCCACCACCCACGTCATCTCGAGTGCCATCATGGGCGTCGGCACCAGCCAGGGCCTGCGGGCGGTGCGCTGGGGGATCGCCCGCGACATCCTCGTGGCGTGGGTGCTGACCATCCCGGCGGCCGGTCTCATGGCGGCCGCCGCGTGGCTCGTCATCCACACCTTCGACCTCGTCCACTAGACCGCACGGAGAGACGCCATGTCCCCGTTCCGGCTGATGCCCCGCGACGAGCGGTTCATCGACCTGTTCATCGCCGACGGCGAGAACCTCGCCGAAGCAGCCGATGCGCTGCTGGCCATGGTCACCGAGTTCGATGACCTCGAGACACGCGTGGCACA
This sequence comes from uncultured Anaerolineaceae bacterium, assembly GCA_964650135.1. GTDB lineage: Bacteria > Chloroflexota > Limnocylindria > Limnocylindrales > CSP1-4 > JAFMJV01. The sequence goes on along the minus strand of CAZYTQ010000010.1, from coordinate 11,424 downwards.
CATCCGGGAGCTGGAGCACGCGGGCGACCAGATCGGCGACGAGCTGCTCGAGCGACTGGAGCGTGCGTTCATCACGCCCTTCGACCGGGAGGACATCCACGAGCTGTCGTCACGGCTGGACGACGTGGTGGACCGGATCCAGGAGATCGCCGAGACCCTGCTGCTGTACCACGTTCGGCAACCGACGCCCGAGGCGACCGTCCTGGCCGGGCTGCTGGCGCAGCAGGGCGGACACCTCGTCGCCGCGCTTCGCCGCCTGGAGTCCCTCAAGGGTCTGGAGGACTCGCTGCGCGCGGTCCACGACCTCGAGAACCAGGCCGACCGCGAGTCGCGCGCTGCCATCGCCTCGCTGTTCCGGGACGGCGTCGACGCGCTCGAGGTCCTCAAGTGGCGGGACATCTACCATTCGCTGGAGGAGGCCATCGACGCGGCGGAGGACGCCGCGGAGGTCATCGAGCGGATGGTCCACAAGGCCACCTGACCGCACCGGACCGATGTCGGACTGCCCGACAGGTACCGGTCGGGATGGCCCCACCGGCGCATCGTCCTGACGCGGGGCGGACGCCACCATCGATCCGTGACACGCACCCCGTCCCTGCCGCTGCCCCGTGCCGTGGTCGGTCTTGCGCTGGTGACCAGCCTCATGCTCGCGGGTGGCGCTCCCGCCGCTGCGGCGAACGTGCGCATCCCGGGCGCACCCGGCTGCACCATCCTCCCATCCAGCAACGTGTGGAACAAGCGCGTGGACCAGCTGCCCGTGCGCGCTGACTCCGGGACCCTCACGGCATCCATCGGCCTGGGCGCGCATCTCCACCCGGACTTCGGGTCATACAGCGGCTATGGCATCCCGTGGAACATCGTCACGTCATCCACGAAGCGATCGAAGGTCTCGTTCCGCTGGGCCAGTGAGTCCGACCAGGTCAAGTACCCCATCCCTGCGTCACCCCGGATCGAGGGTGGCAGCGACAAGCACATGCTGATGCTGGACAAGGACGCCTGCCGGCTGTACGAGCTCTACCGGGTCCGGAAGGTGGATGGGAAGTGGAAGGCCGACTCCGGCGCGGTCTGGAAGCTGCGCTCCAACAGGCTGCGACCCAAGGGCTGGACGAGCGCCGATGCGGCGGGTCTCCCGGTCCTGCCGGGTCTCGTGCGGTACGACGAGGTCCAGGCCGGGGCGATCCGCCATGCACTCCGGTTCACGGCGCCACGCACCCGGACCAGCTTCATCCACCCCGCGCGTCACCAGGCCGGGGAGTCGTCCTCGGTCGCGCTTCCCCCGATGGGTCTCCGGGTCCGGCTCAAGGCGTCGGTCGACATCAGCGGCTATCCCCGCGACGCCCGCGTCCTGCTCACGGCGCCCAAGCGCTACGGCATGATCCTCGCCGACAACGGCTCGCCGTGGTACGTGACCGGAGCGCCTGACCCACGCTGGGATGATGATGCGATGCACGCCCTGCACGGCATCAAGGGGTCGGACTTCGAGGTCGTGGATACGCGCGGCCTGCGCAACGGCTGAGCATGGCCGTGACCCGGCCGGGACGGGAGGCATCCGGCTCCCGACGCCCCCACCGGGTCGAACGCCGCCAGGCCCTCAGGCCTCGTCCAGCCGCAGCACGTAGCCGACGCTGCGCACCGTCTGCAGGAAGCGTGGCTCCGCGGGATCCGCCTCGATCCGACCCCGCAGCCAGTGGACATGCACATCCACGGTCCGTGTCTCGCCCGCATAGTCGTAGCCCCAGACCTTCTCCAGCAGCTGGTCGCGCGTGAACACCTGGCCCGGGTGACGCAGCAGGAACGCGAGGAGCTCGAACGCCTTGGGCTTCACCGGGATGGGTCGACCGTCCTTCAACAATCGATGGCCCGCCAGATCCACCGTGACCGGGCCGAGAGCGATGCTGGAGGGCGGCCCCGATGTCGCGGCTGACCCGACAGCCTCGGCCGCGTGGCGTCGCAGCTGGGCCCGCACGCGCGCCTGGAGCTCGCGCAGGCTGAAGGGCTTCGTGACGTAGTCATCCGCGCCCAGCTCGAGGCCGACCACCTTGTCCAGCTCGGAATCGCGGGCCGTGAGCATGATGATCGGCACACCCGATTCGCGACGCAGGATGCGGCACACCTCCATCCCGGACAGCACCGGCAACATCAGGTCGAGGAGCACCAGGTCGGGAGCCTCGTCACGGAAGCGCTGCAGCGCTTCCCGGCCGTCGGCGGCGGTGATGACCCGCAGTCCGTCCCCCTCGAGGGCCTCCGCGACCGTGTCACGGATCACCTGCTCGTCGTCCACCAACAGCACGGTGCGGTCGTCCACCGCGTCAGGCTACGTCGCGCGTGTTAACGGTGTGTTGCGACACCCGCCCACCAGGGACGTCCGTGTGCCGGTATCGTGGGCACCCGGGTGCCGCAGGTGGCGGACGCGTCAGGGTGCCGTGCGTGCCTCGTCGATGGCCCGCTGCCGGGCCGCCGCCGCGAAGGCCCGGTCCTGGACCCACCAATCCGTGAAGACCGTGGCACGACCTGCATCGTCGAAGGTCACCAGGAAGACGTTCCAGTACTCGTCGCGGAGCGTGCCGTCGGAGGCGAGGTACCTCGTCCAGCCACGGGCGACATGCTGCTCGCCATCGATGGCCAGCACCTCGTAGCGGGCGTCGTAGGTGTCCGGATCGTCGCGGGAACCCAGCCAGTCGGCCACGACGGCGTCGCGTCCGACCACTGGCTCGTCCTCGGGGTGGAAGCGGTACTCGACGTTCGCGCTGAACAGATCGCCGATGGCGGGCGGGTCATAGCTCTTCCAGGCCGCCACGTATCGATCGAGCCAGGCCTGGAACGTCGCGTGGTCGAGGGTCATCGGTGTCACCTCCTGTATGCCACCACGATGACGCGTGACCTGGTCGGTTCCTGTCAGGTACCCGAGATGACGCCGTCCACGAGCAGCCGTGCTGCATCGAGCCGCTCGAGCGTCCGCGGATAGCCCAGGGCGACCATCGTGTCGAACAGGGGCGGTGTCGCGCTCCGGCCGGTCAGCGCGACACGGATGGCCATGAACAGGTCGCCCGCCTTCCAGCCGTGCGTCTCGGCGAGCGCGCGGAGGGGCGGCTCCAGCTCGTCCGCCTCGAAGGCCACCTCGCCGGTCGTGGCGATGACCCGGCGCGCCTCGGTGAGCCCCAGGAGGGTCGTGGCCGCATCCCAGCGCTTCGGGATGAGCGAGCCGGCTTCCACGTGCGGATCCTCGAGGAACAGGTAGTCGGTGAGCGGTCCGATGGCATCGAGCCGCGGCAGACGCTCCTGGACGAGGGGCACCAGGCGCGCGAGGTCATCGAGCCCCGGCACCCGGGCGGTGGGGTCGGCGGTGGCGACCGATGCCTGGAGGAAGGGCAGCATCCGGTCGACCAGCTCGCCCTCCGGCAGTCGCCGGATCCACTGGCCGTTGAGCCAGTCGAGCCGCTCCCGGTCGAACACCGCGCCACCCTGCTGCACCCGGGACAGGTCGAAGCGCTCGACCAGGTCGTCGAACGAGAACAGGTCATCCGCGGTCCCCGACGACCAGCCAAGCAGCGCGAGGTGGTTGACGATGGCCTCGCGGATGTAGCCCTGGGCGATGTAGTCGGCCACCGCGGTCTGGCTCTTGCGCTTGCTCATCTTGGTCCGGTCGGGGTTGAGGATGAGCGGCAGGTGCGCGAAGACCGGCACGTCCGCGCCGAGGGCGCGGAACAGGAGGATGTGCTTGGGCGTGTTGGACAGGTGGTCCTCCCCCCGGATGACGTGGCTGATGGCCATCGCCGCGTCGTCCACGACCACCGTGAAGTGGTACAGGGGTGTGCCATCGGAGCGCACGATCACGAGGTCGCCGCCAAGGGCGGAGGCGTCGATGGTCACCTCCCCCCGCACCAGGTCCCGGAACGTCACGGGTCCCGGCGGGATGCGGAACCGGATGACCGGCGTCGGGTTGTCCGCACGTCGCTGGACGCGCTGGTGCGCGTCCAGGTGCGCGCAGCGACCGACGTAGTGCAGTGGCTGGCCGGCGGCCTCCTGGGCGGCACGGTCCGCGGCCAGCTGCTCGGGCGAGCAGAAGCACTCGTAGGCTGCGTCGCGCGCGAGCAGCAGCTCGGCCGCCGCACGGTAGCCATCGAGACGCGCCATCTGGCGATACGGGCCGAATGGTCCACGCTCGGCCAGCTCCCCGATGGCTGGCCCCTCGTCCCAGTCGATACCCAGCCAGTGGAGGCCCGAGAGGATGTCCACCTCGTAGGCGGCCGTGGAGCGCGCCACGTCCGTGTCCTCGAGACGGAGCAGGAAGGTGCCGCCCTCGTGTCGCGCGAACAGGATGTTGAACAGCGCCGTGCGCGCGGTCCCGATGTGGAGCGGCCCGGTCGGGCTGGGCGCGATACGGCAGCGGACGGTCATGGCATCAGTGTGCCAGAGGCGCCCGGTCGTGCCGGGCCGCCTGCCGAGCCCAGACGCCCGCGGCGGCGGGGGACGGTCGCCGTGGCGTGGGCATCAGCGACGTGGACCAGCCCCATCGACCTCATCCGACCGGCGCCCCGGCCAGGGCACGCTCATGCGCCGCCCAGCAGCCGCCGCAGCCGGGCACGGAGACCGGATGGCGGAGGGTCGGACCGCGGGCCGGGTCCGGTGGAGGGCCGCACGCTCGAGGCGCGTGGGGTTGGCGGGTCCTGATCCCGGCTCCGACGGAGCTCCTCGTCGACGACGCGGCGGGCCTCGGCGCCCGTGACGACCTGGGTCCCGCGATATACGAACTGGCCGCCACGCGGCAGCTCCTCGTCGGCCTTGCGGAAGTAGCGTCGCGCAGCGCTCGACCACGCGGTGCCACTCGACCGCGAGTGGACATCCGCGGTGGGTGGCTGACCATCGGGCCGACCCGCGGGTGGTGGGCCGGCCCCTGGACCCGTCGCCGGACCGGTCCCTCGGCCCGTCGTCGGATCGGCGCCGGGGCTCGGAGGGCCACCCGGCCCTGATGCGGCCCCGGGTCCGCGTGGCTGGAAGTCCTCCCACCACGGCACACCCGACGCCGACCATGTGTACGAGCCCGTGCCCGGCGCGCCGCCCGGGCTGCTCATGCCCGGTGGCGGCGAGGGTCCACGTGACGCCCCGGCCGCCGCAGGGGCTCCGCGGCTGGAGGTGGTGCCTCGGCTCGACCGTGCGGTGGCGTCCGTGACATCGGGTCGCGGTGGCGTGCCCCGTCGCGAACGTGCCATGGGTGGGCCCTGGGTGGCCCCCGGCGCGGCGCGGACCGGTCCGGGTGCGTGGCGCGTGTCCCACTCGCGGCGTCGCAGCGGGTCCGTCAGCAGGAGGTAGGCCTCCTGGATGGCGAGGAACCGCTCGTGTTCACCCGATGACGCATCAGGGTGATACCGCTTGGCCAGCCGCCGATGGGCCGCCTTGATCTGCTCGTCCGTGGCGCCCCGGGGCACGCCCAGCTCCCGATACGGGTCCCGGGCCGGACGCATGCCGCTCACGGAGCGGAACGCTATCCCAGCTCCGATATCGGCGCCAGCGCGAACCCTGCCACCGTATGGGCGATGACCTCGCCCGATGGTGCACGTGTCTCCGGCCGATGCTGGAGCGCCAGGAGCCGGCGCGACCGGTCGTCGAGCACCGCCAGCTGGTGGAGCGCCTCGACCGTCACGGCACGGTTCGCACGCGCATGGCCATCGCCGTCCTCGATGCGCACGGCGATACCGCCGACCGGTCGACCGGTCCCCCGGCCACCGGGCAGGATGCCCACACCCCGAAGGCCCTCGGCGCCACCCTTGGACACCACCTTGCCGGGCAGCGTCTGCATCAGCAGCGTGTCCAGCGCACCATCGGTCCCCGCGACCATGTCCGGCGCCGCGACCATCGCGTCCCGCACGCGGGTGAGCGGACCGACCAGGCCTGCCTGGGCACCCTCCGCCACCCCGGCCGGGTCAGCGAGCAGCGCGAACGCGCGAGCGACATCCACGAGCGGGACGGCATAGGTCGCCAGACCGCAGTCGTCCATGGCGATGCGGAGCGCGGCCGGCCGCGTGCCGAAGACGCATGCCACGACCTCGCGCACGGCGACCTGGCTGGGATGCTCGTGTCGGTGATAGTCATCCACGGACCAGTCGGAGTGACGACTCAGCAGGATGCTCGCGGCGTGGAACCCGGAGCACTGGTGGCGGATCGGCCCGGGTTCCTCGCCGCCGCGGCCGGCTGCG
>CAZYTQ010000010.1:0-5220 GCA_964650135.1 uncultured Anaerolineaceae bacterium | reverse complement strand
GCAGCCGTCCGTCGGTCCGATGGCATCTGGGCCCCGCAGCGCAGGAGGGTCTGGCTCACACCCGCCCGCCGGAAGACCGACTGGAGTGTCCGCACATGGCGGTCCTCACCGGTGTGCGAGGCCGCCATCACGGCCAGCTCCTGGTCGGACAGGCGAAGCTCGTCAGCCGCCCCGGAGACGATCAGGGCAGCCAGGGCGAACGGCTTGACGGCCGAGCGAAGGGTCACCTCGATCGCCGGATCGCCGATGGCCCGCTCGATCGCACCGTCGGTACCCACCTGGACGACGTGGCCCCGGTGACGGCTCTCCACGATCTCGCCGCGATGCACCTCGACGAGCACGGGTGGTGCCGCGTTCCGGGGATACCGGCCAGCCGGCGAGGTCGAGCGACGGGTGGCGCGCGCGGCCGCAGCGCCAGCGGGTCTGGGCATCCCGCGATGGTAGCGGTCTGCAGCGCTCCGGTCGCCCCTGCGTCCGCGCGGCGGGACCGGCCTCGCGGGCGGACCAGCCAGCCGGTCGGGTAGCATGCGCGCCGTGTCCAGCCACGACGAGTACCCGACACTCCACGTCTCGCATCACCCGGCGGTGCTCCACAAGCTCGCGCTGCTGCGCGACGAGACGACCGAGCACAAGAAGTTCCGGGAGCTGGTGCGGGAGATCAGCTGGCTCGTGGGCTACGAGGCGCTCGCGGATGCGCGTCTGACGCCGATCCCGGTCCGGACACCGCTCGAGCTGACCGAGGGCGCGAGGCTCGCCGATCGGATCGGTCTCGTGCCCATCCTGCGCGCCGGCCTGGGCATGGTGGACGCGATGCTGGAGCTGATGCCCACCGCCCAGGTGTGGCACCTCGGCCTGTTCCGCGACGAGCGGACCCTGCGTCCCGTCGAGTACTACAACAAGCTGCCGGACCACTCGACCGTGGACCTGTGCCTCATCCTCGATCCGATGCTTGCGACCGGTGGGTCTGCCACGGCTGCCATCGAGGTGCTCAAGGACTGGGGCGCCACGCGGATCAAGCTCATCAACCTCATCGCGGCACCGGAGGGCGTGTGCGCGGTGGCCTCGGCGCATCCCGACGTGGCCATCCACACCGCGTCCCTGGACCGGCAGCTCAACGAGCGGGGCTACATCATGCCCGGCCTGGGGGACGCAGGCGATCGCCAGTTCGGCACCGGGGTCGGCTGACCGCCCGATCGGGTGTCACCGCCCAGCGGCCTCCAGCTGGACAGCCGGGCGCCGTCACCGGACGAACAGGTCTTGACGCGAGCCGACGTCGCTAGGGCTTGGTCTTCGAGATCACCGGGCTGTAGCCGGACAGGGCGCCAGTCGATGTCCGCTTGACCGCCGAGCGGAATCGGTACGTGCCCGACTTCGAGGCCGTGTAGCGCACCGACGTGCTGCTGGTGGTACCGATGGTCTGCCAGGTATCCGAACCGGGCTTCCTGACCTGGACGCGGTTCTTGTAGCCCGAGACGCTGCCGCTCGCGACGGTGATGCGGAAGGTGCTCCCGTCACGACTGACGCTGATCGGGACCTTGATGGTCCCGGTCATGATCGACGGGTGCGCCCGACAGAGATAGCCGAAGCTACCGGCCTGCTTGAACGTCCGGGTGAACGTCTCGCCCTTGGCCATGCCGCCGGACCCACCAGGGCTCGCGAACAGGCCGGACAGCTTCGACTTGACGTCGTGGGCGATGTAGCTGGTGTTCCGCCACCGCACCGTGTCCCCCCGAGAGATGGACTTCGTCGCTGGTGCGAATGACAAGTCCTCCATCCGGACCTTGCCGGTATCCGCTGTCGCGACACCCGGCGCGAGACCCACGAGACACGCGGCCAGCAGGGCACCGGACAGACGAGCGAGACGGGGGCGCGTGGGCATCGTGACCTCCGATGGGACCTGGCGCAGGCACGACACGATAACCCACGGGCAGGACGGGGCCGATGCGAAGGGGCCGGCCCGCATGGGACCGACCCCTTCCAGCACGATCGTGCGACCCGCGTCGCCCTGCGAAGGACGTCGCGGGATGAACGGCTACTCGCCGCCGGGGGTCACCTCGACGGTGCCCTTGACGAAGTCCGCGCCGATGACGTCGCCTTCGACCTGCGCCCGTGCCGCATCCGCGAGGTCGGTGCGATAGGCACCCTCGGCCGGGGCGGCCGAGATGATGCCCGCGTCGAGCGAGATCTGGACCGTCTGGTCCCACGTGGCGGTGGGCACCGACCCGATGCCGCCCTCCGACGGCCAGATGAGCGGGTTGACCTCGTTCATCATCCATGCCTGGTGGCCGGCACCCAGGGTCGAGCCCGCGTTCACCGTGTAGCCGATGCACGCGTCCGGATCGTCCCGGCACAGCTGCCAGCCCTGGAACGCGCCGACGAGGAACCGGGTGGCGATGTCCTCGTTGCCCTCCGCCGCGAGCCACGCCTCACGGGCGAAGATCGCGTCCTGGAGCATCGCGGTGCCCACCGCGTTGTAGTCGATGACCACGAGGTCCTCGGGCTGGTACAGCGCCCCGGTCGCGGGGTTCGTGGCCTCGAGCACCTGGGCGTACTCGTTGTAGATCATCGCCTCCGCGACGTCGATCTCGCGGTTGAGCAGGAGGGACATGTCGAACGGCTGGACGACCTTCTCGTAGTCGGTGCCCTCGGTGAGGCCTGCCGCCTTCGCCGCGGCGATCACCTCGTACTCGTTGCCGAAGCCCCAGGCGCCGACCTTCTTGCCCGCGAAGTCCGCCGGGCTCGTGATGCCCGAATCCGCCCACGCCACGGACAGCGTGCCCGAGCGCTGGAACATCTGGGCGATGTTGACGAGGTCCGACTGACCCTGGTCGCGGACCTCGAGCACCTTGGGCACCCAGCTGATGGTGAACTCCGGGCCGGACGGGTCAGAGCCCACGACCTGTGGGACGACATCCGGTCCGCCGTCGATGATCTCGACGTCGAGACCCTGGGCCGCCCAGAAGCCGGCATCCCGAGCGGCGAAATAGCCCGCGAACTGGGCCTGCGGCGCCCACTGGAGCTGGAGCCTGACCGGCGTCAGCTCGGCGTCCTGGGCTCCCACCCCGATCGCTGAGACGAGCACCAGGCTGCCCGCGATGATGGGTGCCAGGGCCTTGTGTGTGGTCCTCATGTGCGCTCCTCGACTGCTCCGGGCACGGGGACCCGGGCTCCTCTGCCGGGGCACTCCTCCAGCGCCCCTGTCACACGGTGTGGCGCACGATAGCGCACGACAGCGACGACGCGAAGCCCGACACCGTGGCGGATCGGTGGCGCCGGGCCTCTGACGCATCCCTGCCGCCCAGGGATCAGGCGCGGAAGGTCGGGCTCCAAGGGATGATCGCCCGCTCCGCGACGACCACCGCGAGGTATGCCGCGATGGCCCCCAGCGCACCGATGATGATGCCCGCCCACGCCAGGTCGAACCTGCCCGAGCTCATGGCCGTCAGCACGACCTGGCCGATGACGCGTGTCGTGCCGCCGAAGTACTCGCCCACGATGGCACCGATGAAGGCGAGCGTCACCGCCACCTTCAGCGCGGTGAACAGGAACGGCAGCATGTTGGGCACCCGCACCTTGCGCAGCACCACGCTGGGGCTGGCGGCATACGAGCGCATCAGCTCCAGCTGCGCGGGCTGCACCTCGACGAGCCCTCGGATGACGTTGATGACGATCGGGAAGAACACGAGCAGGGCGGCCATCATCATCTTGGACAGCGGGTTGAGCACCCCGAACCAGTTGCCCACGATGGGCGCCACCGCGATGAGCGGGATGGTGCTCGCACCGACCGCGAGCGGCACCAGGATGTCCCGGCCGATGGCCCAGCGGGCCGTCGCGAACCCCACCCCGATGCCCGCGAGGGTGCCGATGAGCAGGCCCCCGAGCGCCTCGGTGAACGTGGCGATGGCTGCCCGGGTGAGCAGCTCCGACTCGCGACCCATGGCAGCCGCGATCGCGGAGGGCGGCGGGATGACCCGCCTGCCGGCACCGGCCGTGGCGACCTCCCAGATGGCGATGGCGGCCACGAACACGAACACGGGCGGCACCAGCCTGCCCAGCGACGCACCCAGATCCCGGCCCGACCGGCCCCTGGGTGTGGGTGCCCGGACCTCGGTCGCGGCGGTCACCCGATGCCACCCTCGGCACGCGCCCGAGCCGCGGACGCACCGCCGCCGTGCTGGGCACGCAGGGCTTCGCGCACCTGGGTGACCAGCTCGAAGTAGCGCTCGCTCTCGCGGGTCTCCTCCGTGCGGGGCTGGGGCAGGTCGATGTCGATGATCTCGCTGATGCGCCCCGGACGCGGGCTCATGACCACGACCCGCGTGGACAGGAACACGGCCTCGGGGATGGAATGGGTCACGAAGATGACCGTGGTGCCGGTACGCGCCCAGACCTTGAGCACCTCGCCGTTGAGCCGCTCGCGGGTCATCTCGTCGAGGGCGCCGAAGGGCTCGTCCATGAGCAGCAGCGCCGGCTCGAACACGAGTGCCCGCGCGATGGCCACACGCTGCTGCATGCCACCCGACAGCTGGTGGGGGTGGTGGCGGGTGAAGTCCCCGAGCCCGACCAGGTCGAGCATCTCGCGAACACGTCGACCCCGGCCGGCACCCGCGCCGCCCATCATCTCGAGCGGCAGCCGCACATTGGCCTCGACGGTGCGCCAGTCGAACAGGACAGGCGCCTGGAAGACCATGCCGTAGTCGCGGTGGAGCCGTGCCCGGTGGGCGGGCTTGCCGTTCACCTCCACCGTGCCCGTGCTGGGCTCGATGAGGTCGCCCACGATGCGGAGCAGCGTGGACTTGCCGCAGCCCGATGGTCCGATGAGCGACACGAACTCGCCCGTGGCGATCTCGAGACCGATGTCCTCGAGCGCGACCGTGGTCGAGCCGCCCTTGACCGGGAACGCCTTGTGGACCCCGTCCAGCCGGACAGCGGGCGTTCCGGGGGTCGCTCGGGGGGGATCGATGGGTGACCGGCTGGTCATCGGGTCAGACACCCGTGGATCCCCGGCGCCGGAGCGTGATGGCCTCGGCGATGCGCACGCATACGAAGAACAGGATGCCCGTCAGCGATGCGATGAGGATGGTCGCCCACAGCTTCTCCGGTCCGGTGATGTACTGCTGGTTGAAGTTGACGATGGCTCGACCGAGCCCGTCCTTCACGCCACCTGGACCCTCGCCGATGATGGCACCCACGATGGCCGCGGCGGCCGCCACCTTGAGC
>CAZYTQ010000009.1:17654-47501 GCA_964650135.1 uncultured Anaerolineaceae bacterium | reverse complement strand
CTCTCCGAGCGCGAGGTGCGCGTGCTGCGGCTGCTCGCCGACGGCATGGACACCGCCGAGGTGGGTCGGGAGCTGTTCTACTCGGAGCGCACCGTCAAGAACATCGTCCATGACATCACCAGCCGCCTGGAGCTGCGCAATCGGACGCACGCGGTCGCGTACGCCATCAAGCAGGGACTCATCTAGGGCAGGGCCGGCTCCGGGTCTGCCCTACGCGGAGAGCTCCTCTTCCTCCTCCTCGGCAGTGTCACGCTGGCCCACGAGGCCTGACCCCATCTCCTCCTCTTCCTCCGCCTCGTCGTCCGCCTCGCGCTGACCGACGAGGCCCTCCTCCTCGGCAGCCGCGATGTCCGCGATGGCGACCCCACGCTGGACGCTCGTCTCGTCGGTGCTCCGCGCGACCGCGATGGGTGCTGCGGCGGGCGCGGGCGACCCGGTCGCCATCACCCGCTCGGCGGTGGTCGAGGCCTCACGTTCGAATCGATCCGAGGGATGGCTCAGCGATAGACCGCCGCCCACGTCGGTGCCATCGACGGCCCCGGCGCGCTGCTGGACGACGTGGGTGAGCTCATGGGCCAGCGTCCGCTGGCCGGCCGGGCTCGAAGGGTCGTAGTGACCGGCCCGGAAGACGATGTCGTCACCCACCGTGTAGGCGTTCGCGCGGACAGCCTGGGCGGACTCGGAGGCGGCCGCGTCACGATGGATCCGCACACCCGAGACATCGGCTCCCAACCGCGCGGACATGTCCGTCGCGACGGCCGGGTCCAGTCGCTCGCCACCACGACCCAGCACGGAGCGGACGCGGTCAGGTGCCTCCTCGGCCATCAGGTCCGAGACGCTCGCGTTGCCGGCGCTCGCCTGGAGGTGCACCATCGAGGCGCGGTCGAGCGTCGATGGGCGACCCTCCTGGACCGCACGTGACGCGAGCATCGGCGCGTGTGCCGTCTCGCTGCCCTCGCGTGACCGACCCGTGGTGGCGGACGGCCCCTGCGCGAGGATCTCGAGCTCCGACTCGGTCCCCATGCTGTCTCCCAAGTGTGTCGTCGCGAGGCGTCTCGGTGGCGGACGCGTGGCGACCCAGCGAAGTGTGTCCTCCCTCCATCGGACGATGAAGGTGCCCTCGTCCGGCTCGGTGGGCATGCTCGTTCGCCCGGAAGGCCCCATCGTGCTGCCCCGGTGGGCGATGGGTCTTGCCCATCGGGGCAGGCGAGGCGCACCATGACCTCGTGGAGCAGGCACGACGATCCGGGTCCCCGCCGGGCGCGCACACGACGCGCGGGGCCGGACACGTGCCGGGACGAGCCACCGGGGCGTGCCCACGCTCCCGCGACGAGCTGCTGCTCGAGCTGGTGCGGGCGGACGACGCGCGATCCACGCGCACCCTGACCGATCTGTCGAGGGGGGCCGGCAACGCGGCGCTCGTGGACCTGCTGCGGCCCGGACGGGGCCGCGCCTGGGGCGGTCGCCGTCGGACGACACGCATGACCGTCGCACACGGGCTCGCCGACGATCGGAGCGACGTGACGACCCAGCGCGACGAGGCCCCCGCCACGGACGAGGTGGTGCCACTCGACACGGCACCCGCGCCGGGTGCCACGGAGACCATCGGGCCAGAGGTGGCCACGAGCCATCCGGTCGCCGCCACGAGCCTCGCGGATGTCGCCACGGCCCTCGCCGCGCGACCGGAGGCGGGCCACGTCGCGTGGTCCGCGGACATGCGCTTCGGGGCGAGCGCAGGTGCCATCGACGCGGTCGAGGTGAGCGTCACCATCGACCTCGAGATGCCCGACTGGACGCCGCCACCCACGATGCTGCCCCGAGCGCGTGCCGAGTGGCATCGCTGGTACGCGGCGCTGCTGGCGCACGAGCAGGGCCACATCGACCTGGTGCATGCGCACTTCGACGGTCTTGCCCCGCGCATCATCGGCCGATCGCCACGCGAGGGCGACCGGACGTTCCGCGCCGCGAAGGGAGCCCTGGGACGTGCCAGCACGGCGTACGACCGCCGGACCAGCCATGGTCGACGCCAGGGGACCATCATGGACGTGTCCATCGAGATCCACGAGCTCGGGGAGGAGCGCCGGCGCGAAGAGACCACCACGGAGGGGTCACGCGAGGGTGCGGTGCCGGATGTCGGGGACGGGGACGAGGGCTGAGGCGGACGGCATGCGTGACCCGGCCGCCCCGATCGCGGCGGTGTCTGGGACGGGTGCTGCCAGGACGGCATCCGTGGCCTCGCCGCACGAGGCGAAGCCCCACGTCCTCGTCGTCGAGGGGCTCATCTCGCCCCCGATCGCCTATCGCCGGATGCGTCAGCGCCTCCTGGCGCGTGGGGCGGCGCACGTGGATCTGGCACCCGTCCATATGCTCGACTGGGCGATCGCAGGCGCGACGGGGTTCGAGCGGCTCCAGCATCGTGTCGTGGCCGCCATCGACCGGACATGGTCCCGCGCCGGTGACCGACCGATCGTGGTCATCGGTCACTCGGGCGGCGGGCTGCTGGCGCGTCTCGCGCTGTGCGATGCGCCCTACCGGGGTCGTGTCGGCGGGGCATCCGCCAAGGTCGCGGGACTCGTGACCCTGGGATCCCCGCACGACCTCCACCTGGCCGAGGGCACCACGCGGCACGCAGGCGTGGACCTGGCGCGGTTCCTTGCCACCCATGAGCCGGGCGCCTTCCACGCACCCCGGACGGCGTATCTCACGGTGGCCTCGGCACACGTCCGGGGTCCTGGCGACGAGGCGCGCCGTGGGACGCCCCTCCACCGAGCCCGGAGGAGCTTCTTCCGGGCCATCGTCGGACCACCGCATCAGGCAGGCAGCGACGGGGTCGTCTCGGTCGAGCATGCCCACCTCGCGGGCGCCCGCCAGCTGACCCTTCCGGACACCCTGCATGGGGTCGTCGGCGGCCCCTGGTACGGTGACGAGACGGCCATCGAGCGCTGGTGGCCCCTGGCCCTCGAGACCTGGCACGAGGGGCTCCGGGCGCGCGCCGCCGTCAGGCCGACCCGGGTCTCAGGATGATCCGGCCACGAGCGGGTGGTATCGGCCGAACTCCGCCTCGACGCACAGGCGACCCAGCTTGCGGTACTCGGTGGCCATGCCCAGGATGAGGTCCTCCATGCGCAGCCGGCGATCGGCGGCGGCGGCGAGGTAGGCCGCCGCGAGCGACACGTTCCGGATGTTGCCGCCGGACAGTCGGAAGCGGCGCGCCAGGAAGCCGAGGTCGAGGTCGCCCCCACGCGGCACGCCCGGCGGCAGGTGTCGCTCCCACAGCCGCAGCCGATCCTCCTCCTCGGGGACCGGGAAGTCCACCACGGCATCCAGTCGGCGGGTGAACGCCTCGTCGAGGTTGGAGCGGAGGTTGGTGGTCAGGATGGCCACGCCATCGAACTGCTCCATGCGCTGGAGCAGATAGGCGACCTCGACGTTCGCGTAGCGATCGTGGGAATCACGCACGTCCGAGCGCTTGCCGAAGACCGCGTCCGCCTCGTCGAACAGGAGCACACCGTTGACCCTGTCCGCCTCCGAGAAGATGCGGTCGAGGTTCTTCTCCGTCTCGCCCACGTACTTGTCGATGACGGTGGACAGGTCGATGACATACAGGTCGAGCCCGAGCTCGGCCGCCATGACCTCGGCGGACATGGTCTTGCCGGTGCCCGAATCGCCGGCGAACAGCGCCGCCAGACCGCGCCCTCGGCTCGAGCCGGCCCGACCCATGCCCCAGGCGTCGAGGACGACGTCCCGGAAGCGGGCGCGCGCCGCGAGCTCGCGGAGCTGCTCCACGATGTCCCGCGGCAGGACGAGGTCCCGCCAGTCGACACTTGGTCGGATGCGTCGCGCGAGCCGTTCGAGACCCGCGGCGTTCTGGGCACGCGCACCGGCACGCAGGTCGTCGGGAGCCATCGGCCGATCCTCGGCGACGGCCTGCTGACGGGCCGCCCGGGCCGCCCGCATGATCTGGTCCGGCCCGAGTCGGAACTGGATGGTCAACGCCCCCGCGTCGAGGGACACCTGTCCGCTGCCGGTCGACGAGGCATCGACCATCGCGTCGTCACCCGTCGATGCACCCACCTGGGCGTCGCTGCCAAGCTCCGCGGCCCAGACCGCGGCACGGTCGGCGAGCGAGGGCAGTGGCGCCTCGACGAGCACCGGCACGCTGCGTGACCACGCCGGGTCCCACGTGCGTCCGCCCACGAGGATCGCCGGACAGGCCAGCTCCCCGAACGCGCGGACCGTCGCAGCTCCCCGCTCGGCGAGCGCGTCGATGGGACCGGCGAGCAGCGTGGCGCCCGTGAGCCGACATTCCCGTTCCGCCACGGCCGCGATCTCCCGCGCATCCTCGGTCCCGGCCAGGCGTCCCAGGTCCAGCGCGAGGATGCGGTCACCGCGCACCGCGAGCGCTGCGACCGCGAGCGCCATGCCGGCCGCCCCGAGCCGCTCGCGGATGTAGACCAGGCCCGACCCGTCGTCGAGCGCGCGCGCGATGGCGCGACCCTCGGCCGAGCCCATGGCCGTCGGTGTGACCCGCAGCTGGGCGAGGCGCGCGTCGAGGTGATCGTCGCCCAGGAGATGTGCCGCGACCCGGTCAGGCACACGCAGCGAACGCGTCAGGAACGGCCGCTCGGCCTCCTCCACCAGGAGCAGGCCACCCGCCACGAGCGGAGCACCGGCGTCGAGGCGGCTGCGCGCCGCCGATGGACCTGCCCTGCCGGTGGCGAGCTCGAGCGCCAGACCCGTGCTCGCGCGACGTCGCGAGACATCGTCCTGGAGATAGGCATACAGCCGCTCGAAGCGCGGGTCGAGGTCCGGCGCGAGCGCCACGAGGAGGATGTCCAGGTCGGCCGCGTCGAGCCCGAAGGCGCGCACCAGGCGTCGGGCGCGGACATCCTGACCGGCGCGCTCGGCGGCCTCGGCCTCGGCCTCGAGCGCGAGCACGGCACTCCGGATGTCGGGTGTGACGCCGGGATCCAGCAGCGGCCGAGGGCCATCGAGGAGCCGGTCGACGGTGGCATCCGGGATGTACAGCCCGCGGAACCGGTCATCGGGGTCGGGGTCCACCGCGCGCCGCCGCGCGACCGCGTCGCGGACGCACGCCTCGACGACCCGGAGGCGTGCCTCGAGGTCGACCAGACCCGCATCCACGACCGCCGCCTCCAGAGCCGCGGTCACGGTCGAGCGACCGCGCCGCTCATGGTCGCCGGACGCCCTTGATGATGAGGCGCCGGCCCGGCAGGCGTGCCGTGTCCGGCGGTTCTGTCGCGGGCTTCGTCGCGCGCTTGCGACCCGTCGTCGGGGTCGCGTCGCCGGTCGCACCGGGGTCGTCCACACGCCGAAGCCCGACCCCTCCGGACTCCACGGTCTCCAGCTGGTCCGCCTCGTCGTCGGGTGAGAGCGGGCGACGCATGGCCGCGGTGCCAGCACCCGCCACGACCTCGTCGATGCTGCCGTCCGGTCGCACGACCCGGATGCGCGGCGACTCCAGTACGGGCGGCGCCGCGGGGATCCGCACCGACGCATCCATGGGCGCGGTGACGACGAGGTCGAGCGATGGCTTCAGCTCGCCCCCCAGCGCGGACCACACGTCCGCGATGGACCGGTCGGATGGCGGCGGGAGCGCGATGGTCGTGAGCACCGGCAACGACGTACCCGTCAGGTCCCCGACCAGGACATCCGATGGCAGCATCGGCGCACGCAGGAAGCAGCCGAGCATCGCGGCGAGCAGGCGGTGCTCGTCCTCGGGTCGCTGCGTCCAGGCCGTGATGAGATAGCTGAGCCGGAACCTGCGCGGTGGCTGGGCATGCTGGGTCGCGATCCGGTCGGCGCCGCGCTGTGTCTCCCAGCCGACCTCGCGCCGCGAGGTGTCCTCCCGGATGTCATACAGGTACAGGCTGATCGTCGGCGCGTTCTGGCGGGCCGACCACTCTCGGGTGGGCGCGTCGAACGCCAGCTCGACACGGGAGCCATTCAGGACATCCCGCCGGACCAGGGCACGCAGTGACTCGTCGACGTCGTGGATCATCGCGCGGGAAGCGTGACCCGTCGCGGTCCGCCCGGCACAGACGCCTCGGTGCGGCCGAGGGGGCACCGCCGATCGCCCGATGGTGCAGCCGCGGGTGCCACGCGTGGGTCGACAGGCCGCGGGGGTGGCACGTCGATCCCGGTCGGGCCGGCCCGACAGCGGGTGCCGAGCGGCGCCGCGGTCCACCGATCGCCCCAATGGGCAGCGAGGGTTGCCCCGAGCGCGGGCCGGCGGGCACTTCCGGGTCCGGTGCCCTGGCTGCGAGCCTTCCGCACGTCCGTTCCGAAGTACCCGGAGGCCAAGCCGCATGCCGACGTATCTGTCGCCCGGCGTCTACGTGGAAGAGGTCGAGGCCGGCTCACGCCCCATCGAGGGGGTGGGCACCGCCGTCGCCGCATTCGTGGGCCTCGCCGCCTACGGTCCCACGAACACGCCCACGCTCGTCACGAACTGGAGCCAGTTCGTCGCCAACTTCGGCGACTTCATGGAGGGCTCGTACCTGGCGCATGCCGTGTACGGCTACTTCCTGAACGGTGGTGGTGCCTGCTACGTGGTGCGCATCGGTGGTGATGCTCCCGCCGCCACGGCACGCGGCGAGCTGGCCACGCAGAAGGATGCCAAGCTGGCCGGGTACCGCATCTCGGCGCTCGAGGCGGGCCCCGGCGGCAACCAGATCTCCGTCGAGGTGTCCGAGGCCACGACCGCGGGCGAGGACACCTTCAAGCTCATCGTGCGGGCTCCCGGCAAGCCGGAGGAGGTGTACGACAACGTCTCCACCAAGCGTGGCAAGGAGAACGTCGTCACCGCCGTCAAGGAGCAGTCGAAGCTGATCGTCATCGAGGAGATCGGCGGCGGCGCCATCGAGCGGGCACCGGCCCGTGGTCGCGTCTCGCTGGCCGGCGCCGAGAACGCCAAGCCGATGCGGCTGACCCCCGACGACTACGTGGGCGATGCCGCCGACCGCACCGGCTTCGGTGGCCTCGAGGCCGTCGACGAGATCACGATGCTCGCGGTGCCGGACCTCATGAGCCTGTACCAGAAGGGCATCATCGACCTCGAGGGCGTCCAGGCGGTCCAGTCGGCGATGCTCGGCCACTGCGAGCTGATGGGCGACCGGGTCGCCATCCTCGACGCACCGCCGGGCCTCAACGCCCAGCAGGTCAAGGAGTGGCGCGTCGACAAGGTCGGCTACGACTCCAAGTACGCCTCGCTCTACTGGCCCTGGGTCAAGGTCCTCGACCCCATCACCGGCAAGGGCGCGTTCGTGCCACCCAGCGGCCATGTGGCCGGTGTGTGGGCCCGCAACGACGCGACCAGGGGTGTCCACAAGGCACCCGCGAACGAGGTCATCCGGGGCGCCCTCGGACTGGAGCTGATCATCACCAAGGGAGAGCATGACCAGCTCAACCCCGATGGCATCAACTGCATCCGCTCCTTCCCGGGCCGAGGGATCCGCATCTGGGGCGCCAGGACCCTGTCGAGCGATCCCGCGTGGCGCTATCTCAACGTCCGGCGTCTGTTCAACTACGTCGAGGAATCGATCCTCGAGGGCACCCAGTGGGTGGTCTTCGAACCCAATGACCTCGACCTGTGGCAGCGCGTCAAGCGCACCCTCAACGCGTTCCTGATGCGCACCTGGCGTGACGGCGCGCTGTTCGGGGCGACCCCCGGCGAGGCCTTCTACGTCAAGTGCGACTCGGAGACCAACCCGCCCGAGGTGGTCGACGCCGGCCAGCTCGTGGTCGAGGTCGGCATCGCTCCCGTCAAGCCCGCCGAGTTCGTGGTGTTCCGCATCGCGCAGTTCTCGGGCGGCGCATCACTCAGCGAATAACGGAGGGATCGACCCATGGCCGGGGGACTGCCGAACCTGCCCACGGACGCGCTGGCGTCCTATCTCTTCGCCATCGAGATCGACTCCATCGAGATCGCCCAGTTCGCCGAGGTCAGCGGTCTGGCCTCGGAGGTGGACGTGGTCGAGCTCAAGGAGAACACCAAGGATGGCAAGCTGATCATCCACAAGGCACCGGGTGCCATCAAGCCGCCCACGCTCACCCTCAAGCGCGCCAAGAACGCCTCGAAGGCGCTCTGGGACTGGCACGAGGCGATGCTCCAGGGGAAGGTGAACGAGTCACGCAAGAACGGCTCGGTGATCCTCAAGAGCTATGACGGCTCCGAGGTCGCCCGCTACAACTTCACCAACGCCTGGATCTCCAAGATCAGCACGGGCACCCTCAAGGCGGGCGCCAACGAGGTGCTGATGGAAGAGGCCTCGCTCGTCTGCGAGTCCTTCGTCCGGGCGTAGGCGATCGCGATGACGCTCGCCCTCGCCACGGCCGCCGGCACCACCGCCGGTCGCGGCACGTCCACGGGTCTGCGCACCGAGTTCGCGTTCGTGCTCCCCCGCGGGTACGTCGACAGCGCGGGCACCGTCCACCGTGACGGCACGATGCGCCTCGCCACCGCCAAGGACGAGATCATCCCCCAGCGCGACCCACGGGTGCGCGAGAACGAGGCGTACCTCACGGTGCTCCTGCTGTCGCGTGTCGTCACCCGGCTGGGTGCGCTGTCCGAGGTCCATCCGGGCATCGTGGAGAACCTGTTCGCCTCCGACCTGGCCTTCCTCCAGGACCTGTACCGACGGGTCAACCAGGAGGGCACCAGCCAGGTGGCCGTGCAGTGCCCTGCCTGCCAGCACGACTTCACGATCGACATGGGGGCCGATGCCCCGGGGGGATCGTGACGTACGCCTCCGACCGTCTCTTCGAGGAGGTGGCGTACGTGGCCTATCACTTCCACTGGTCGATGGACGAGATCCTCGACCTCGAGCACGCCGACCGGCGTCGCTTCGCGGCCGAGATCTCCAGCATCAACCGACGCCTGACCGAGGAGGAGTAGCGCGCGATGCATCTGCCGTGGCCGTTCCGCCGGTCCGCCCCGGAGCGCGGCGCAGCCGCGTCCGGTGCGACCGTCGGTGCTGCGGTCGATGTCGCGCCACCCGTCCGGCGTACCGAGTGGCGCGAGGTCGGCCGCCTCCGCCCGTCGTTCGCCGCCGATCCGGGGATCCGGGTACAGCGGTTCCGCGACGAGCTGGCCGGCAGCCAGCTGCCGCCACCCGTCCTGGGGCCGCTCGGCCACGCTCGGACAGCGGATGGACCCGCAGGACTCGTCTCGGGCCTCACCAGACCGGTGGTCGGCGGCGCGCATCCGGGCAGCGCCCCGGTCGCCACGCTCGCGCTGCGATCCCGGCCACGGGTGCCGCTCCAGCGGGACGCGGTGGCGTCGGACGACGTGACGGGCAGCGGGGAGATGTCGGAGACCATCGATGGCCCAGTGCTCCCGACGCCGCTCGTGCGGCAGGCGCCCACGGTCCGGGATGCGTCTCCGAGCGCTGCGTCCTCGATGCTCACGGTCGCCCGCACACCCCAGCTGGTGGGCGCGCCGATGGCATCGGCCAGCCCCGCACGCGCTGTCCCCGCCCTTCCCGGAGACCCGGCCGGCGCCGCGCCAGGCACGCTCGCCAGCGTTCCGGCAGGTGCCCGGACGATCATCCGCGGACCGGGCGGCTCCCGTGTCCGGCTGGGCGCACCGATCCAGCGAGAGGCGCTCCAGACAGCCGGCAGCACGATCGGCGATCGGCCCCTGCTGCCGAACCCGGCGACCCCGGCGACATCCAGCGTGGCCGCCGCGACCCCTGATGCGACGGCAGCGCCGTCCGGCGACGCTCGGACGACCGGCGATGCGCCCCTCGTGGGCACCCTGCGGGGTGCGCCAGGGCCCATCAGCCCACCAGCCGATGCCTCCGACGTGGTCACCACCGCGGTCCCGGGCGGGCTGGTGCTGGCGCGTGTCGTGCATGCCGCCGAGACGTCCCCGTCCGACGCCGTGCACAAGGCGGCACCCTCAGCCTCCGACGAGCCATCGGATCCGCCTGCCGGACGACGGAGCGATGGTCGAGGCGCCATGGCACCCCTGGTGGGTCGGATGCCGCTCGAGCCGACCGCGTGGCCGCCCTCTCCCCCTGGCCACGTCGCGGGGATGGCCGGGCCAACCCGGGTGGGCCACGTGCCAACGCCGACCACGAGCCCCGCGACCGCCAGGAGCGCGGCTGGTCCACGATGGCTCCAACGAGACGTGAGCGATGGCGTGTCCGCGTCATCGACCGACATCCCCGTGGGCCGGTCGTCCGCCGTGCCCGCACCGGGCGGTGAGCCACTCGGGTGGGCGTCCATGAGCCGACCCAGCCAGCCGACCGCCTCCCCGGCCGGGGACCTGGACCCCGTGACGGCCCCACGGCGACACGCGGTCATGGTGGCCGGCTCGGCGTCCGTCGCAGGTGGTGTCGGTCTCGCCGCGGGCCATGCCTCGGCCCGGACGCTCCAGCGTCACGCCAGTGCCACGCCGGCCGTCGGCACGCATGTCCCTGTGTCGAGCTCCCCTGACACGGCGCTCCCCCTCCAGCTCGCGCGGACCACGAGCCTGACCCCGGTGACGACCGTCGGGGCCGCGGCACGGCCCTCGCTCCCGACAGCAGCGAGGGCGACACCTGGCGCGGCCACGGGACGGATGACCATGCAACGCGCGCCCGACGACACGCCCGACGATCCATCCGGGACCTCGTCGGTCGCGGCAACACCGGCCGGCGAGGCGCCGACGGTGACCGCGCCGGCGCCGGGCGCGTCGGCCAGTCCGCTGGCGGGCCTCGCGGAGCGCGACCTCGACGAGATGGTGCGCCGGCTGTACCCCCGACTGCGTCGTTCGCTGTCGAGCGAGCTGCTGGTCGCCCGTGAGCGAGCCGGTGTGCTCGCCGACCTGCGGTAGGAGGGGCGATGGAACCCGGTCTGACCCTCCGCTTCCAGGTCACCATCGACCACAAGGTCGAGCTGGGCAACTGGACCAAGTGCGAGGGTCTGTCCGTCGAGTGGGAGGTGCTGGAGTACCGGGAAGGTGGGCTCAACGAGTACAGCCATCGATTGCCCGGCCGGCGCAAGTACCAGAACATCAAGCTCACCCGGCCATTGGACAAGGACTCGTCGAGCGTCGCCGCCTGGATCTCCGCCGCAGAGGGACCGGCCGCCGGCCGGACCGCACAGATCAAGGTCCTCGACACCGAGGGCACGACGGTCGCCAGCTGGAGCGTCGTGGGTGTCTTCCCGGCGCGCTGGACCGGTCCCAGCCTCGATGTCGATGGGCGCGCCGTGGCGTTCGAGACGCTCGAGCTCGCCCACCTCGGCTTCACGGCAGGCTGACGACCGATGTCCAACGGCGCGGCCGGACTGTCCAAGGCGACCCTGCGGGTGGTGGCTGGGTCACCCAGCCGGACGGAGCTGCGGTTCCTGTACAACCCGACCGAGTACACCGTGACCAAGGGTGCCACCTGGAACCGGCCCCAGACCACGGGCGCCAAGTCCGCGACCAAGCCCCAGTTCGGCGGCACCAACCCTCAGACGGTCCAGCTGGAGATCTTCTTCGACGCCTTCGAGGAGGGCACCAGCGTCGGTGACGACGTGGCCTGCCTGCTGGAGTGGACCAAGCCCACGCCGACCTCGGTCCAGCAGAAGAAGCCGGAGCCGCCGATCCTGTCGCTCGACTGGGGCCGCAATCGCGCGCTCGCCGAGTTCCGTGGCTACCTCAAGTCCGTGAGCGCCAAGTACACCCTGTTCTCCCCGTCGGGCGACCCCCTGCGCGTGACCGCCAACATCACGTTGGAGGAGGTACCCACCGACCCCAAGGGCCAGAACCCCACGTCCGGCTCGCGGGAAGGACGGCGCCGACGAGTCCTGACCGAGGGTGACACGCTCGCCTCGATCGCGTGGGACGAGTACGGGGACGCCACGCTCTGGCGGGCGCTCGCGACGTTCAACGGCGTGGATGACCCGATGCGGCTGCGAGCCGGCGAGAGCGTGCTCGTGCCCACCATCACCGAAGCGACCCGGCTGGCCTGAGCTGTGGCCGACGGCGATCACTCCCTGGCGGCGATCGTGGAGATCGATGGCTCGCCGCTCGACCCTGCCCTCGAGCCCCAGCTCGAGGCGGTCATCGTGGATGACCACCTGCACCTGCCGGCGATGTTCGTGCTCATGTTCCGCGATCTGACGCGGTCGGTCCTTGCCGATGCGAAGATCGCCATCGGGTCACGCATCGTGGTCTCGGGCACCGCGCTCGGAGAGAGCCGCCCTCGGCCGCTCGTGACCGGCGAGGTCACCGCGCTGGAGGCGGAGTACGACGCCCTCGGTAGCCGAGCCATCGTGCGTGGCTACGACCCGTCCCACCGGTTCCATCGTGGCACGCGCACGGCGACCTATGTGGACGTGACGGACTCGGACATCGTGCGCGCGGTGGCGTCGCGGGCCGGGGTGGCCATCGGTGAGGTCGACGCGTCCACCACGACCCACGATCATGTGTCCCAGGCGAACGTGTCGGACTGGGAGTTCCTCAAGGCGCGTGCCCGGGCCACCGGCTACCAGCTCCTGATGGCGGACGGCAAGCTCCAGTTCCGGAAGCCGTCGGCGGCCAGCGGGGCGCCCGCCACGGCTGGCTTCGAGTCCACCGACAAGCTCCAGATGGTGATGGGCCAGGACCTGCTCGAGTTCCGGCCGCGCATCACGTCCTCGGAGCAGGTCACCGAGGTCGAGGTGCGCAGCTGGGATGTCCAGGCCAAGCAGCCCATCACCGCGGTCGAGCCATCCAGCGCCAGCAGCGCACAGCTCACGTCCCGGCCCGATGAGCTCGCGGGCCGGTTCGGGGGCGGCCGCCTGATGGTCGGTGACGAGCCGCTGACCTCGGGTTCCGCGGTGGGCGCGGCGGCCGTGGCGCTCGCGGAGCAGGTGGGGACCGCGTTCGCGGAGGCTGATGGTGTGGCGCGGGGAACACCTTCGCTCCGCGCCGGGACGCCCTTCAGCGTCTCGGTCGTGGGACCCGACTTCGAGGGGCGATACGTGGCCACCACCACACGCCACGTCTTCGACCGGGATGGGTATCGCACCGAGTTCACGGTCAGCGGACAGCAGGACCGGTCGCTCCTGGGTCTCGTGGAACCGGGCGGCCGAGGTGGTGGGTCCGGACCAGGTGCCATGAACGGCGTCACGCCCGGCATCGTCTCGGACATCGACGACCCGATGCAGCAGGGTCGGGTCAGGGTGCAGCTGCCCCTCCTCGCTGACGACTTCGTGTCGGACTGGGCGCGCGTGTGTCTGCCGGGTGCCGGCCCGGACAAGGGCCTGGTGATGCTGCCCGAGGTCGGCGACGAGGTGCTCGTGGTGTTCGAGTCAGGGGACGTGCAGCGACCGTATGTCCTGGGCGGCCTGTGGAACGGCCGGGACCTGCCGCCGCTCGGCGCAGGACTCGTCGAAAACGGCCAGACGCGACGCCGAGGTCTGGTCTCACGACGCAATCACCGCATCATCTGCATGGATGCGCCCGACGACGACGGCATCGCCATCCTGACCGGCGAGGGTGGCATGCGCATCGCGCTCGACCGCACCCAGACACGCATCCATGTCGTGTCCGACGGCAGCATCATCATCGAGGCCGACCGGGACATCGAGATCCGGACGAAGGGCTCCATGACCCTCGATGCACAGCGCCAGCTGACGCTCAAGGGCGGCGCCGGCGTGTCCATCTCCAGCCCCGCCACCGTGGACATCGATGGCGCCATGATCCAGCTCAACTGATATGGCGGCACCCGTCATCGTCCAGGGCGACCAGGTCACCGGCATGTGCCCCCTGCACCAGATACCGGGCCCGGTCGGCAACCCCCAGCCGGGCCCGCCGATGCCCTTCTCGGCTCCCCTCACGGTGGGTCTCTGCCCGACCGTGCTCATCGGCGGCAAGC
This sequence comes from uncultured Anaerolineaceae bacterium, assembly GCA_964650135.1. Classification (GTDB taxonomy): domain Bacteria; phylum Chloroflexota; class Limnocylindria; order Limnocylindrales; family CSP1-4; genus JAFMJV01. Next base: position 33,648 of record CAZYTQ010000009.1, on the reverse strand, counting down.
CGGCTGCGGTCATCGGCGCGTCAGGGCTCAACACGCCACCCCATGTCGGTCTGCATCCCGCGGATCCGTTCATGGTGCCCCCGATGCAGGTGGGCCGGGTGACGTCGGGCAGCCCCACGGTGCTGTTCGGCGGCCAGCCTGCGGTCAACGCGAGCGCCTCGGCCACCTGCTGCGCGTCCCCAGGCACCCTGGTGCCGAGCGTCATGACCGTGATGGTGGCCTGAGCCATGGTGCCGAGCGAGTTCATCGGTGCCGGCTGGGCGTTCCCCCTGCGCACGGACGCGACGGGGCGGGTCGCCCTCGTCGCGGGTGGCGAGGAGCTGGACGAGTCGATCCGCCTCATCCTCGGCACCGCGCCCGGTGAGCGCCCGATGCGTCCTGAGTTCGGCTGCGGTATCCACGATCTCGTGTTCGCGGCACCGGATGCCTCGACGGCCGGGCGGATCGCCCACGAGGTGCGGATCGCGCTGCTCCGCTGGGAGCCACGCATCGAGGTCCTGGGCGTCGACATCGGCTTCGAGGCCGCCGACCAGGGGATCCTGCTCATCGACATCCGCTACCAGGCCGCGCGATCCAACGACCCGCGCAACCTGGTGTTCCCGTTCTATGTCATCCCCGAGGAACCTGAGCCATGAGCCTGCCGGTCCCCGATCTCGACGACCGCCGTTTCCAGGACCTGGTGGACGACGCCAAACGGCTCATCCAGCAGCGTTGCCCGGAGTGGACCGACCACAACGTCTCCGACCCGGGCGTCACGCTCGTGGAAGCGTTCGCGTACATCACCGACCAGCTGCTCTACCGCCTCAACCGGGTCCCGGACCGCGACTACGTCCGGTTCCTCGAGCTCATCGGCGTGCGTCTCTTCCCGCCCACCGCGGCTCGTGCGGACGTGACCTTCTGGCTGTCCGCGCCGCAGCCCGAGACGGTGCATATCCCCGTCGGCACCCAGGTGGGCACGGTACGCACCCCAAGCGAGCCGTCCATCGTGTTCAGCACCACGAGCGAGCTGCCCATCGTGTCCTGCTCGCTCGAGCGTGCAGCCTCGAGCATCGCCCGGAACCAGGTGCGTGACCATTCCGACCAGCTGTCGCTGGGCACCGGCTTCTACTGCTTCGACAGCACTCCCAAGACGGGCGACATGCTCCTCGTCGGCCTCTCCCAGGCCGTGCCCGCGTGTGTCGTGACACTCCGCTTCGAGTGCCGCATCGAGGGAGTGGGCGTCGATCCGGAGTTCCCGCCGCTCGCCTGGGAGGCGTGGGACGGTGAATCGTGGGCCCCCTGCGAGATCGAGTCGGACGGGACGGGTGGACTCAACCGCGATGGCGACGTGGTCCTCCATGTGACCACCGGCCACGTGGCCTCGGTCGTGGACCGGGTCCGGGCGGGCTGGATCCGGGCACGCGTGACCGAACCCATCGAGGGGCAGCCGCGCTACAGCGCGTCCCCCGAGATCCGGTCGCTGAGCGCGTTCACCATCGGGGGCACCGCACCCGCGGTCGATGCAGAGCTGGTGACCGACGATGTCGTGGGCGTGGCCGAAGGGGTGCCGGGCAGTCGATACCCGCTCCGCGATCGACCGGTGGTCCCCTCGGACACGCCGCTGACGCTGGAGATCTCCGACGACGACGACGGATGGCAGGAATGGACGCAGGTGTCCAACTTCGCCAACAGCGGTGTCCGCGACCGCCACTTCTCGCTCGACCCGATGGCCGGCGAGATCGCCTTCGGCCCGGCGGTACGTCTGCCCGACGGCACCATGCGCCATTACGGTGCCGTGCCCCGAAAGGGCGCACGCATCCGGGTGCCCGCCTATCGCACGGGTGGCGGCCGGCGGGGCAACGTGGCACGACGGACGCTCACCGTGCTCAAGTCATCGATCCCGTTCGTGACGAGGGTGGAGAACCGACGCCCCGCCGACGGCGGGGTGGACGGTGAGGACATCGAGTCCGCCAAGATCCGAGGACCCATCCTGCTGCGCACCCGGGATCGTGCCGTGACCACCGAGGACTTCGAGCACATCGCACGTGAGGCGGCACCGGAGGTCGCCCGCGTCCGCTGCGTCGCAGCGACCGGCGACGACGCCACGGGTGCCGTGCGGGTGCTCATCGTGCCCGCCGTGGCCAGCGACCGCGGCCGCATCCGGTTCGAGCAGCTGCTGCCACAGGAGGCGACCCTCGAGCGTGTCACGCGGCGGCTGGACGAGACACGCCTCGTGGGCACGCGCGTGGCAGTGGAGCCCCCCGTGTACCGGGGCGTCACGGTGGTCGCCCGGCTGCGGGCGCGCGCACGCGTCGATCCTGCGCGACTGCAGGAGGAAGCGCTCGCAGAGCTGTATCGCTACTTCCACCCTACCGAGGGAGGCCAGGACGGCACCGGCTGGCCCTTCGGGCGACCCGTCCACTCGGGTGAGGTGTATGCGGCGCTCCAGCGTCTGCGGGGGACCGAGCTGGTCGAGGACGTGCGACTGTTCGGCGCCGATCCCGTGACCGGCGAGCGGGGCAAGGCGACCGACCGTCTGGACGTCGAGCCGCACGCGCTGGTGTTCTCCTACGAGCACCAGGTCCTGGTGGAGGCGGCAGCATGAGCCGCGGCACGGTGGCCGGTCTGCCATCGCCCCACCCGCTGATCGAGACCTTGCCCGCCATCTACCAGGAGGACGACCTGACGCGCCGGCTGACACTGGCCCTCGACGAGGTGCTCGCGCCGGCGATCTCGACCATCGACAACCTGGGGGCCTATCTCGATCCCGCGCTCACGCCCGACGACTTCCTGGAGTGGCTCGGTGGCTGGGTCGCCGCGCTCCTGGACGAGACGTGGCCCATCGAGCGCCGGCGCGCGTTCGTCGCCCAGGCGGCGGACCTGCATCGTCGGCGCGGCACCACGGCGGGGCTTGCGGATCACGTACGTGTGTTCACCGATGGTGATGTCCAGATCATCGAGAGTGGCGGGGCCGCGTGGTCACAACGCTCGGGTGGCACCCTGCCCGGCTCCCCGCAGCCATCGCTCCATGTGCGGGTGGCGGTGCCCCGGCTGAAGGACGTCGATGCCGCCCGCCTCGACGCGCTGGTGGCGGCTGCCAAGCCTGCCCACCTGCGGCACACTGTCGAGGTGGTGACCGGTGGCGCAGCACATCCGGCATAGCGCCCTCATCTCGAACGTCGCCACCCATCGGGAGGTCCTGCCGGCGTGATCCTGTGCCGGAAGTGCGGACACCAGAACGACGATGATGATTCGTTCTGCGGTCAGTGCAACGCCTATCTCGAGTGGAGTGGCCAGGCCGTGGGCACGGCCGGGAACCCGCAGGGGCCGACCACCGACACGCCCAGCCCGAGCCCTGCCACATCCGGGCCGCCGATCGCGGGGCCGGAGGCTCGCGGCAGCAGCACGGCGGCAGGCAGCGCAAGCCAGCCGACCAGGACGAGCCCGATGGGCCGATCGACGCCCGGACCACCGACGGTCCCGACAGCGCCCGGAGCATCGACCGCCCAGCCCGCGTCCCGTGCCCCGAGCGCGGCGCCCAGCCAGCCGGTCGCCCGACGACCGGTCGCCGCAGCCGCCCAGCCACCCTCGCGCCAGCCGACCACGGCCGCCGCGCCGCGACCCCGACCCGCGACGCCGACCCAGACGGCCGAGCCCATCATCAAGGCGGGCGACCGGATCTGCCCATCGTGTGGCATGGGCAACGACCCCGCCCGCCGCTTCTGCCGCCGATGCGGCTCCAGCCTCGAGCTGGCGGTGCTGGCGGTCCCCGTGCGCGTGCCCTGGTACCGGCGGTCGTTCCGTCGCGGGTCACCCGAGCGGATGCAGGCTGGCGAGCGTCCGCGCGCCATGGCCGAGCGCGGCAGGCCCCGTCGGAACTACCTGGGCTACCTGGTCTCGTTCACGCTGCTCGCGCTCATCGTGGGCGCGGTGGGCGGCTATGTGGCGGTGCCCGAGGTCCAGCGCCAGGTGAACGCCACCATCGACGACCTCCGTCGCCAGGTCATGCCCGACCTCGCGGACGTGACACCCGTCGCCCGGAACGAGAACGTGGGGTCGCTCCTCGACCGGAACCTCGCGACCTGGTGGGAGGGCGAGGGAGAGCGACCGGCGCTCACGCTCCGGTTCGACCCGGCCGTGGACCTCGGCAATCTCGGCGTCACGAATGGCGCCAACGGCGACGAGTTCCCCCGCTTCCGCCGTCCACTGCGCCTGCGCCTGGTCGCTGACGACGGGCAGCCGGTCATCGTCGACCTCGACGATACGGCGGACTTCCAGTCACGGCGTATCGACCTGCGCGACGTGTCCCAGCTGCGCGTCATGGTCGAGACCACCACCGGGCCCGCCGACGCACCGGTGGCCATCCGCGACCTGGAGTTCAAGACGATCCGCTGACCCCCAGCTCGGTGAGCACCCGGTCGTAGGAGCGCCGCGCCTGCCGCGCCGCGCCCGTGTCACCGGCCCGCTCGCGGATGTCGATGAGCGTGCGCCACAGCGGGTCGTGATAGCGGTCGATACGCAGGCCCTCGGCACAGGCATGGGCGGCGTCGTCATAGGCGCCCTGCTCGAGGCTCCATGTGGCGACATGCATGGCAGCCGCGACCGCCTGTTGTCGACGACGCTCGCGAGCCTCCTCGAGCCAGGTCGCGGGACCCTCGTCCGCGAGCAGGTCCCCGCGGTGGCAGGCGAGCACGTCACGCAGGTGCCGCACCGCGGTCGCGTGGTCCCCGGAGGCTCGCGCGAGCCGCGCGGCCGTGAGCGCACCGTCGAACCGGACGAGGTCCACATCGGCACCCTTCGGCAACACGAATCGGTACGCCGCCCCGTCCCGGACGACGAGCCGGAACCCGCCCCGGACCGCGCCCGGCTCGACCAGGCGTCGGAGCGCGGCGACGGCGGCGTGCAGGTTGCGAGCACCCACCTCGGGCGCCGCGTCGGGCCAGAAGGTCTCGGTGATGACCTCGTGATGGAACGGATCGCCCGGTGCCGAGAGCAGCAGCCGCAGCAGGGAGCGCACCCGCGGTCGAGCCGCGCCAAGATCGACAGGGTGGCCGTCGATGATCAGCTCCAGGGAGCCGAAGCAGCGTGCCTCGAGGGGCACGCTCGCCGCACGATCGACAGGCGGCGCTGACGCGCGCTCACTGGCAGCGCCCGTCGACCCACTCGTCCGATCGCCGATCAGGGCCACCAGCCCGGCCCCGCGGAGCTCACCGAGCGCCGCCTCACCCAGCTCGTCACCGGCGCGACCACGAGCACGGGCCAGTGCCAGCTGGGCGAGCCCGCGGGCCGGCGTGACGCCCGTCGCCCGGGCCAGCGCATCGGCTTCCAGGGCCACCTGCTCCGTCGCTGGATCCTCGAGCGAGGCGAGGGCGGCCGCCTGTGCCGCCCGGAGCCACGCCTCCAGGACGGGTGCGCCCAGGCGCCGGAAGGCGGTCGCGGCGCGGGCCAGGAGCTCGGGCCTTGCGTCCTGCTCCTGGGTGGTCCAGCCATCGATGGCCCCCGCGAGCGCCGCACCCCAGGCATCGGACGTGGCAGCGGCGGCATCCGCGACCAGGCCCGCGTCGGCGTGGTCATCCGCGAACGCGAGGCAGGCACGCGCGAGACGTTCCAGCCACTCGATGCGTGCGTCCTCCGCCACGCGCATGGCGCGCTCCACATCCGCGAGCCCGCGCGCGTCCCCGCCGAGCAGACGGGCGACGCCAAGGCCCAGGCTCGCCGCGGCCGTGGTCAGCGCATCAGGTGCCACCCCGAGCACTCGCTCGAACCGCGCGGCCGCCGATCCCGGCTCACCCGCGAGCAACGCCACGACCCCCTGGATCAGCACATCCATGGGTGCCGCGGACACGGCACGGTCCACCAGGGAGCCGGGAAACCGGATGGTCGCGGCACGCAGCACGTGTGACGAGGACCGGGATGCGTCGAACCCATCCGGCGCGATGCGCGGCGGGTCGGGGTCGATCCACGGCAGCAGGGGGGCTCGCTCCTGGGCCGCGATGGTCGCACCGTCCGAGTCGCCGAACACGGTCTGGGCATCGGCGTAGGCGTCCGTCGCGGCGCGCCAGCGACCCTGGGACCGGAGGGCGCGTGCTCGGGCGAGGATGAGCCATGGGTCGGTCCGGAGCATCGATGGCGGGATGGTGTCGGCCCACGCCGCCACGCTGCCGGCGAGTGCCGACCCATCACGACCGAGCAGCTCCGCCACCGCCTCCCAGGCCTCCGCCCGGCATAGCGCATCGAGCGCCTCCGGCAGGGCGCCCGCCTCGGCGAGGAGCCGTCCCGCGTGCCGGTGGTGCTCCCGCGCCCGCTCCTCACCAAGACCATCCACGAGCATCCCCAGGAGGTGGAGCCGGAAGACCTCGTGGTACCGCCACGTGTCCGGCTCCGCGAGCGGCAGCGTGAACAGGCAGCGCGCCTCCAGGTCGCGCAGGACGCCGATGCTGTCGGTCCTGCCCAGGAGCGCGTCGCACAGGCGGCCCGACAGGCGGCCCAGGACGCTCGTGCCCAGCAGGAACTCGCCCAGCTCCGGAGGCAGCTCCGCGAGCACGTTGCGTGACAGATAGTCCCCGGTCAGACGAGAAGCGGGCCGGGCCATCCGTTCCAGCACCTGCCGACGCTCCGCCGCCGGCTTGCCCCGGGTCGCGAGGTGGAACAGCTGGAGGCCCGCCGCCCAACCCTCCGTGCGTCTGGTGAGCGCGGCGACCTCCTCGGGTGGCAAGGGCTGCCCGTACACATCCCGGAACAGCTGTTCCACCTCCCATGAACGGAACCGAAGGCCGTCCACCCCGATCTCCAGGAGCTCGCCGGCGACCTTGAACCGGGGCAGGTTCATATCCGGCCAGACCCGGCTGGCGGCCACCACGGTGAGGCCGGTCGGGGCACGGTCGAGCAGCCGCTCGAGATCCCGCTCGGCGGTCGTGGCCGCGAGCGCGTGGAGGTCATCGATGACCAGCACCAGCCCATCCAGCCGGACGCGCTGCAGCGATCCGATGGCGTCATCGACCGTCTCCCAGCCCGAGGCGAGCTCGGGCACCGCGCCACGCAGCGCACCCTCGAGGTGACGCAACATGCGCACCGGGTCCCGATCCCAGGCGTCGGCGCGGTACCACGCCACGGGCCCAGGGGCACCGGCCACGAACCGGGCCAGGAGGGTCGACTTGCCTGCACCCGCGGGCGCCACGATGAGCGTCAGACGATGGTCCCAAGCCTCGACGAGCAGGTGGTCGAGCCGGGCGATGGTGAGGGCGCGGCCACGCGGCAGGACCTGACCGGGCGGCGTTCGCGACTCGCCCGGCGCACGCTCGGTGACGCCCATGCCGGGGCTCCCGTGGGTACTGACCATATCGGACGACTGGTGGACCATGTCGCGCGTATCCCAGGACGTCGCGCGGGTGCTCCGGGGCAGGTCGACGCGCGGATGGCTGATGCTAGTCGCCCGCATCGGCCTCGTCCAGTCGGATGTCACATGACGTCAGACGCCTGACGGGGTGGGCGATCGGGCCGCGGTGGGCGTCGACACCACCACGTCAGCGGAGGGTGATGGTGTCGCTCGTCACGCGCGACCAGTTGCCGGCACGGTCGCGGACCTGGACATGGACCTTCCTCGAGCCCGGTCTGCCCGAGCCGCCATATGTCGTGCTGGTGAGGGACCACTCGGTGACACGCGACCGGATGGGCATCGTGATGGCCTTCGAGAGCACGCCCTCCCTGGTCGCGGCCGAGTTCGAGATGCGCAGCCTGGAGACACCCGAGCCGGCGTCGTGGGCGTCGATGGAGAGCGTCACGAGACCATCACCGGTCGAGGCGGCCCCATCGTCGATGCGCAGCGTGGCGGTCGGTCGGGTGCCATCGCTGACGCAGCGGTAGATGCGCACGTCGTCGATGTACCAGCCCAGGCTTCCCGATGAGCGATCGGTGGCGAGTCGGAAGCGCAGTCGGATCTGGTGACCGGCGAGATCGGTCAGGTCGAGACGTGAGGCGCCCCAGCCACGCGACCGGCCCGTGAACGCCTTGCGTCCCGCCAATCGATTGCCTGTCCCGGTCCGGAGCTTCCCGACATAGCCTCCGGCCCGGAAGCGGGACTTGGCGTCGGTCCACGGTCCACCATCGACGCTGATCTCCACGACACCGCCGTCGTACGCATACCGGCTGTCGGAATCGAACTGGAACCCGTGCTCGAAGCGGAGCCGAGCGCCGTTCGGCAGCGTGATGGGTCGGGTCATCGTCATCGCCGCATCGGTGGCCACGGAGAGGTCGTCGCCGAACAGGTTGAGCGACCCAGAGGACGCCCACGTGCCATCCCAGTCGGCGTCGCTGTTGGGATTGGGCGGGTAGTACCACGGGTCACGCGTGCCATGCAGCACCCGGGAGCGCCAGTCCTCGCGGGTGGTCGCCTCGTCCTCGAAGTCCCAGGATTCGATGGTGCGCGCATAGGTCCCCGCGGGACAGGTGCTGGCCTGCCGCGGGCCGCCGGAACGGGGTCGCTTCGCCAGCTCCGTGGCTCGCACGGCAGCGCTCACCGAGCGGCAGTCGGCATACGTGACGCTCGTCGAGGGCACGAGGTTCGTGCAGGCCTGGTCGAGGGCGCTCGCGAGATCCTGGAAGTCGGAGGCGGACGTCAGCAGGTTGGTCATCGCCTCATAGAAGATGCGCCCCATCTTCGTGAGGCCGAGGCCGCGGACCGACTGTCCGTTGAAGGTCCCCCCGTCGGCGATGAGCACCGCCGTCTTGCCCACGATGGCGCTGTTGGTGTGCACCCCGCCCTGGTCGAAGCCACCGGTGGCATAGCGCGGACTGCGGACACGATCGGGGTCACCGAACCGTCCCGGGCGCCGAAGGTCGCGGATGGCACCACCGGGCAGGTCCTCGCCGAAGAGCCAGCGCTTGGCCGCGCCGTCCGAGCCGCCGCTGTACGAGAGGTCGATGAGCTCACCGAAGATGTCCGCGAGCCCCTCGTTCAGGGCTCCCGACTGGAACGTGTAGAACAGGCGCGCCTCATGGTCGAGCACACCGTGGGTGAGCTCGTGACCCACGATGTCATCCACCGATGCCCATCCGTTCCCGAAGGCCGCCTGCTGAGGCCCCCACTCCCAGAAGGCGTTGGCGTAGGGACAGGCGTTGCGAGGGCAGTAGCGCACGGTCGCCACCATGCGCGCCCCGTCGCCGTCGAGGCCATCCCGCCCGAACCGGGAGCGGTAGTAGGTATCCACCGCGCCCATGAGGCGGTATGCCGCATCGACCTGGGACACGCCCGTGGCCCCCTGACCCTCGGTCCGCGCAAAGCCACTGCGACACCGGAAGTCATCCTTGCGCTGGCTCCGGGCATCGCAGATGCGCCGCTCGAGACCAGCCGCGACCCGCGGGATGGTACCCAGGACGACGCCCGACCGGGCATCGACCAGCACCTGGTCATGGACCGGCGCACCATCCGCGGTGCGCCCCGCGCGAGCATCGATGGACCATGCCAGGCGCGGGCCGCCCATCTCGAGGCCACCCACGATGTCCGGGTCCACGATGGTCAGGCCCTCGCTGCGAGCACTGACCCACGCGCTCGAGACACCCGCGGTCCGGGCGACCCAGGCGGCCGCCGTCCGGCGCGCCCGCGCGACGCCGATGCGGGGCGTGGTGACCACGTCCCGGGTATCGGGCAACAGCTCGCCCGTGGCGGCCACGACCCCACCGTCGCCATCCAGCCGGATGGCCAGCTGTCCACCGAGCACCTCGATGCCTCGGCGTTGCTGCTGCATCCGGACGATGCTGCCGCTCTGGCGACGCCTGCTGGACACGACAGCCAGGTCACGTGCCGGCCGGGTCTCGCCGAACAGCCGACCGGTGCGACCGAGGAACGCCCGTGCCGTCGCTGCAGCGCGCGGCCGTTCACCCCGCGCCCTGGCGATGCCGACATCGCTGGCGTCCAGCAGCTGTCGACCACCCTCGGCACCCAGGAACCGGACGCGACCGGTCCCTGCGTGGACCGCCACCCTGGTGCCACCGGGCAGACGCTGCCGGACCAGTCGTCGGTCGGCCTCGGGCAGGGAGGCGAGCGCGATGCGTGTCTCATCCGCGACGATGCCCACGCTGATCTGGCTGGCGGCACCCGCCGTCACGTCCAGCGAGGCACAGACCAGCGCGATGGCGCCCACCAGGATGGTGGTCCGGAGGCGGTCGGTCACGGCTGGGCGCCGCGGTCGCGAGGACACGGCATGGCCCGTCGTACGGTACACCCCGTGGCCAGCCGGCCAGCGCCGGCACCCCGGGATGCAGGACACACGCAGCCGACCCGGCGCTACGATGACCGCCCGATCCCAGCGGGTCGGTCGACCAACGCCCCAGGGAGGCATCGATGCGCACCCTCATCGTCAATGGCACCGTGGTGAACGCCGACGGGTCCCAGACAGCCGACGTGCTCGTGGATGGCGAGACCATCGCGGCCGTGGGCATCGACCTCGCGTCGACACCGCTGGCGACCGGCCTCGACCGGACGATCGATGCGGCCGGGCGCTATGTCATCCCGGGTGGCATCGACGTACACACCCACATGGAGCTGCCCTTCGGCGGCACGTTCGCCAAGGACACGTTCGAGACCGGCACGCGGGCAGCCGCGTTCGGTGGCACGACGACCATCATCGACTTCGCCGTCCAGGCGCGCGGCCACTCCCTGCGCGAGGGCCTCGACGCATGGCATGCCAAGGCCGAGGGTCAGTGCGCCATCGACTACGGCTTCCACATGATCATGAGCGATGTGAACGATTCGACGCTCGCCGAGATGGACGGCCTCGTCGACGAAGGCGTGACGGACTTCAAGCTGTTCACCGCGTATCCGGGTGTCTTCTACTCCGATGACGGCGCCATCTTCCGGGCGATGCAGCAGACGGCTCGCAACGGCGGCACGATCCTGATGCATGCCGAGAACGGCATGGCCATCGATGTCGTGGCGGCACAGGCCGTGGCAGCCGGTGACACCGATCCCTACTACCACGGGGTCGTGCGGTATCCCATCTTCGAGGGCGAGGCGACCAACCGCGTCATCCGCCTCGCGGAGGCCGCCGGCGTGCCCGTGTACATCGTCCACCTGTCCGCACGCGAGGCGCTCGAGGCGGTGCGCGACGCGCGCGACCGGGGGACCGCGGCGTATGCCGAGACCTGCCCCCAGTACCTGTTCCTGTCGCTCGATGACATGGGCAACGGATTCGAGGGTGCCAAGTTCGTGTGCTCCCCGCCCTTGCGCTCCGCCGACCACCAGGAGGACCTGTGGAAGGGACTCGTCCACGGCGACCTCCAGGTCGTCGCGACCGATCACTGCCCGTTCGACTTCCACGACCAGAAGCAGCTCGGTCAGGGTGACTTCCGCAAGATCCCGAACGGCCTGCCGGGCGTCGAGGACCGGGTCGACCTGCTGTTCGACGGGGGCGTCCTGGCCGGGCGCATCTCCAAGGAGCGCTGGGTGGAGATCTGTTCCGCGGCACCGGCGCGGATGTTCGGTCTCGCGGGTCGCAAGGGCATCATCGCGGCCGGTGCGGATGCCGACATCGTCATCTACGACCCGTCGAAGCGACACACCATCTCGGCGACGACGCACCACATGGATGTGGACTACTCGTGCTACGAGGGTCGCGAGGTCACGGGTGCCACCGAGGTGGTCCTGTCGCGGGGCTCGGTCATCATCGACCAGGACGGATACGTGGGCACACGAGGCCACGGCCGGTTCCTGCGGCGTCGGGTCGCACGCGACCACCTCGTCTGAGCCGCGGCCAGCGCGATCGCCCCAGCGGGCGTGTGAGCCGCCCGAGCCCAACACAGGGTCTTGACGCCACCGTCGATGAGCCCCGATGCTCCGCGGCGAGGATGATGTGAGCCGCGTGCAGGAGCTCGTGGGACGTGAGGCCCAGCTGGAGGCCATCGCTGCCTGGTTGGGCGATACGGAGCGCCTGCCCGGGACCATCCTGCTCCAGGGCGAGCCCGGGATCGGCAAGACCTCCTTGGTGCGCGCGACGGCAGACGAGGCCCAACGTTCGGGGATGTGCGTGCTCCGGGCTGCACCGGTCGAGCCGGAGGCGGGCTTGCCCTACGCAGCGCTCGGCGACCTCCTCGGCGATCGGCTCGGGACATTCCTGGCGGCGCTGCCCGTGCCCCAGCAGAGGGCGCTCGAGACCGCGCTGCTGCTCCGACCGGCGGCTGGGCATCCGCTGGAGAGTCTCGCGGTGGCCACCGCGTTCCTCAACGCGCTCCGACTGCTCTCGGCAGGGCGACCGGTGCTGCTGCTCATCGATGACGCCCAGTGGCTGGACGGCGCGACGGTGGACGTGGTGCGCTTCGCCCTGCGGCGCCTCCGCCGGGAGCACGTCGCGGCCTTCGTCGCCCGTCGTCCCGAGGCACTGTCACGGGGTGGTCTCATGGCCACCGATCTGGCCGAGCCGACGATGCTCCAGCTGAAGCCACTCCCGGCCGATGCGATCCATGCCCTGGTCCGGGCGCGGACGGGTATGGTGCTCTCGCGTCCGGTCCTGTCACGCGTCCATGAGCTGTCCGCAGGCAACCCGCTGTATGCCCTGGAGCTGGCGCGCGCGCTGCGCGACGGTCGGCTGCAGCTCCGTCCCGGCGAGACGCTCCCATCGGACCTGCGTGCGCTGGTGGGCGGGCGCATCGGTGAGCTGCCTCCCGACACCCGAGAGGCCCTCGGTGCGTGTGCCGTGATGTCCCGCCCCTCCCTCGACGTCCTGGGTCGCACGTTCGCGCTGGCCGATCCGGAGACCGTGGTCGCGCCTGCCGTGGCGGCCGGGGTGGTCGATCTGGACAGCGGCGTCGTGACCTTCCGGCATCCCCTGCTGGCATCGGCGGCGTACGCCGCGCTGACGGTCGCCGAACGGGTCGACATCCACGGCCGTCTCGCCCGCGTCGTCCCCGATCGCATCGAGCAGGTGCGTCACCTCGCACTGGCCACACAGGGTCCTGACGAGCGCGTGGCCATGGAGGTCGAGATGGCCGCGACCGACGCGCTCCAGCGGGCAGCGGCTGCCGATGCCGCGGACCTCGCCTCGCTGGCACGCCGGCTGACCCCCGATGACGAGACCGCTGGAGCCCATCGCCGGACGTTCCTGGAGGCCCACTGCCGGTTCGAATCGGGCGAATCGGACGTGTCCGCCGCACTCCTCGAGTGGCTCATCGAACGAACGGCGCCCGGCCCGGCCCGGGCACGCGTCATGGCCGCGCTCGCGCGAGTGCGTCACTTCCAGGTGGACGTCGGCGCGGGTGTCACACTCCAGCGCCAGGCGCTCGCCGAGGTCGGCTCGGACGATCAGCTGCGGGGCGCGCTCGAGGAGAGCATCGCCGAGGGGCTGCTGCTGACGCACGTGGACCTCGAGGATGCCGCTCGACATGCACGATCGGCGGCGGCGATCGCCGCGACCCGCGATGACCCGGCCGCCCTGGGTGAGGCCCTGGCGGCGGTGGCGCTCGTGGGCCAGTCCACCGGATCGCCCGTACCGGCCGCCATGGCCCGAGCGCTGGAGCTGGAGCCCGCGCTCGCCGAATCGTGCGTGATGCGCCAGCCGAGCTTCGCGTTCGGCGCCATCCTCGCCGCGGACGACGAGCTGGAACGAGCACGGTCCGTGTTCCGCGAGCTCCTGCACCGCGCAGACGAGCGTGGCAACGTGACCTCGATCGCCCCTCTCCGCAATCGCTTGTCCACGGTCGTCTGCCTGATGGGCGACTACGCCGAGGCGGAGCGACTGGCGCGGGCGGCGGACGAGTTCGCGCTCCAGGCCGGACAGGTGCCCAGCAGGGCCTCGGCACTCGGGCGTCTCGCACTCGTGCTGGCACGTCGGGGAGAGCTGGCCTCGGCCCGGGATGCCGCCGAGCGATCCCTCCTGCTGGCGGCAGGCCCCGACTTCACACCGGGCCAGCCGGCCGCCGCCCTGACGCGGGGTGGCGAGCACGCGCTGTGGGCGATGGGCGAGATCGCCGCCGCGCTCGGGGACGCGGCCGCCACGGCACGTCACCTCGGGCCCCTGGCCACCACCCTCCTGGACGCCGGCGTCCGCGATCCTGGCGAGCTGCGTTACCTGGTCACCGCGGTGGAGGCGCATCTGCTCCTGGGGCACGTCGATGCGGCGGCGCGCCTTGGCGTGTGGCTGGAGCGTGAGGCGGAGCGCGTCCCTCGGCCGTCGGTCACCTCCGCAGCCCTCGCGAGCCGGGGACTGCTGGACGCCGCGCGAGGCGACCTCGGCGCTGCCGTCGACCATCTCGACGCGGCCGTCGACGAGGCCCGGAGGGCACCGCTCCCCTACGAGCTGGGCCAGCTGTCGCTGCTCCTCGGCAAGGTCCAGCGCCGCGCGACCCGCAAACGGGCCGCGCGCACCATCCTGCTCGAGGCGCACGAGCTGTTCGTCCGGCTGGGTGCGCGGCGATGGGCCGAGAACACGCACAGGGAGCTGGCACGCATCGGGGGTCGGGCCCCCGCACAGGGGACCCTCAGCGAGAGCGAGCAGCGGGTCGCCGGCCTGGTGACCCAGGGGTTGTCCAACAAGGAGGTCGCGGCAGCCTTGTTCGTGACACCCAAGGCGGTCGAGGCAAGCCTGTCGCGGGTCTACGCCAAGACGGGCGCTCGGTCGCGGACCCAGCTGACGGCGCTCATGGTCACCGGTCGTCACGAGGCCCGCGAGGCGACCGATCCCGTGGTGTCCCTGCGACATCTGACGTAGGGCGCGTCACCGCTTCGTCCCTTGGATGGCGCCGGCACGCCGGCTAGCATGCCCTCCATGGGTCACGATGACCCGCGACCGCCACAGGAGGCTCACCGTGATCACCCGTCGCTCGCTGTTGCCCCTGATGGCGACCGCATCGCTCATCGCGCTGATGGCAGTGCCGGTCGCCGCCCAGGACGCGAGCCCCTCGTCGGCACCGCCGACGGCTTCCGGGGCCGGCGGACCCACCATCACCGTCGTCGGCACCGACTACCACTTCGCCGGGCTGCCCACGACGGTGCCCGCCGGTACCGTGCTCGCATTCGACAACCAGGGCGACGAGGTGCATGAGCTCCTCATCGCACGCAAGAACGATGGTGTCACGCAGTCGTTCGAGGAGCTCCTCCAGCTGTCTGATGAGGACGCCGGCCGGTTCGTGACCATCGTGGGTGGGATGCCCCTCTTCGCAGGCCCCGGCGAGATGGCCGAGGGCAGCCTGACCATCCCCGCGGAGGGCGAGTACATCGCGCTCTGCTTCGTCCCCCAGGGCATGACCGAGATCCCCGATGGGCCACCGGACCCGAGCGCGACCCCGGGCGGTCCGCCGCACTTCGTGCTGGGCATGCTCCAGACCTTCACAGCGACCGCGGTCGGCACCGAGCCCGGTCCGTTGCCGTCGGAGATGCCGATGGACGAGACGCCCGAGGACTCGCCCGCCCCCTGACACGGTGCATCATGGGCCCGGGAGTGACGACCACGTCGCTCCCGGGCCTTGTCGCGTCCCGGGACATGGGCGCGCCTCCGGGGAGATCATCGATGACGGTCCGCATCGTCCACGTCCACGTGAAGCCCGAGCATCTCGAGGAGTTCCTCGACATGACGCGCCGGAACCACGAGGGATCCATCCGGGAGCCCGGCAACGTCCGCTTCGACGTGCTGCGGTCGATGGACGACCCGACACGCTTCGTGCTGTACGAGTGGTACACCACGGACGAGGCCGCGGCCGCCCACCGGGAGACGCCCCACTTCCAGGCTTGGGTGGCTGGTGCCGCAGCGTGGCTCGTCGAGCCGCGCCACGCAGACAGCTACGAGCCCCTGTTGCCTCGACCCTGAGGGACGCTGGCGTCCAGCGGGCGCGGCTGCGGCGGGTCGCGTCCGGGGCAGGCAGCGTCGCCGGACCGATGGCCGATGGCAGCCGGCGTGCGACGCGGTCCTGGTCCAGCCACCCCCGACGAGCTGGCTGGCACCGCGCTCAGCGGGTCCGCGGGAAGCCCAGGTCCACTGATGAGGTCCCCGGATCGGGCCAACGGGACGTGACCACCTTGGCGCGCGTGTAG
>CAZYTQ010000009.1:0-17644 GCA_964650135.1 uncultured Anaerolineaceae bacterium | reverse complement strand
CCCTCGGGGCCGTACATGTGGAGGTCGCCGAACAGCGATGCCTTCCAGCCACCGAAGGAGTAGTACGCCACGGGCACCGGGATGGGCACGTTGATGCCCACCATGCCCGCCTCCACCTCGAACTGGAACTGGCGGGCCGCGCCGCCGTCCCGGGTGAAGATCGCGGTCCCGTTGCCGTACGGGTTCTCGTTGACCAGCCGGACCGCCTCCCGGTAGCTGGCGACCCGCACCACCTCCAGCACCGGGCCGAAGATCTCGGTGCAGTAGCTGTCCATGTCCGGCGTCACGCGGTCCACGAGCGAGACCCCCAGGAAGAAGCCCTCGCTGTCGCGATACAGGTCGAGGTCGCGGCCATCGGCAACGACCGTCGCCCCCTGGGCGCTGGCGCGGTCCAGGAACGACGCCACACGGTCCCGGTGCTCGCGCGTCACGAGCGGGCCCATCTGGGCCTCGGGATCGGTGCCGGGACCGACCTTGATGCGCGGCAGCCGCTCGCGGATCGCATCCACGAGGGGCTCCGCCACGTCGCCGACGGCGACCACGACGCTGATGGCCATGCACCGCTCACCAGCGGAGCCATAGGCAGCCGACACGGCGGCATCGGCCGCCATCTGCACGTCCGCGTCCGGCAGCACCACCATGTGGTTCTTGGCGCCACCAAGCGCCTGGACCCGCTTGCCGTTCGCGGTGCCGGTCTCGTAGATGTACCTCGCGATGGGCGTCGAGCCCACGAACGAGATGGCCTTGATGTCCGGGTGCTCGAGGATCGCATCGACCGCGACCTTGTCACCCTGGATCACGTTGAACACGCCGTCCGGCACACCCGCCGTGCGGAGCAGCTCGGCGAGGAACAACGCAGCGGACGGATCCTTCTCGGACGGCTTGAGCAGGAACGTGTTGCCGCACGCGATGGCGTTCGCGAACATCCACATCGGCACCATGGCCGGGAAGTTGAAGGGCGTGATGCCCGCGACGACCCCCAGCGGCTGACGGATCTGATAGACGTCGACCCCCGTCGAGGCCTGTTCGCTGTACTGACCCTTGATGAGCTGCGGCACGCCACACGCGAACTCCAGGTTCTCGAGGCCACGCGCGATCTCGCCCAGGGCGTCCGAGGGGACCTTGCCATGTTCCGCGGTGAGCAGCGCGGCGAGCTCCGTGCGTCGCTCCGCGACGAGGTTCCGGATCTCGAACATGATCTCGGTGCGCTTCGAGATCGATGTCGCGCGCCACGCCGGGAAGGCCGCCTTCGCGGCAGCGACCGCAGCGCCGACCTCGTCGGCGGACGCGAAGTCCACCTGGCGCGCGACACGCCCCGTGGCCGGATCATACACAGGACCGGTGCGCCCGGACGTCCCCTCCACGAGCCGACCCCCGATCCAGTGGTGGACGCGGGCGGCGGGGGTGGTCACACCGAGAGCGGGTTCAGCGAGCTGGGTCATGACGTGGACCTCGGGCATGGGACATCTCGCATCGCGGCGCGCGCCGCCGGCGATGGGCTGTGGCCGTCCACGATACCCCGCTCGACCGGGTCCGTGACGGAGTGGTCAGGTGAGGGAGGGGGATGGCCCTCGCATCGCGTCCGGTCGGCCGCCACCTCGCCAGCCACGCACCAGGAGCACCAGCGTGCCGCCCAGCACGATCGCGCTCGCGATACCCTCCGCACCCAGGGCGCCGATGACCGGATCGTCGCGCCACGTGAGAGCGACCAGCGTCCGACCCGACAGCCACCACGCGATGGCCAGCAGCAGCATCAGGCCATGACCATCACGCGCACCGCCACGGATGCGCTCCCCCACGAGCATCACCGGCAGGATGCCCAGCAGCGCCCAGGCGCCCTCGATCGCCTGCGACGGCCAGGCCGGCACCGCCGGATCGACCGCCCGCCACGGTCCCGGACCACCGAAGGCGACCGCCAAGGGGCCATCCCACGCGACTCCCTGACCCGCACCACCCAGCAGCAGCGCCAGCTTGCCGCCACCGATGGCGACCAGGAGCGGGATGGCGGCAGCGTCCGCCCAGGCACCGACACGCCCGCCCAGGAGCCGGCACATGTAGCCGCCGGTGAGACAGCCACCCACGACCGCACCCACCGACGACAGGCTGCCCTGGCCGAAGTCGAACGCCGCTCGGACATCGAGCATGTACATCGCCGGGAAGTCCAGCACATGGACCAGGCGGCCACCGACCACGGCACCCGGGATGACCGCGAGAAGCACGAACGCGATGTCCTCGCCGCTGGTCGTGGGTCCGACCCGGTCGCGCAGCTCCACGACCCAGAGGGCGAGCGCGAGCAGCAGCACGGTCGCCAGCGCGATGGCCTCCCAGCGCACCCACAGCCCGGCCACCTCGAGGCGGGGGTCGAAGCCGAGGGTCACACCTCGCCTCGATGAGGCTGGCTGGATCGCTGCGTCGGGGCGGCGGTCAGCGACAGACCCTGGCGCCGGACCGCCCAGACCGCCGCGATCAGCGTCGTGCCCGCCGTGATGCAGCCCGCCAGCACGAGCGTCGTCGAGACACCGATCCGACTCGCGGCGGCACCGGCGAGGATGCTGCCCACCGGCGTCGTGCCCGCGAACACCGTCGTGTAGACGCTCATCACGCGGCCCCGAAGGTCATCGGGCACGCTCAGCTGGATGATGGTGTTGGTGGTCGCGCCGATGGCCACGGTCGACCAGCCGACGATGCCCATCAGCACCACCGAGACAGGCACCGTGGATGACAGTCCGACACCCAGCACGGCGACACCGATGAGGACGCCCCCGACGAAGACGCGCTTGAGCGTGGCCCGGCCACCGAACGCGAGCATGAGTGCGGAGACGAGCGATCCCACGCCGGCCGCGGCCATCAGGAAGCCATAGGTCTCGGCGCCACCGCCCAGCAGGTCACGCGCGATGAGCGGGCCGAGGACCGGGAAGTTGAGCGCGACCATGGAGACCGCGCCGATGAGCCCGACACACAGCAGGATGACGGGTGTGGCGCGCACATAGCGCAGTCCCTCGACGAGCGAGTCCGTCACGGCACGCACGGACCGCTCCAGATGAGCGTGGGCGACCGGAGCCAGCTGCCGAACGTCCATCATCAGGTACCCGGCGATGACCACGAGGTAGCTGGCCGCGTTGACCAGGAACAGGGGCGCGAGACCGATGAGGCTGATGAGCACGCCCGCGATGGCCGGCCCGACGACGCGCGCGGCGTTGAAGGCCGCGCTGTTGAGGGCCACGGCCGAGGCCACGTCGGGTCGCCCCACCATCTCCACGACGAACGATTGCCTGATGGGCATGTCGAAGGCGTTGATGACCCCCAGCAGGAACGCCATCACCATGACCTGCCACACCTCGACATGACCGCCCAGCACGAGCAGCCCGAGCACGAGGGCAAGCGCGGCGGCGCCGCTCTGCGTGAACATCAGGGCCACACGCTTGGGCACGGCATCGGCGACCACACCACCGAACAGACCCAGGACCATCACGGGCACGAACTGGGCGGCCGCCACGATGCCCAGGGCCACCGGGTCGTTGGTCAGCTCCAGCACCAGCCAGTCCTGGGCCACCGCCTGCATCCAGGTGCCCGCGAGCGAGATGAGCTGCCCCAGGTAGAACAGCCGGAAGTTGCGGTGTCGGAAGACACGCAGGCCGGGCGGCAACCCGCCGACCCTGGGAGCCGACGCCGTCACGGGATGGCACGGCCAGGCCGGAACGCGGTCGGGTCATGACGCCGGGCAGCGAGCTCGATGAGATCCACGGTGGCCGCGACGCCCATGGAGCCCGTGTCGATGGACAGGTCATAGCTCGCTGGGTCGAGCCAGTCGCGGTCGAACGACCGACGAACATAGTCCGCGCGTCGGGCATCCATGCTCCGACACAGCTCCCGCAGCGACGCCTCGTCCGGGCGGGTGTCGGCGGGGATCTCCTCCACCCGTTGCACGAGGTACCGGATGCGTGCCTCGAGGGGCGCGTGGAGCTGCACGTGGAGCGTGTCGCGCGAACGGGGCACGATGTAGGCCCCACCTCGCCCGATGATGACCGCATTGCCGCGTGCCGCTGCCTCCTCGATCACCGCCCGGGTGAGCTGTGCCAGCTGCTCCTGGACCGCGGCCGCAGGCACGAGGCCGACCGGCAGCGGCGGCAGGGACGGGTCGGGACCACCCATCGCGAGCGCCGACACGAGGCGCTGCCAGAGTCCCGGCAGCTGCTCGTCATAGCCTTCCGCCTCGGACTCGGGCATGCCGGCACGGGCGGCCACCTGGGCCACGATCTCCCGGTCCAGCAGCTCGGCATCGAACCGGCGCGCAAGCTCTGCTCCGATGGGTCCACCGGCGGCCGCGAACTGGCGGGAGATCGTGATGACCGGCATGTCGATGTCAGGCCGCGGACGCGACCACGTCTCCGCTGCCGGTCGCTGCGTCCATCGTCAGCCCTTCGAGGAGGCCGCCTCCGCGGCCAGCTCCGCCATGCGCGTCACCAGACCCTGCACCGCGGATGCGGACGCCTCGAAGGCCACCTGCTCCTCGCCGGTGAGCTCGATGGTCACGATCTCCTCGATGCCGCCTCGACCGAGCTTCACGGGCACGCCCACATACAGGCCCTGGACGCCGTACTGGCCCTGGAGGTAGACCGCGCAGGGCAGGATCATCCGTCGGTCGTTGAGGATGGCATCGACCATCTGGAACGTGGATGCGGCGGGCGCATAGAACGCGCTGCCCGTCTTGAGCAGAGCCACGACCTCGGCACCACCGTTGCGGGTGCGATCGACCAGCGCCTCGATGCGCTCCGCCGACAGCAGCTCGGTCAGCGGCACGCCACCCACGGTCGAGTAGCGCGGCAGCGGCACCATGGTGTCGCCGTGGCCGCCCAGCACGAACGCGTGGGTGTTGGTCACGGAGACGCCGAGCTCCTGGGCGATGAAGCTCCGGAAGCGAGCCGAGTCCAGCACCCCGGCCATGCCGATGACGCGCGCGGGCGGGAAGCCGGACGCCTCGAGCGCGATGTGGCACATCGCATCGAGCGGGTTGGTGACCACGATGATGATCGCATCCGGCGAGGCGGCCGCGGCCTGCGAGACGACCGCACGCACGATGCCTGCGTTCCTGGCGAGCAGGTCGTCCCGGCTCATGCCCGGCTGGCGAGCGAGACCCGAGGTCACCACGATGACATCGGAGCCGGCCGTGTCCGCGTAGTCGTTGGTCCCCGTGATCCGGCAGTCGTGGCCCAGGACCGGGGCCGCCTCGGCGAGGTCGAGCGCCTTGCCCTGGGGCAGGCCCTCCACGATATCGACGAGCACGACGTCGGCCAGTCCGGCCTCCGCGATGCGCTGCGCGGTGGTCGCGCCGACATTTCCGGCGCCGATGACGGTGACCTTGGGATGGGACATGCGGGACTGGGCTCCTGCTTCGGGATCCGATCGATCTGGCTCGGCCCATCGTATCAGCGGCCCGGGTCGTACCATCCGCGACGTGGACCCTCACGACCCCATCGACCAACGACCAGGCACGCGCGTCGTCCATGTGGGCCAGGAGCCCGACGAGCTGACCGGCGCCGTGGCACCCCCCATCTACCAGACCAGCACCTATGCCCAGGACGGTGTCGGGCGACCGCGAGGCGGCTGGGAGTACGCACGCACGGGGAATCCCACCCGGACCCGGCTGGAGCGCGCGGTGGCCGCGCTCGAGGGCGGTCGCCATGGTCTGGCGTTCGCGAGCGGCTCGGCGGCCGCCTCGACCATCGCGCAGCTGGTGCGCCCCGGCGAGCGCGTGATCATCGCGGACGACGTGTACGGGGGCACCTACCGCCTGTTCGAGCGGGTCCTCCGCGAGACGGGTATCGACGCGCGATGGGTGGACCTGTCGGTCGACCCGATGGCAACGCTCGCGGAGCACCTCGGGCCGGACACCCGGATGGTCTGGCTGGAGACACCCAGCAATCCATTGCTGAAGCTCGTCGACATCCATGCCGTGACGACCGCCACGCATGCCGTGACGGGCGCGCGGGGTGAGGCGCCCATCGTGGTCGTGGACAACACCTTCGCGTCCCCGCTCGCCCAGCAGCCGCTGCAGCTCGGCGCGGACATCGTGTATCACAGCGCCACGAAGTACCTCGCGGGGCACTCGGACACCGTGAATGGCGTGCTTGCCACGAGCCGCGACGACCTGTTCGAGCGGCTGCGGTTCCTCCAGAACGCCATCGGGGCGGTCCCTGGACCGTTCGACTGCTTCCTCGTGCTGCGCGGCCTGCGCACGCTCGAGCTGCGCATCCAGCGACACTCGGCCAATGGCCTCGCGGTGGCACGGGCGCTGGCGGCACGCAAGGACGTGGACTGGGTGCGCTCACCGGCCCTGCTCGACGGGCCGCATGCACACCCCCAGGCGGCGATCGCGGAGCGGCAGATGCGCTACCCCGGTGGCATGGTCTCCTTCCGACCGGCTGCCGTCGGCGGCCGGTCAGCCGAGGAGCGTGCGGTGCGCGTCTGCGAGGGCACCACGATCTTCGCGCTCGCCGAGTCGCTCGGGGGCGTGGAATCACTCATCGAGGTCCCCCACGGCATGACCCACGGCGCGGTCCAGGGTTCGGCGCTCGAGGTGCCCCGGTCCCTCATCCGGTTGTCGGTGGGCATCGAGGACGCAGACGACCTCGTCGCCGACCTCATGCGGGCGCTCGACCGGGCCTGACGAGCGGGGACAGGGCGCCGGCGTCCGACCGGCGCCCATGACTCAGTCGGCGGGCGCCGTGTCCAGGTACTTGAACACCGCCCAGCCGATGAGCCCGCCCACGATGGGCCCGACGATGTAGACCCAGATACCCGTGAGATCGCCGCCCACGAGCGCCGAGGCAAGCGACCGTGCGGGGTTCACCGACGAACCGGTGAAGGGCACGATGGCGAGGTGGATGACCACGAGGGTCAGTGGGATCACGAACCCCGCGTGGGTCGGGGCACGTCGCACCGCGGTGAAGATCACGGCCAGGAAGATGGCCGTGAACACGACCTCGATGATGAGTGCCTGGATCTCCGACACGCCCGCACCCGGCTTGGTGATGGTGTTGACCACGGCCGCCTGACCGAAGATCGCGCCGACCACGAGGGCGGCCGCGATGCCACCCACCACCTGCGCCGCGATGTAGGCGACGCCATGGACCGGGTCGAGTCGCCTGTCCGCGACCGCAGCGATGGTCACCGCGGGGTTGAAGTGGCCCCCCGACACGGCCCCACCGATGGCGATGGCCGCGAACAGGCCGAAGCCGAAGCCCAGGGCGATGACCACGAGGTCAGGGCCGGTGGTCGCATTGAACGCGTATGTCGAGGTCACGGCCATGAGGCCGATGAGGAAGAAGCAGAAGGTCCCGATGACCTCTGCAGCGATCGCGTGGACCTTGACCTGACCCATCTCTCCCCTCCCTGTGTTGGAGCTGCCGCCAGCGAGCATCGGCCACCTGGACGTCCCACTCTGCCGGGCACGCTAGCACACGCGCGGAGTGGTGCGGTGCCCTGCCGAGCGAGGGCAGCGCACGTCCCGGGTCGTCAGGCCTGTGCGGACGCCCTCGGGATGTCCGGTGTCTCGGGTGGCTCTTCCCCGAAGTCCGGCTGTGGCGCGACCCCGGCTGCCTCGAGGCCACGCAGCTCCTGGCGTCGCTGTTCCACCCGGGAGATCACGAAGTCGAGCGTCAGCCGCAGGTCGTAGTACGCCGACAGGTAACCCGCCGAGACACGGGTCCGGATCGGCAGCGAACGGTCGAGGTCGGCCAGGAACTCGGCCTGATCATCGAGCTCCTCGAGCGAGAAGTCGGTCAGGTGCTGCTCGATCCAGTGGAGCCGTGGGTACCAGCCCACGATGCGACTGGTGTTGAACCACGACCAGACGGCGCGCACCGCCGCGATGAGCGGCACCACCAGGAAGGCCAGCGGCAGCACCAGCACCCACCATCGCGACAGCGGGGAGGCCAGGTCGAACGGCAGGACCTGCTCGAGTAGCGTGGGGCCATCCCGGAAGTAGCGCGCCGCGTCCTCGTTCTCGGGAAACTGGGTCGTCGCGAGACCGGGGAACGCGGTCGGGTCACCCACGAGTGGATAGGTCAGGAGCGTGCCACGATCGCGGACCACCCGGGGGCATCCGCGCTATCCTCCTCGAACCGACCGACTGGTCGGTCGGTTTGTGAGGGAATGCTCGGGCTCACCATGGACGACCATCCCCGGACCTCCAACGAGGAACGCACCCGCAAGCGCCGCGAGCGCATCCTCGACGCCGCGTTCCACGTGTTCGGCCGCAGCGGCTACCGGGACACGGCGATGGACGAGATCGCACGGGAAGCGGACACCTCCAAGGGCGGTATCTACTTCCATTTCCCGACCAAGGAATCGATCTTCGTGGAGCTGCTCGACTCCACGGCCGACCGCCTCATCGCCAAGGTGGAGCGGACGGTCAGCCAGCACGCCGACCCGGTGGAGCGGGCCAGCGCCGCCATCGGCGCGGTGCTGGGCATCTTCGCGGGCCATCGGTCGATGGCCCGGCTGCTGCTCATCGACGGGCTGGGTGCCGGCGCGATGTTCCGGGTCGAGACGCTCCGGCTCCACGACCGGTTCACGTCGCTCATCGCCTCGTATCTCGACGCGGCGGTCGACGAGGGCGTCATCCCGCCCCTGGATACGGCCGTGGCCGGTGGCGCATGGTTCGGCGCCATCCACGAGCTCGTCATCCGCTGGCTCGTGACCGAGCGGCCGACACCCCTCGAAGCGTCATACCCCACCCTGCGCGGGATGCTCCTGCGCAGCGTGGGGGTGCCCGAGGCGCGCATCAGCGCGCTCGGTCCGGGCGCGATGCGATGACCATCTCCGCGATCCCCGAGCGGGCCCTGGCCGGATCGCTGGCCGCGGAGCTGGCGCGAGCGCCCCTCGACCGGGTGCCCGCCGGGACCCTGGTGTCGGTCACCATCGCCACGCCATGGCAGGAGCCGCTCGCCTGGTTCGATGCGGCATCCAGACTGGGCGAGGACAGCGCACTCTGGCTGACCGATGACGGTCAGGTCGTCGTGGGCATCGGTGTCGCGTGGCGCGTGGACCTCGTGGGCGACCAGCGCTTCCGGGAGGCAGGGCGACGCTGGGAGCGGCTCATCGCGGGCGCACGCACGTTCGGGTCCGCGTCGGGCGTCGAGGGAGCCGGTCCCTTGCTCATCGGCGGCGCGACGTTCGCACCGACACGCAGCCGCGACGCCCGGTGGCGTGGCTTCGAGGACGGCCATCTCGACCTGCCCTCGCTCATCCTCCGCGCGACGCCCCACGGGCCGCTCCTCTGCGCGTCCCTGGTGGTGAGCGGTCCCGATGAGGCGCGCTCGGCCGCCAGGATGCTGGTCCAACGCCTCCGCATCATCGAGGACGCCCTGTGGCAGGGGCCCGTCAGGGGTGGTCCTCGACCCCTGCCCCGCCTGCGGTCCACGAGCACGTGCCCCGAGCAGGACGCCTGGTCGGCCGCCGTCGCTCGCGCGGCGGGAGCGGTCGGACGAGGACGGCTCGACAAGGTCGTGCTGGCGCGTCGGCTCGATGTGGAGGCCGAGGCCGACCTGGACGCCGTCTCGATCCTCGCGCGCATGGCCGCTCCGGACGATCCGACCCTCGCGCCACGGACACGGTTCGCGTTCCACGCGGCGGGCCGCACGTTCCTGGGAGCCACCCCCGAGTGCCTCGTGGCGGGCGATGGACGAGGCATCCGGACCGTGGCGCTCGCCGGCACCACGGGACGCGGCGCGGATGCTGCCTCGGACGCGGAGCTGGGTGCGGCGCTCCTGGCATCGGAGAAGGATCGCGAGGAGCACGCGGTCGTGGTGGACATGTTGCGCGCCACCCTCGCGGGCGCCGTGGGCGACCTCGAGGTGGAGGACATGCCGCACCTCCTCCGCCTGCCCTCGCTCCAGCATCTCGCGACGGACATGCGCGCGACCCTGCCCGCCCACACCGGCGTGCTGGACATGGTCCAGCTGCTCCACCCGACACCGGCCGTGGGTGGCTGGCCACGGGAGGCAGCACTGGAGCTGATCGCGGAGCAGGAAGGTATCGACCGGGGCTGGTACGCAGGGCCGGTCGGCTGGCTCGACGCGGCCGGACGGGGCTGCTTCATGGTCGCCATCCGATCATGCGTCGTCGAGGGTCCGCACGCGACGCTGTTCGCGGGCTGCGGCATCGTGGGCGACTCCGATCCGGCTGAGGAATGGCAGGAGTCGGGCCTCAAGATCGGGGCCACGCTCCGGGCCCTTGGGGAATGGCGCTCGTGACGACGGCGGCGGCACCGTTGCGCGCGTTCGTGGCGGAGCTCGTGGCCGCCGGCCTGCGCGATGCCGTGGTGTGCCCCGGCTCCCGCTCGCTGCCGATGGCCCTCGCGCTCCGCGCGAACCCCGCTATCCGGGTACTGACCCACGTCGACGAGCGTGCCGGGGCCTTCCTGGCGCTGGGCCTCGCCAAGGCCGCCCGACGACCCGTCGCCGTGCTCGGCACCTCGGGCACGGCGGTGGTCAACTTCGCACCCGCCGTCGTCGAGGCGCACCACGGACGTGTGCCTCTCGTCGTCCTGACCGCGGATCGCCCACCAGAGCTGCGCGACCGCGGCAGCGCCCAGACCATCGACCAGGATCACCTCTACGGACGTGCCGCGAAGTGGTTCGCCGAGCTGCCCGTACCCGACGGCTCGTGGCCCGAGTCCCATGCGCGGGACGTCGCGGCGCGGGCGATGGTCATCGCGGCGGCTGCCCCGGCGGGACCGGTCCAGATCAACCTGCCGTTCCGCGCTCCCCTGCTGCCCGATGGCCCGCTGACGCCAGGACCCGGGGACCGCACCACGCCGCAGGTCCTGTCGCACGTCGGGGTCGACATGCCCGATCGGACCGCGCGCGATGCGCTCGTCGGGCTCGTCGCGGCGAGCGACCGGCCGCTGGTCGTGGTCGGGCCCCTCGATCGGCCGGATGCTCCGGCGGCCATCGCTCGGCTCGCGGTGGCGATCGGGGCGCCCATCCTCGCCGATGGCCTGTCGGGCATGCGCGCTGGCGCTCACGATCGCTCCGGTCTCGTGGCACGGGGCGACCTCGTCATCCGCTCCGAGGCGTTCTGCCGGACGCATGCGCCCGACCTCGTCATCCGCTTCGGAGCGGCTCCCACGGCCGCCAGCACGCTCGCGTTCCTGGAAGCTGTGGATGCGCCACGTCTGACGATCGATGACGCCGGGTGGGAGGACCCTGTGCTCCGGGGCGGGACCTTCGTGCGCGCCGACCCTGTCGCGGTCGCCGATGCGCTCACCCATGCGCTCACCCATGCGTTCCCCCACCGATCGGTCGGGACCGTGTGGCGGGACACGTGGCGCGGTGCCGGGGAGCGCGCGGATGCGGTGGTGCGTGCCGGCCTGGCTATGTTCGATGAGCCGTTCGAGGGCGGTGTGTTCGCGGAGCTGGAGGGGCAGCTCCCACCGGACACGCGGGTCGTCGTCAGCAGCTCCATGCCGGTGCGTGACCTCGACACCTTCCTGGTGGGTGGAGCCACCGCCCTCCGATGCTTCTCGAATCGCGGCGTCAACGGGATCGATGGCGTGGTCTCGACCGCGCTGGGCGTCGCGGCCGAGGCAGGCGGTCCGGTGCTGGCCGTGGTCGGCGACGTGGCGTTCCTGCACGACCTGAACGCCCTCGTGGGAGCTCGCCTGAACAGGCTGTCCGCGACGGTCGTGGTGATCGACAACGATGGTGGCGGCATCTTCTCGTTCCTCCCCCAGGGCGTGGCGGAGCGGCCCGACCTCGGCCTGCCCGAGCACTTCGAGCAGCTCTTCGGGACGCCCCACGGCATCGACCTGCTGGCCGTGGCCGCAGCCCTGGGCGCCGAGACCGAGGACCTCCGGCCCGACGGCATCGGGCCACGCGTCCGGATCTCGCTCGGGCGGCCCGGGGTGCGCGTCCTGCGTCTGCGCACGGACCGACGCCGCAACGTGGTGCTCCACCGCGGGATCCAGGACGCCGCGCTGCGCGCCGTGGAGGCCGACGCCTGATGCGCATGGCGCTCGCCGATGGCACGACCTGGCAGGTGACCGCCACGGGCGAGGGATCACCGCTGCTGCTGCTCCACGGGTTCGCCGGCAGCGGCGAGACCTTCCGGGCATGGCTGGGCGAGAGCGTGGCCGGTCATCGGCTGGTGGCGCCTGACCTGCTGGGCCATGGTGCGTCCGATGCCCCCATCGCCCCACGGCATGCCGTCGAACGGCAGGCTGCGGACCTTGCCACGTTGTTGGCACGCCTCGATGCGGCCCCGGCAGTCGTGCTCGGATACTCCTTCGGGGCCCGCGTGGCACTCCGGCTGGCCATCGATCACCCAGCGTCCGTGGGTCGGCTGGTCCTCGTGTCCCCGTCGGCGGGGATCACCGACCCCGAGCAGCGTGCCGCTCGGGTGGTCGCGGATGCTCGCTGGGCGCGGCTGCTGCGGGAGGACGGGATGGGTGACTTCGTGGCTGCCTGGGAGACGCAGCCCATCTTCGCCAGCCATGTCAGCCTGGCCCCGGATGTCCGGGCGCGGCTGCGCCGGGAGCGCCTCGCCAACCACGCGGAGGGACTCGCGCGCAGCCTCGAGGGCGGCGGCCAGGGCGCCATGGCGCCGCTGGGGGGCGTGCTCGAGCGCATCCGCGTGCCCGCGCTGGTCGTGTCGGGCGACCTCGATCCGGTCGGTACCACGCGCGCCCTGGAGGTCGCGGCGGGTATCCCGGGCACACACCACATCCGTCTGCCGCGTGCCGGCCACACACCCCATGTCGAGGACCCAGCGGCGCTGGCCACGGCCATCGGTCCGGCGCTTCGGGACACGTCCATCCCCATCAGCACGAGGAGCTCATGAGCACCACCTGGACCAGCGTCCGCGTCTACGAGGACATCCGGTACGAGCACTCCGGCACCGGCATCGCACGGGTGACCATCGACCGGCAGCGGGTGCGCAATGCGTTCCGACCCCAGACGGTGCGCGAGATGCTCGATGCCTTCGGCCACATCCGCGACGACGGCTCGATCGGCGTGGCACTGCTGACCGGCGCCGGTGACGTCGCGTTCTGCTCGGGTGGCGACCAGTCGGTCAAGACGATCGGCGGCTACCAGGACTCCGATGGCGTCGCACGCCTCAACGTGCTCGACCTCCAGCGGCTCATCCGCTCGCTGCCCATCCCGGTCATCGCGCTGGTCAACGGCTATGCCATCGGCGGCGGCCATGTGCTCCACGTCGTGTGCGACCTGTCGATCGCCTCGGAGAACGCCGTCTTCGGCCAGACCGGGCCTCGTGTCGGATCGTTCGACGCGGGCTACGGCGCGACGATGCTGGCACGCATCGTGGGTCACAAGCGGGCGCGGGAGATCTGGTACCTGTGTCGCCAGTACGACGCGCAGCAGGCACTCGACATGGGGCTCGTGAACGCGGTCGTGCCGCTCGCCGAGCTGGAGGCGGAGGGTGTCCGGTGGGCCGAGGAGATCCTCGAGAAGAGTCCCACGGCCATCCGGTTCCTCAAGCGCGCCTTCAATGCGGACGTGGATGGCCTGGCGGGTCTCCAGGAGCTGGCCGGCGACGCCACGATGCTCTACTACACGACCGAGGAGGCACACGAGGGGAGCCAGGCATTCCTCGAGAAGCGCCGGCCCGACTTCTCGCGCTTCCCTCGTCGTCCCTGACCATGACCCGCCCGCTGTCCACGTCCCGGCCACGCGTCTGGTGGCTGGCCATCCGACCCCGGACCCTGCCCGCGGCCGTGGGCCCGGTGCTGGTGGGCCTCGGTGTGGGCATCGCGGAAGGTGGCTGGCATCCGGTGGCGGCGGTCGCCTGCCTCGCCGTGGCGCTGCTGCTCCAGGTCGGCGCCAACCTCGCGAACGACCTGTTCGACCATCGATCGGGTGCCGACGGGGCGGACCGGGTCGGTCCTACGCGCGCGGCAGCGAGCGGCCTGCTCAGCGAGCGGGAGCTGGCCCTGGCCACGGCCCTCTGCCTGCTCGCCGCCGCCGTGTGTGGCCTGGTCCTGGTGGCCATCGGCGGGCCCGTGCTGCTGGTCCTGGGTGCGCTGGCGATCGTGGCAGCGGTGGCCTACACGGGTGGCCCGCTGCCCTACGGCTATCGAGGCATGGGGGAGATCGCGGTCTTCACGTTCTTCGGGCTCGTGGCGGTGGCTGGCACGGCGTATCTCCAGACCGGGGCATGGAGTGCCCTGGGGTTCACGGCGGCCATCACACCGGGATGCCTGGTGACCGCGATCCTGGTGGTCAACAACCTGCGTGACATCGGCCCTGACAGCCGCGCCGGCAAGCGCACCCTCGCGGTCATCCGCGGTGCCGGCTTCGCCCGCCGCGAGTACCTGGCGCTGCTCACGGTCGCCTACCTGGTCCCGCCGCTGCTCTGGATCGGCGGGCTGGCATCCTGGACGGTGGCGTTGCCATTGCTCACGATACCGTTGGCCGTATCCCTGGTGCGGGCGGTGTGGCAGGACGGCGATCCGCGCCAGCTCAACCCGGTCCTGGGCGCCACCGCGCAGCTCCAGCTCGTCGTCTCGATGCTGTTCGCGATCGGTCTCGCCCTCGGTCGCGCGGTGGGCACGTCATGAGCCGCATCATCGATCTCGTGCTCGAGCGACACGAGCTCCGCTTCCGGGAGCCCGTCCGCTGGGGCACCACCACTCGCTCGGCCGCCCAGACCGCCTTCCTGCGGGTGCGGACGACGGATGGGCTCGCGGGCTGGGGCGAGGTCGCGGGACCGACGATGCCGGCCGACCTCGATGCCCTGGTGGACGCCACCACGGCCCACCTGGTCCATCGCTCGGCGTCCGAGGTGGATCCCGCGGCGGTGCCACGGGCGCTGCGGGCTGCGGTCGACACGGCGCTCCTCGACCTCGAGGGTCAGCGCACCGGACGTTCGGTCGCGGCCTGTCTGGGCGCCACCCGGTCGGACGTCGCGGTGAATGCGCTCATCGTGCTCGACGGGCTCGCCCTGACGGCCGTGGCCCGGAAGGTGGCCGATCTGGTCACCGATGGCTTCGGGAGCCTCAAGTGCAAGGTGACGCCGGGGCCCGGCGCCATCGAGGCGCTCCGGGAGGTGCGGTCCGTCGCGGGCCCGCACGTCGCGGTGCGCGTCGATCCCAATGGGACGCTCCCGGAGCACGCGGCGGTGCGCTGGCTGCGTGCGCTCGAGCCGCTCGGCATCGACTACGTGGAGCAGCCACTCGACCCGGCACGGGGCATCGCGGCGCTCGCCCGGTTGCGATCCCAGGTGGCGATCCCCATCGCGGCCGATGAGCTGGTGACCGACCTGGCCACGGCGATCCGCATCGTCGACGCGGACGCCGTGGACGTCCTGGTCGTCAAGCCGGCACGTGTCGGCGGGCCACGGACGGCGCTGGCGATCGCGGGTCATGCGGCAGCGGCAGGGCTCGGCGTGACGGTCTCCACGCTGTACGAGACAGGGATCGGCCTCGCTGCGGCGCTCCACGTCGCGGCGACGCTGCCCGGGGACACGGCGCACGGCCTGGCCACGGCCGGCCTGCTCGCCGACGACCCGACGACCGGGCTGCCGTCGGTGCGGTGCGGTCGGATCGCGTTGCCCGAGGGAGATGGCCTCGGGGTCCGCCCACGGGACCCGACATCCCCGGCGACCGCATGACGACCATCCCGGACCCGCTCGCGGCAGGCGCCGATGACGCGCACGCGCTGGTCACCGCGCAGGGTCGCTGGACGTGGGGCGACCTGCGTCGCGACGTGGCGGCGCTGGCCAGGCGGCTGGGGCAGGCCGGCGTCACGGGTGGCACACGGGTGGCGCTCCTCGCGACGCCCGGTCGATCGGTGTTCGCGATCCATGCCATCCGAGCGGCGCGTGGCGTCCTGGTACCGCTGGACCCACGGCTCGGCGATCGGGAGCTCCTGGACCGGATCGCACGCGCCGGGGTCTCGTTGCTGCTCCACGACGCACCCCACGCGGGGGTGGCGACGCGCCTCGCAGCGACGGGCATGGGCATCGCGGTCCTCGAGCTGGATGGCGGGCCGGGGGTGGCGGCGGAGCCGTCACCGCTCGACCCTGTCATGACGGCCGTCCCGTCACTCGAGGCAGATGCGTTGGCAGCGCTGGTGTCCACCTCCGGGACCACGGGTCGTGCCCGGCTCGTCCGCCTCGGTCACGCCGCGCTGCTCGCGAGCGCCGACTCGTGGATCGCCTGGCTCGATGCCACGGCCGCTGACACCTGGCTCGCGGCGATGCCGCTGACGCACGTCGCCGGCCTGGGGATGGTGCTGCGGGCCGCTCGCGTCGGAGCCTGCCTGGAGGTCCACGACCACTTCGACACGACCCAGGTCGCCGAGGCGCTCGCCACCGGGGGCATCCGGTTCCTGTCCATGGTGCCGACCCAGCTCCGGCGGCTGCTACACGACGACGTGGTGCCCGGGCCCACGCTGCGTGCCCTGCTGCTGGGCGGGGCGCCCATGCCACCTGACCTCGTTCGCCAGGCACTCGACGCAGGCTGGCCGGTGGTCACCACGTACGGGCTCACGGAGATGGCCTCCGGGGTCACCGCGCTGCGGGTCCCGGGGACGCGCGAGGCGCTCGGCAGCTCTGGACGACCACTGCCGGGGATGCGGGTGCGCATCACGGACCCGAGGCGGGCACCCCTGCCGATCGGCTCGGACGGTGCCCTCGAGGTGACGGGGCCGTCACTGATGCAGGGCTACGAGGGCGAGCCGGGCACGACCGACGCAGTGCTAAGTGAGGGCTGGCTCCGCACCGGTGACATCGGACGGCTGGACGCCGACGGGCGCCTGTGGGTCCTCGACCGCCGGGATGACCTCATCGTGTCGGGTGGCGAGAACGTCTCCCCGGCCGCCGTGGAGGCGGTGCTCGTGGAGCATCCCGCCGTCGAGGATGCCGGGGTGGTGGCATGGCCCGATCCGACCTGGCACGCCACGCCAGCGGCCGCCATCGTGCTCGCGCAGGATGGGTCTCGCGTGGCTCTCAGCACCCTCCGGGGATCCGTCCGGGAGCGGCTCGGGCCGTGGGCCGGCCCGACCTGGGTGGTCGAGGTCGATGCCATCCCGCGGACGGCCTCCGGCAAGCCCATCAGACCCATGATCCGGGAGCGCATCGCGACCGCGCATCGCGACCGCTGGGTGGAGCGACCGGATGGCGCCGCCATCCACGTCCGGGAGACCGGCACCGGGCCGCTCGTGGTGCTGCTCCACGCGACGCTCTCCACCGCCCGCCAGCTCGATCCGCTCGCGGAAGCCCTGGCACCGGACCATCGCGTGCTCGCCATCGATCGGCGTTCGGCGGGGGACGGTCGGATGCCAGCGGGTGACGTGCTCGCGCCCATCGATGTGGCGGTCCACCTCGCGGACCTGCGGGCCGTGGTGCGGGAGGTGGCTCCGGGCGAGCCGTTCCTCATCGCGGGTCACTCGTTCGGCGGATGCGTGGCCCTCGAGCTCGCAGCACGCGATCCCGAAGGGCTCGTCGGCGTGTGGGCGTGGGAGCCGCCCTACCTTGGTCTGATCCAGGCTCCGGGAGGCGTCGCAGCGCTCGGAGCGCGCATCACGGCGATCGCACATGGCGCGGGTCCAGGGCAGGCCGCGCTCGCGTTCCTCGCCGCCGGCAGTCGGTCGACCACGTCGGGACCTTCCACGGCGGCGAG
>CAZYTQ010000008.1:18471-48837 GCA_964650135.1 uncultured Anaerolineaceae bacterium | reverse complement strand
CCTCGGTCCAGGCCAGGTGATGGGGCAGGGTCACGGCGTCGTGCGTGCCCAGCTTGTAGGTGTCCTCGAGCAGAAGGTCGGCGGTCTCGGTCGCCGTCAGGTCGTTGGCGTTGTGGTCGCAGGCATCGCCGGGGCCGGTGTCGGGTGCCGTCTGGAGCGATGCCCCGCTGTCCGATGCCGGGTGTCGCTCCGCCGCGCTCGCGAGCGATCTCCGGTGAGCAGCAGGATGCCCACGAGCAACAGGGACAGCGGTCGTCGCGGGACGCTGCTCGGTGGACCGTGGGTGTCACGCACCTCGACCTCCGCAGGCGTGGATGCGGCCGTCCCCCGGCGCCTCGCAGGTCCGGGAGCGAGGCTCGACCGATGCCGGATGGTACGATCGACCGGTCACCATCGACAAGTCCGCGGCCGGGGGAGAGGGCCGCGCGAGCGTTCCGGAGGATCCTCTTTGATGTCGGACACCGTGGCACCGTCCGAGCGTGCCCATCAGGCTGCCAAGCGCTACATCTACGCCTGGGGCGGCGGCCGCGCCGAGGGCGACGGCTCCATGCGCGACCTCCTCGGCGGCAAGGGTGCCGGGCTCGCCGAGATGACCATCGCGGGACTGCCCGTCCCACCGGGCTTCACCATCACCACCGAGGCCTGCAACGACTACTTCGCCGCTGGCGAGCGTCTCCCGGACGGTCTCTGGGACGATGTCGTGGCCGCGGTCCACCAGGTCGAGCGCGAGGCCGGCAAGGGCTTCGGCGAACCCGCGAACCCGCTGCTCGTGAGCGTCCGCTCGGGTGCCCGATTCTCGATGCCGGGCATGATGGACACGGTCCTCAACCTGGGCCTCAACGAGCAGACCCTCCAGGGCCTCATCGCGCTCACCGGCAACGAGCGCTTCGGCTGGGACGCGTATCGCCGCTTCATCCAGATGTTCGGGCGCATCGTGCTGGGCATCAGCGCGGAGCGCTTCGACCACGCGCTGGATGCCAAGAAGGCACAGCGGGGCGTCACGGGTGATACGGACCTGACCGCGTCGGACCTGCGCGAGGTCGTCACCGACTTCCAGGCCATCGTGCGGGCGGACACCGGCGCGGATTTCCCGTCCGATCCGTATCAGCAGCTGGACCTCGCCATCAAGGCGGTCTTCGCGAGCTGGTTCGGCAAGCGCGCCAACGACTATCGGAACAGCCAGAAGATCGCACACGACCTGGGCACCGCGGTCAATGTCGTGACCATGGTCTTCGGCAACATGGGGGATGACTCGGGCACGGGCGTGGCGTTCACGCGTGACCCGAACACCGGTGAGAAGGTGCTCTTCGGGGAGTACCTCACCAACGCCCAGGGCGAGGACGTCGTGGCGGGCATCCGCACGGCGCCGCGCATCGCCCAGATGGAGACGGACATGCCCACCGTCTTCGGGGAGTTCCAGCGCATCGGCCAGCAGCTGGAGCAGCACTACCGGGACGTGCAGGATCTCGAGTTCACCATCGAGCGTGGCCGCCTGTACATGCTCCAGACCCGTTCCGCCAAGCGGACCGCCGCAGCGGCCGTGCGCATCGCGAGCGACATGGTGGCGGAGGGCCTCATCAGCAAGGAGGAGGCCGTCAGCCGCGTCGAGCCGGCGCATGTGGACCAGCTGCTGCGGGACCAGTTCGATGCCGCAGCGCTCAAGGCGGCGCCACGCATCGCCAAGGGGCTCAACGCCTCGCCGGGTGCTGCCGTGGGTCGTGCCGTGTTCGACGCGGACACCGCCGTGGAGTGGGTCGAGCGAGGCGAGCGGGTCGTGCTCGTGCGCATCGAGACCAGCCCGGACGACTTCCATGGCATGGCCGTCGCGGAGGGCATCCTGACCGCCCGAGGTGGGGCGACGTCCCACGCCGCGGTCGTGGCACGCCAGATCGGCAAGCCCTGCGTGGCCGGCTGCGCAGAGCTCCAGGTCGACTACCGCACGAAGTCCGCGCGCAGCTCCGAGTCCGGCCTCACCTTCGCCGAGGGCGACTGGATCTCCGTCGATGGTTCCACGGGCGAGGTCTACCAGGGCGCGGTGCCCACGGTGGCCGCCCGCTTCGAGGACCAGCCGGACCTCCAGCGCATCCTCGGCTGGGCCGACGAGATCCGCCGGATGGGCGTGTGGACCAACGCCGACAAGCCGGAGGAGGCCGAGCGCGCTCGCGCGTACGGCGCCCAGGGCATCGGCCTGTGCCGGACCGAGCACATGTTCCGCGAGGGTGAGCGGCTGGAGATCGTGCGGGGCGCGATCCTCATCGCCCACCAGGCCACCCGCGCCAAGGCCCGCCGGGGGGCCGGTGACGCACTGGGCGCGGAGGAATCGGACGTCATCGAGCGCTTCGACGCGGCGATGGCTCAGCTGGAGGTGCTCCAGCAGGGCGACTTCGAGGGCATCTTCCGGGCGATGGACGGTCTGCCCGTGGTCATCCGGCTCATCGACCCGCCGCTCCACGAGTTCCTGCCCAACCTCGAGGAGCAGCTGGTCAAGGTCACCAAGGCCGGCGATGCCGCGACCGCCGAGGACCGACAGCTCCTCGCGACCATCCAGTCGATGCACGAGCAGAACCCCATGCTCGGCCTCCGCGGCTGCCGCCTGGGGCTCATGATCCCCGACTTCGTGAAGATCCAGACGCGGGCCATCCTCAACGCCCAGATCGCGGTCAAGCGCGCTGGCGGCAACCCCATCGCCAAGATCATGATCCCGCTCGTGGGCCACGTGAACGAGCTGTCACGCACGCGGGCGCTCCTGGAGGCCGAGGCGACGGCCGTCGAGGCGAAGGCCGGCGTCAGCGTGGACTACAAGTTCGGCACCATGATCGAGGTGCCCCGCGGCGCCCTCACCGCCGACGAGATCGCGCGCGAGGCCGACTTCTTCAGCTTCGGCACCAACGACCTGACCCAGATGACCTTCGGCTACAGCCGCGACGACGCGGAGGGCGGCTTCCTGCTCAAGTACGTCGAGGAGGGCATCCTGCCGGTCAACCCGTTCCAGACCCTGGACGACGCGGTGGCTGGCCTGATGCGCATCGCGGTGGAGAAGGGCCGCTCGACCAAGCCCGGTCTGGAGCTCGGCATCTGCGGTGAGCACGGGGGCGACCCCGATTCGATCTTCAAGTGCGAGGCCATCGGCCTCGACTACGTCTCCTGCTCGCCGTTCCGGGTGCCCGTCGCGCGACTCGCGGCAGCGCAGGCCGCGCTCACCAACGCCGCGGAACGCGACAAGTAGGACCGTGGACGACGGCGAGGCACCGCGCACCGCGCGGCTCCCGCCACGGTGGGTGATCCGCGGGGCCTGGGTCGGACACCGATCACTCCTCCGCCTGACACGCGGGCGGTTCGGTCTGCGTCGGCCCACCGACCGACGCTGGGGGATGTTCCGCCTCAGGAGCATCGGCCGCCGCAGTGGCAGGGAGCGCAGCGCCATCCTCGGCTACTACGAGGACGGCGCCAACCTGGTCACCCTCGCCATGAACGGGTGGGCCGAGCCCGAGCCTGCCTGGTGGCTCAACCTCCAGTCGCGACCCGATGCCCAGGTGGATCTCGTCGATGGCTCACGTCTGGTCCGGGCGCGCGTGGCGGTCGGCGAGGAGCGACAGCGCCTGTGGGCCAGGTGGCACGAGCTCGGGGATGACGTCGATGCCTACGCCGTCCGTCGTCCGACCGAGACGGCGGTCGTGGTCCTCGAGCCGCGACCGGCCGGTGCCCCGGAGTCGCCGCGCGCGTAGGCCCGGTCCCCGTCGCGGTCAGTCCGGCGTCACCTCGATCAGCGGTGACGACCCCACCATCAGGGGCAGTGCGATGTTCCAGAGCCTGGAGACCGGCGCGAGGAGCCGTTCCCGCTCGTCGGGTTCGCTCACGATGCGTGCCGTCGCCGGCACGTCCGCCACGACGTCGCCCTTGAGGTGGATGGTGAGGCGCGGATCCGCCGCGAGGTTCGCCATCCAGGCACGCGGGAACCCGGGATGGCCGGTGATGAGCAGCCGACCGTCGATGGCGTGGAGCATGATCTCGATGCGTCGCGGCTGGCCGCTGGTCCGACCGGTCGTGGTCATGTCGATGGTCTGGCTGCGCGCGAGGGCCACCACCACCTGCGGGTCGATCTCGCTCACCCGAACACCTCCACCGATCGCTCCTCGACGCCCCGGACGAGCGTGAGTCCCAGCGGGCCTTCGCCGGCGAGGGCCTCGAGCAGGTCGTCCGCGTCGCGGACCGGCCGCGCATCCACGGCCACGATGAGGTCACCTGTCTCGATACCCGCGCTCGCGGCCGCCGACCCCGGCTCGACATCCCGGACCAGGACGCCGTCGCGCTCCGCCAAGCCGACGGCATGGCGCATCCGACGAGCCACGTGCGATGGCGCGAGGCCCACGCCGAGATGGCGCCTTGTGGGCACCTCGCCACGTCCGAGCGCCGCGACCTGCGCCCACCATGCATCGTCGGTCGGCAGCGCGAGGTAGAAGCCATCGCCCAGGCGGTGGGTATCGATGCCCACCAGTCGGCCGTCCAGGTCGACCACCGGCCCGCCCGACGAGCCCGGCAGGAGGGGTGCCGTGTGCTCGATCGCACCGGTCAACCGGCGTCCGCGCGGGCCCCGGAACGAGCGGTCGACCGCGCTCACGAAGCCGAACGTGGCGCGCACACCCTCGCGACCCCGTGCCAGCGCCACGATCGGTGTGCCGGTGGTCGGGGTCGTGGTCGCCGCCTCCAGTGCGGGGGCAGCGTCCGTGGGGACCTCCAGGACGGCCAGGTCACCATCGAGATCCGCGCCCAGGATCGTCGCTTCCACGGTCCGACCGTCGCCGAACGTCACGACCGACGCGTCATCCCGCAGGTTGTGGGCGCTGGTCACGACGCGGCCATCGCCGATGACGACCCCCATGCCCCGCCACCGGCTCCCGATACCCACCACCGACGGGCCCACGCGATCGGCGATGTCGCCGATGCGCCTGCCCAGGTCTGCCAACGGATCCATGCTGCTCCTTGCGGTCGCCCCTTGCGTCCATACTTGTGACTTGCAATCTGCAAGTGACAGCATGCACCCGATGTCAAGACCGTGTCGTGCGGGCCTGGCGTCTGGGCGGCGTCGCGGGACGGGACCTGCGCCGATGCGCATGGCCTACGATCGACCGATGTCCCGATCACCCGAACCTGGCGGTCCGCCCACGCCCCTGTCGGCTGCGCTCGAGCGGGTGGGTGATCGCTGGAGCCTGCTGCTCATCGAGGTGCTCCTCGAGGGTCCTCGTCGATTCGGGGAGCTCGCGGCGGCCGTCCCCGGTATCGCGCCCAACATCCTCTCGGACCGGCTTCGGCGGCTGGAGGGGGAGGGGGTGGTCCTGGGCCGTCCCTACCAGGATCGACCGAGGCGGGTGGAGTACGCCCTGACCGCGGAGGGAGATGACCTGGCCGGCGCGCTTCGGCTGCTCGCCGATTGGGGCGCCCGTGGGTCCGTCCACGCGGAGCCGGTGCGTCACGCCGTCTGCGGCACACCGCTCGAGGCGCGTCTGTGGTGCCCGACCTGCGCCTCGGCGGTCGACCGGCCGGCCGCGGACGAGCTGCGACGCGTCTGAGCATGGGCCGCTGCCCGCTCGGCCGCCGATCCCGGCGTGGCCGCTCGGGGCGGCACCGCCCGCCGGGCCCTCATCGATCCGTGACGGTCACGAACCCGACCATGCCGTACTGCTCGTGGCCCGGCAGATGGCAGATATAGCGGTATGTGCCCGCGGCCGGGAAGGTGACCTCGGTGCGCACCATGCCCAACGCGGGCACGGACTGCTCGGTCGGTCGGTCGCCGTGATGGGGCTCCGTCCCGGTCCGATGACGCGTGTGCGTGGCCTCGTCGCCCACGATCCACTCGTGGTCGATGGGATCGAGGTTGCGCAGCACGAACGTGACCGGCTGGCCTGCGGGCACCGTCACCGACGCGGGCCCGAAGTGCGAGTAGTGCATCTCGATGGTCACGGTCGGGCCATTGGCGGGCATCGCCGAGGCGGTCACGAGGACCACCCCGGCGACGGCAGCCGGCAGCGCGAGCGCCCGCAGCCAGCCCATCTCAGCCGATCCGATCGACCGACGCCACGCCCGGGCGACGTGAGCGTCGGGTCCAGGCGGTCGCCCCTGCGACCGTGATGGTCACCAGGAGCGCCGCCAGGCCCAGCACGCCCGCGTCATCGGGGATACCGGCGAGCGCCGTCGTGTCCGCGGAGGGGCCGTCCCCGCTGGGTCGATCGAGCCCGGCGGCGACGCGCGACGGCCTGCCGGCACCACTGGCATCGATGGCCAGGTCGTAGCGCAGGTCGACCGCGTCCGCGTCGACCACCAGCTTCATCAGCCACGCCTTCTCGGGCACCCACTCCATGCCCTGGTCGGACCGGAGGTCATCGAGCAGCGACTGGCCGGCAGGTGCGGTGTGGGTCAGCCGGAGCCCGGAGTCGCCGGTCGCGGCCGGGAGGATGGTGGGCACCCGATCGGTCATCAGGTACACGTCGGCGTCCACGCGGTCCTCACCGGTCTTGCCCAGGGACAGGATGCGCAGGGGCACCCATGGCTGGTCGGTGGGGATGGTGATGTGTACGGGCGTGCCATCGCCGATGGTCTGGCCCCGGTCCGAGGCCGCATCCGCATCGAAGGCCGCGGCCAGGAAGATGGGTGATCGCTCGGCATAGAAGTCGAGCACCTCGGGCGCGTCGGGTGGCAGCCGGAAGCCGTGCTCGAGGGCCCACTGGCCGACCGCGTCGCCACCGCCCCGCAGCACGGTCAGGTCGAGGGCATCGATACGCGTCTCCAGGAGCACCTCGGCGCCGCCCTCCGACTGGGGCGCCGGGACTCGCGAGAACAGCACGTCATCGGCCACCGGCGGATCCGTCTCGCGGATGAGCCGCTGCAGCGTCCAGTCGCCACCCTTCTCGACGGAGGTGGGGATACCCGGCAGGGGCGTGATGGACCCGAACTGGCCGCCACCGCCCGCGAACGCGAACGCCGTGACGTAGTGCTCCACCCCGTCGTGGAAGCCCACGAAGGTGGTGGTCCGGAGGAGGTTGACGGCGCCGTTGGGGCCGATGAGCCCGCCACACGCGGCGGCAGGCACGACGCTGACGGCGGTGGCCAGCAGGGAGGCCGCCATGGCGGCTGTGAGTCGTCGCATCCGATCGCTCCATCTCGGCCGACCGGGTCTCGGTCGGCGATGGGGTGTCCGGACGTCGGAGGAGCGCCCGTGGTTCCCAGTGAGCGTGGGATGCTCAGGCGACCCCGTCCTCGGCGGTCTCGAGCGTCGCCTCCTGACCCACCCGCTCGCCGCCTTCGGATGGCAGCAACGGCCGATCGGAGTGGGCATCGATGGCTGCGGGTGGTCGGACCTGGTCGAGCCACGCGTTGAACAGGGTCACGAACACCGCCAGCACCGGCACGCCGAACACGCCGCCGATGGCTCCCGCG
This sequence comes from uncultured Anaerolineaceae bacterium, assembly GCA_964650135.1. Classification (GTDB taxonomy): domain Bacteria; phylum Chloroflexota; class Limnocylindria; order Limnocylindrales; family CSP1-4; genus JAFMJV01. The sequence continues at coordinate 41,406 of CAZYTQ010000008.1, read as the reverse complement.
ACCTGGGCACCCACGAACACCGCGGCAAGGACCAGGATCGGGTTCATGCCCACCGCGGTTCCCAGGACGCGTGGCGAGATGACGTTCTGGATGACCAGCAGTCCGATGACCAGGCAGATGGTCACGGGCACCAGCGCCGCGGGCGCGAACACGAGCGCCGTCAGGAACAGCGGTGCCCACGAGATGAGCTGACCGAAGTAGGGGATCGACTGGAGGGCCGCGGTGAGGACCGCGATGAGGGCCACGAAGGGCACCCCGAACACGAACGCGATGACCCCCACCACCACGCCGTACAGGGCCGCGAGACCGAACTGGCCACGCACGAAGCCACCGAAGGAGCGGGTCGTGGCGGCGGCGACGTCGTCCCACAGCGTCTCCCGGCCGGGGGGCACGAGACGCTGCCCGAAGCGCAGGAAGCGGCCCTTGTTGGCGACCATCACCACCGCGATGAAGATGACCGCGGTGCCCTGGGTGAACAGCAGGATGCCACCGCTGAGGATCTGCTGGAGCAGGTCCTGGCCGCTGGTCTGCAGCTCCACGATACCGGCCTCGACCGCGCCCTTGAGGTCCACCTGGATGCCCCAGCCATCGATCTGCTCCTGGAGCGGGCCGACCAGGCGGGTGACCGCCTCGTCCACCGTCTGCGTGTCGCCCAGGATGTTCGACAGTGACGAGAGGACGGAGCTCGCCACCAGCACCAGACCCAGGATGGCGAGGATCACCAGCAGGAAGAACACCAGGGCGGCGAGCAGCCCACGCGGCAGCGCCGGCACACGATGCAGGATCCACGAGACCACCGCATCGAGCAGGAACGCCAGGATCCACGCCACGAAGAACATGGCGATGATGGAGAAGAAGGGCCGGATGACCTCCGCGAACAGCAGCAAGGTCGCGAGCCCGGCCGCGATGGGCAGCAGCAGGAGGAGCCACCGGAGCGCCTGTCGCTCGAGGTGCGTGAGACGGGTCACGAGGCGCACGGTACCAGCACGCTGCGTCGCGGCATACCCCACGTGTGCGGGGCCGGGTCCGGAGCCACGGCGCGGGTCGGAGCCACGGCGCGGGCCGGGACTCCGGTGTATGGTTCGTTCCGTGCGAAGTATTCGTCCGGACCGAAGCGTGCCCCACGGGCCGTCGGGCGCTCACCCGCGGTGACCGCCGGGACGACCAGGACCGCCGGGACGACCAGGACCGCCGGGACGACCAGGACCGCCGGGACGACCAGGACGACCCCCTCGGGCGGTCACGAGCTGCTCGTGGCGCGTGTCGTGACGGCCCTCGAGGAGCTGGCCCAGGTGGCCAGCGAGGTCCACACGGACGACCTGCTGGCGGTGGACATCACGATGCAGCAGGCCAAGGCGCTGCATGTCATCGCCGCCGAGCCCGGCATCGGCGTGTCCTCGTTGGCAGGCCGTCTGGGTGTCGGTCTCTCGACGGCCAGTGGCAGCCTCGACCGGCTCGCCGAGATGGGACTCATCGATCGGCGTCATGACGAGCACGACCGGCGCCACGTGATGGTCTCGCTGACCACCGAGGGTCGCAGCGTGGTGGACCGCTTCCGCGACGTCGGGGTGGGCATCCTGCGGGAGCATCTGCCGCACCTCGGCCCGGCGGAGCTGGCCGCCCTCCAGACCGGGCTCGATGGTCTGCTGCGCGTGATGCGCACCCGGATGTCACCCGTCCTCTCGACCCCCCACGCCCAAGGAGCCCCATGATCCGGCTGACCGAGTTCGCACTGCGCTACAAGAGCGTGACGCTGCTCATCGCAGCGGCCCTGTTCCTGATGGGCCTGGTGTCCTGGGGCAGCCTGCGCCAGGAGCTGTTGCCGGACATCCAGCTGCCCATCGTGACCGTGGTATCGGCGATGCCCGGCTCATCCGCGGACGATGTCGCCGCCCAGGTGACCGATCCCATCGAACGGGCGCTCGCCAACGTGCCCCGCCTCGAGGGCATCCAGAGCACCTCGGCCAACTCGCTGTCCCTGGTCGTGGCCCAGTTCTCGTTCGGTACGAACGTCAAGGACACCATGACCACCATCGACCAGCAGCTCCGGTCGGTGACCTTGCCCCAGGGCACCGAGCCGCAGGTCGCGGCGCTCGACCTCAACGACCAGCCCGTCGTCATCGCGAGCATCGCCGCACCCGCGGGTGCCGATCCGGTCGCTGCGGCGAACCTCGCACGCACCGAGATCCTGCCGGCCATCCAGGCCGTCGAGGGGGTCAGCGACGCCGACCTGACCGGTGGCGCCACGCAGATGCTGCTCATCAGCCTGCGACCCGACGACCTTGCGACCAGCCAGATCCCGCTCGACCAGATCACCGGGATCCTGCGTGCCAACCAGATCGCCATCCCCGCGGGCACCATGACCGACGAGGGTCTGCGGCTGCCGGTCACGGTGGGTCACCGGTTCACGTCCATCGAGGATCTCCAGGCGCTCATCGTGGGCGCGTCACCCACCACGCCTCCGACTCCCGTCACGCTCGGCCAGGTCGCGGACATCGCGGTCCAGGACGTCCAGGTGTCGGGCTACGCCCGCACGGACGGCCAGCCCTCGCTCACCCTGACCGTGTCGAAGGCATCGGGCGCCAACACGGTCCAGGTCGCCGATGCCGTCCAGGCCGTCCTCGCCGACCTCGAGGCTCGCTACCCGGATGCCATCCACATCGAGACCATCCAGGACCTCTCGGGCTTCATCAAGGAATCCAGCGAGGGCCTCGTGCGCGAGGGCCTGCTGGGCGCGCTGTTCGCGGTCCTGACCATCTTCCTGTTCCTGCTGAGCGTGCGTTCGACGCTCGTCGCCGCGGTCAGCATCCCGCTCTCGATCCTGACCGCCATCGCCCTGTTCGGGGTCGCCGGCCTGACCATCAACATCATCACCCTGGGTGGTCTGGCGGTCGCCGTCGGACGCGTCGTGGATGACGCCATCGTGGTCCTCGAGAACATCTATCGACACCGGGCCCGCGGAGAGGACATCGACACCGCGGTCCTGTCGGGGACTCGTGAGGTGGCCTCGGCCATCACCAGCAGCACCATCACGACGGTCATGGTGTTCCTGCCCATCGGCTTCGTGGGCGGCATCGTGAGCCAGTTCTTCCTGCCCTTCGGCCTCGCCGTGACGCTCGCCCTGGTGGCCTCGCTGGCGGTGGCCCTCACGGTCATCCCGGTGCTGGCCTGGATCTTCGTGCGCAAGGTGGATTTCCAGGTGGATCCCGATGGCGAGCTGCCGGAGACCATCTGGCAGCGGCTCTATACGCCCGTCCTGGCGCTCGCCCTGCGCAGCAACGTCACCCGCTGGGCCACCGTCGGCATCGCCGTGGTGCTGTTCTTCGTGTCCCTGGCGCTCGTGCCCCTGCTGCCCACCTCGTTCATCGACGTGGGTGGCGAGAACGCGCTCCGGGTGACCATCGCGCCACCGGTCGGCGCCAGCTCCGAGGATGTCGCCGCGCGGACCGCCCAGGCCGAGGCGCTGCTGGTCCCCTCCGCGGATCCGGACGTGGAGCGTATCCAGAGCACCATCCCGGGGGATGCGGATACGGGTCTCCAGACGCTCCAGGCCGCGTTCACGGGCGGTTCCGCCAACAGCGCCACGATCACCGTGCGGCTCCACGACGATGTGGATCCCGCGGCCAAGGCCGAGCAGCTCGAGGCGGCGCTCGCGCCCATCGCCACCGACGGCTACAGCGTCCAGGTCTCCGAGCAGCAGGCGTTCGGCGGGAGTGGCGGCCTGTCCATCGTGGTCAGCGGCACCGACCCCGCCGCCATCCGCGCCGCGAGCGAGGCGATCGTGCAGGATCTCGAGACGCTGGAGGGTGCCAAGGACATCCACAGCGACCTCGCTGCGGACGCCACGACCATCGCGGTCGATGTGCAGCCCGACCGCGCCGCGCTCATCGGGCTCTCCGCCGCCCAGGTCGGTGGCCAGCTGCGCAACATCCTGTCCGGTCAGTCGCTGGGCACCGTGACGCTCGCGGACGGTACCAGCGCCGAGACACGCATCCTCGTCGACACCAGCGGGCTCGACTCGGTGGACGCGCTCAAGCACGTCCCGGTCACGGGGACCCTCGGCACCGCGCCCCTGGGCCAGGTCGCGGAGATCGAGACGGTGCGGACCCAGGGCTCCGTGACCCGTGTCGACGGATCACCCGCAGCGACCATCACCGGTGCCATCACCAGCGACGACCAGGGTGGTGTCTCGGCGGAGGCACAGCAGCGCGTCGACGCACTCATCGCGAGCGGCGCCATCCCGGACGATGTGACCATCCGATTCGCGGGTGTCACGGCCCAGCAGAGCGAGGCGTTCGGCAGCCTGTTCCTGGCCATGGCCGTGGCGATCCTCGCGGTCTACCTGGTGATGGTCCTCGTGTTCGGCTCGCTGGTCGACCCGCTGGTCATCCTGTTCTCGTTGCCGCTCGCGACCATCGGCGCCTTCCCGGCGCTGCTCATCGCGGGCCGGCCCATCGGCATCAGTGCCCTCATCGGCTTCCTGATGCTCATCGGCATCGTGGTGACCAACGCCATCGTGCTCCTGGATCTCGTGGAGCAGCTGCGCCATCGGGGCATGTCCACCCACGAGGCCCTGATGCAGGGCGGGCGCACCCGCGTGCGGCCGATCCTGATGACCGCGGTCGCCACGATCCTGGCGCTGACGCCCGTGGCCCTCGGCTTCTCCGAGGGGTCCATCATCGCCGCGGAGCTGGGGACGGTGGTCATCGGCGGGCTGTTCAGCTCGACCATCCTGACGCTCGTGGTCATCCCGGTGATCTACATGCTCGTGGATGGCGCGAAGCAGCGGGCATCGCGTCGCTTCAGCGGCTTCCTGGCCGATGGTGCGGCGACGCTGGCCACGGAGACGCCTGCCGCCTGACGAGGTGCCGCGCAAGCGGTGCCCCCCGAGGTGCCGCCCCGATCGTCCGAGGCGACGGCCCCACGGGGTGCCGCCCATCGACCGTCAGGGGCGGGCTCATGGACCATGGGGATCGGCGGCCCGGACCGCCCACCATCCGTGGCATGATCGGCGCGTGCCACCGAGTCTCCTGATCGTGAACCCGAACGCGTCCCGCATCCGTGCCGCGGGTGGCGCGGATGCGCTGCTGCCGGGCCTCGCGGACGCGGTGCGGGATCGCCACGGGGTGGCACCGGAGGTCGTCGTGCCGCCCGACGCTGCGACCACCGTGGAGCTGGCCCGAGCAGCCGCGGCCGCCGGGGTGCCACTCGTGGTGGGTGTCGGCGGCGACGGCACCCAGCGCGCCATCGCGACCGGCATCGCCGGCTCGGACACCCAGCTGGGGATCGTGCCGGGTGGCACGGGCAACATCCTCGCGGGGGTGCTGGGCATCCCGGATGACCTGGGCACGGCCGCGGAGCTGCTGCGGACCGGCCGCTCCCGGCGCATCGATATCGGTGACGTGACGGTGGACGACGTCGAGCGAGCACCGGGGACCGAGCCGGAGCGCACCATCTGCGCCATCGGCTGTGGCATCGGCTTCGACGCCCGGCTCATGGCCACCACCGCCTCGGACCACAAGCAGCGTTTCGGGCGGTATGCGTACCTGCTCCAGGCGGTCCGCCTCGCGGCGAGCATCGGCACCGTGCCCTATCACCTCGTGGTGGATGGTCGCGAGATCGAGGTGGACGCCTCCGTCGCGATGGTCACCAACGTCGGCGAGATCATCCCGGGCGTGGTCGGGCCACGCCTGCCCGCTGTGCCCGATGACGGGTTGCTGGACCTGTTCGTGGTGGGTGCGGGCAATGCGCTCGAGGGCATCCGTGGCCTTGCCGACCAGCTGCTCCGGACCGGGACCGGTGGTGGCCCGGGCTCACGCACCCTGCGCTTCCGATGCACCTCCGCGCGCCTCGCGTCCACGCCCCCAGAACCCATCCAGGTCGACGGTGACCCACACGGCGTGGGCAGCCTCGACATCACCATCCGGCCCGCGGCCCTGAGCGTGATCGTGCCCGCGACCTGACGTCTGGCTCGCGGCGTCGACCTGCGCAGCCACGACCGGCACCGACCGCCGCACAGGCGCGCTCGGCCATCCGGGTCTAGACTTCTGGCCGCGCCATGGCGCAGCCAAGGGCCAGCAGGGAACGTGCCCAGGTTCCCGTCGGCCGTGACCGAGTGCACGACCAACAGGGAGTCCCGTACCACGTGAACAGTGTCGTCCGTCGCGGCATGGCCTTGGCCATGCTCGTCATCCTCGTCGCTGGGTGCACCTTCGCAGGCACGTTCGGCAGCCCCGCGCCGAGTGGCCAGCCCGGCGCCACCCGCGACCCCGCCGCCACAGACAGCCCGGCGACGCCCGTGCCTGCCACGGTGCGCCCGGTCGTGACCGAGCCTCCGGTCACGGAGCCGCCGGCGACCGTGACACCCACCGAGATCCCGGGTCTCGACCGGCTGCTCGGGAAGGACGGCCGCTACACGCTGCTGCTGCTGGGCGTCGACTCGCGCGGCAAGGCCGTCACGGGTCGCACGGACGCGATCATGCTCGTGACCATGGACCCGAACACCGGTCGCATCGCGATGGCGAGCGTGCCGCGTGACACGGTCCGGGTACCCATCGCCGACGGACGTCTGTATGGCAGCGGCTTCGTGCGCATCAACGGCCTGCTCGGGGAGCTGTCGCGTGGTGTGAGCAAGCGCAAGGGCCTCGAGCGCATGGTCAAGGCCATGGAGTACATGTCGGGTGTCGAGATCGACAACTACGCCATGATCGGCTTCACGGGTGTGCGGGCGCTCACCAAGACCGTGGGTGGCGTGGACGTGGTGCTGGACAAGCCCCTCGTCGACCTGTCGATGCACGTGATGATGAAGGGCAAGGAGGGCCTGCGGCTCAAGGCCGGCCGCAACCGGCTGGTGGGATCCGTGGCGCTGGCGTTCGCGCGGACACGGCACACGGACAACGACTACCGTCGGTCCGGGCGCCAGCAGGAGCTCATCATGGCCGCGCTCCGCAAGGTGCTCAAGCGTGGGCCAGAGGGTCTCCCGGCGCTGCTCGCCGCGTTCAAGGGTCGGATCATCACGGACATCGACTTCGCGGACGCACCCGCGCTCCTGGGGCTCCTGGAGCGGGCGAAGCTGGGCTCCTTCAAGGGCTATGTGCTCGGTCCCACCAAGTGGGCCGGCGAGGGTGACGCGCTGTACACCACCGAGCTCAAGATCGGCGTGGTGCGCGACCTGTTCCGGAAGCAGTTCGGACCCGTCGACTGACCCACGCCCGGGGCCGTCGTCGGGAGCGGCCCGGAGCCGCTTCGGCGCCCGCGGGGCGCGTCATGCCAGGAGGATGCGCGATAGCCCCCGGATCCCTGCCCGGGCTGTCCTTGGCGCGGTCCCGGATCCTGCGTCTGAGATGCGGCCGGCTCAGGTCTCGGGGGCGGTGACGAGCGTGCGGAAGCAGCCGCAGGCGGGCGGGTCGGGTCCCGGCGCGAGGGCGGACGGGAGGGCACCCACCCGAAGCAGATCGGAGCATCACGGGCCGCGGGATGGCTGCCTGGCGGCCCGACCCATGGTGGGCCTGGCGGGCCGACCCGTGGTGCACCTGCCGGCCCCGAGACCCGGCCGCCGCGGATGCTGGCGATCCGCCACACTGGTCCACCGATAGCCGACGGCGGGACGGACGATCCTGCGATCCGCCCCACCGGTGACCGGACAGCCGGGTCGGGATGACGGCGCCGAGCGTGGCGCGGTACCGGCGAGGCACGACCGAAACGATGGCCGCCCTGTATCCGCCGACCAGTCGGTCGGGATGGCAGGATCGGAGCGGCGGGAGCGGGCCGCGGGGAGCGGCACGGACGCTGGGAGGCGTGCCTAGCGTGCCGGCGGCGCCGCGACCGCGGGTCGCACCGAGTACAGGTAGACGCCGATGCCCACACCGACCGCGATCACGAGGCCGAGGAGCTTGACCCAGGCTTCCGTGAACAGGCCGAAGTGGAGCAGGCCGTCGATGGACAGGCCGCCCGGCCCGATGAGCAGGATGCCAGCCGCGCCACCGAGGAGCACGAGCGGGAACTCGATGCCACCCTTGGAGTTCCAGAAGCCCTTCTGCCAGTGGACCTTCAGGATGATCACGATCGAGTGGCCGACCAGGAGGGCGGCCGCGAAGGGCGTCAGGATGCCCACCGCGAGCGCGATGCCCGCGCCCAGCTCGACCCAGGCCGAGCCCAAGGCCCAGTACCGCGCGGGCCGAAAGCCCATGTGCTCCATGGCACCGGTCCAGCCGACCATCCCCGGGCCGCCCCACACACCGAACACCTTCTGTGCTCCGTGTGCCGCGAACGTCAACCCGACGACGAGCCTGATGAACAGGAGACCCAGATCCGTCTCCAGCACGGTCCCTCTACCCTCCCTCGAGAACGGTTGTCCTGTGCACGATAGCGTACGCCGCGCCGGATGCGTCGCTGCGTGGACGGTCCCATCGGCGATGGCCCATGGTCATGGGCCATCGTGCCGAGCCCGGGGCCCTGCCGGGGCCACCTGGAACGGCGATCCGACCGGTCTCGATGGGTCGGCGCTGGCTACTTGCCGTAGAAGTCGTAGACGACGCGTGTCTCGCGGCCGACCTTGGCGACCCCCACGCCGACCGACTTGAAGTCCTTGTTCTTCATGTTGCGCCAGTGCCAGCCGTTGTACGACTTCTCCGACTGCATCATGCGATGGGTCCGGATGACCATCTGGCGCGCGGTGTAGCCGCTGCTGCATCCGACCGACTCCCCGTTGGTCGAGTGCCGGTAGCCGGCCTTGCGGAACCGACCGTCCACGTCGCTGCTGCCGATCGAGTGACCACAGTAGTCGGCGCTGGCGATCCGGCGAGCCCAGGGACGCGCCACGTCCGAGGAGATGCCGCCGTGGAGCTTGAGTGGCTTGCGGTACGTGCTGTGCTTCCCGCTGCCGCGTCCCTTGCAGGTGCCGTTCGCGCGCACCCAGCCACCGGTCCGGGTGCAGTTGAGCAGCGACAGCGCGAAGCGTTCGAGGTCCTTGTAGGGAGCCTTCGCGGCGGTCGGGCCGGCCGGCACGAGAAGCAGGCTCAGGCTCGTGACGAGCACGATGATGGCGGCGCGGCCGCGCCGCGGCGAGCGTGCCTGCTGGGGCAGGACATGCATGGTGAACCTCCCGCTGGGGCGTCGGGTCCCGATGTGAGGCACGTCCCGGCTGGGCGACCGGGCCTCCCGTCTCTCCCCGGTGGTCACGGCTGACGACCGGAAGGCGACAGGGTACCCCGCTGGATGCGGATCGTCACCCGCCGTGTCACTCCGCGGCCCTCCAGGGAGGCCGGCGACGACGCACGAGCTCCGCGGTCGGCAGGCCTCCAGGGAGGTCAGCGGCGGCCCACGACCCGACGACCCGCAGCGCTCCAGCGTGGTCAGCGGCGACGCACGAGATCCACGATCAGTGCTGCCACCGGCTCCGGCGCCTCCATCGCGACCATGTGCGCGACATCGGGCAGCAGCACCGACCGCCCATCGCGGACGCCAGTCGCCAATGCCTGCGCCGTAGGCCACACATCCGAGACGTCGAGCTCGCCGGCCACGGCGATGACGGGTGCCGCGATGGCATCCAGGCGGGTGGCGGCGCGCGGCTCCGATGGGATCGCGCGGCCACGCTCGCGGGGCTCCTGGATGGCCAGGTCCATCACCCGGACCGCGTCGCGGATGTGGCGCGGCGCCCGATCGGCAGGCCCTGCCGGCCCATCCACCCAGACGGCGATGTCCAGGTCCACGACCGCCGCGGCATCGCCAGTCTCCTCCAGCGCGTCCATCCGCTCGAACATCGCCTCGTCCGCGGGGGAGACCGGGACCTCGAGGCCGCCCACGCTGGCTCCCAGGGTCATCAGCCCGGCCACGCGCTCCGGATGCTCGATGGCGAGGTCGACCGCGATCTGGCCACCCTGCGAGTTGCCCACCACGATCGCCTGGTCGATGCCGAGCGCGTCGACGAACGCCGCCGCGCCCTGCTCTTGGATCTCCAGGATCGCGACCGCGTCCGCCCGGTTGGAGAACTCGACGTCCTCGGTGCTCGTGCGGCCGAAGCCGCGTCGGTCATAGCGGATGACGCTCATGCCGCGCGTGGTGAGCAGCGGCACGAGCGGATCCCATGCCCGCGAATCGGCGATGCCTGCATGGAGCAGCAGCACCGGGGGACCCGACCCTTCCCGCATGGTCCACAGCGCGCCGCCGGCCACGGCCACGAACCGGTCCCAGCCACGCGCCAGGCGCACCTGGGCAGCGTGCTCCCAGGGATGGTCGGCATAGATGCGCAGCCAGTCCTCGACCGAGTATCGGCCGGACTCGGAGTGGCTGCCGGCGTGCAGCCACTCGGCCGGGGACAGGGCGCGCAGCAGGTCGAGGCTGGACGTGCGCACGGCGTCCACCACCGCCAGCGCGGGGGCGATGGGCCGCTCGTAGTGGTTGCGCTCCGCGAACAGCGCCTCGTCATAGCTCGAGATGACCGGCGCGTCCTCCGCGATCAGTCGCCGCAGTCGCACGAACGCGGTGGCCTCGCTCTCGGCGACGTGGTGGGCCACCTGGCGTGCCGTCCAGCCAGCGTCGGCGGGCGCGCGATCGAGCTCCTCATCGGTGATGTCCGCGAACGCCGCGCGCAGGACGTCGGCGCCGTCTCGATAGCGGGTGAGCAGGTGGTCGAGCGCGGGCTGCATCGGCGCATGATGACCCGGATGGACGAGCGGCACCAGCCGGGAACGCGACGACGGCGCCCGTGCAGGGCGCCGTCGTCGATGGAGGCGGGGCGGCGAGAGGGGTGCCGCCCCGGAGGTGACTGCTACTGGGTCTCGGCCGGTCGCACGCCGAGGGTCAGCTCGATCGACTGGGTCGTGCCGTCACGGAGGACGGTGAGGGTCACCGTGTCGCCGGGCTTGTGGGTGAGCAGGGCCAGGTCGAGGGGATGCTGTGCATCGATGGCCTGGTCGTCGATGGAGGTGATGATGTCGCCGTCCTCGAGGCCCGCGGTATCCGCCGGGCTGTCACCCACGATGGGGGTCGGCGCCGGCTGATCACCCTGCTGGGCGCTCGTGTCGACGTGGATCCAGGCACCCGCCTGGACATCGAGGTCGTTGTCCGCGGCGACCTGGGCGTCGAGGACCTGGTAGTAGATGCCGATCCAGGGACGCGCGATCGCCTCGCCCGCGAGGACCTGCTCGATGATGGGCTTGGCGACGTCGATGGGGATCGCGAAGCCGATGCCCTGCGCCGAGCCTGCCTGGGCGGTGTCGATGCCGATGACCTTGCCGTCACCGTCGAGCAGCGGACCGCCCGAGTTGCCGGGATTGATCGCCGCATCCGTCTGGATGAGGTGGGTGAGCCGCTCGGCTCCGCCGCGCATGCGGTCGGAGACCACGACGGTCCGATCGAGCCCGCTCACGATGCCTGCGGTGACCGAGCCCGGGAACTCGCCCAGCGGGTCACCCATGGCGATGGCCAGCTGGCCGAGGCGGACGGCCGACGAGTCACCCAGCTCCGCCGTGGGCAGGCCGGTCGCCTCGACCTTGACGAATGCGAGGTCCGTATAGGTGTCGACACCGGCGACCTCGCCATCGAGGATGCGACCGTCCGCGAACAGGACCTGGACCGTGTCGGCGTCCTGGACCACGTGATGGTTGGTGAGGATGAGCCCGTCGGCATCGATGATGACGCCGGAGCCCGAGCCGGACTGGACGTAGCCCTGCGGCCCGTTCCGACCGGGGAACTGGCTCTGGGTGACCTCGCTCGTGACCCGGATGGTCACGACGGCGGGTGCGACCCGCTCGACCACGCTGATGATGATCTCGTTGTCGCCCGCCGCGTCGACCACGGGCGCCGCGGTGGCGGTCGGGGTCGTGTCGGCGGCGAAGGCGCTGGGACCGGGGCTGACGGCCGCGCCGACACCCGCTGACAGCGCGCACAGGGCGCCGATGGCAAGGATGCGGCCGGGACCGAGGATCCGGTGGGTCGTCGCGGGAGCGAGGACGCGAGTGGTGTCCGAGCCGGCCGCCGCCGGTTCGTGGCTGGATGGGAACATCGCCGGGTGAGCCTCCGTGGGGATGGGGATCCGGTCAGGGACCGGGCTGATGACGAGGGTGGGGGAGGTCCCTGAGAGCCACCTGAGATCGGCAGGGTCCCCCGGAAGGTGAAGGGAACTACACCGAGCGGCCCGGGGAACCTGCCACCGGGAGCTCCACGGTGAAGACGGCACCGGGACCCACATCCCGGGCGTGAGCACCGATCCGGCCGCCCAGGCGGGTCACGATGGTGGCCGCGATGGCGAGGCCGAGACCGGTCCCCGAGCCCGGTGATCCCGGCGCGCGCCAGAACCGGTCGAAGACGTGGGGCAGGTCGGCGGGTCGGATGCCCGGGCCCTCGTCCTCGACCACCAGCCGGGCATGGGTGCGGTCACGCCGGACACGCACCTGGACCGCACCGCCGTCAGGGCTGTGGCGCACGGCGTTGTCGACGAGGATGGTCACGACCTGTCGCAGGCGGATCGGGTCGCCGACCACCATCACCGGCTCGGGGTCGACCTCGATGCGCACGCCTCGGCTGGCCGCCGGGCTCATCATCGCGCTCGCGGCGTCCGACGCGACATCGCCCAGCTCCACCGGCTGGAAGGACAGGTCGAGCGCCCCCGAATCGGACCGCGCGAGCAGCAGCAGATCCTCGACGAGCGAGGTCATGTGACCCACCTCCGCGTCGATGTCGGCGAGCGCCTCGCCCACCGAGGCGACCGGCTGATCGGCGTGCAGCCGGAGGTCCTCGACGCTGGAGCGCACGATGGTCAGCGGGGTGCGCAGCTCGTGGCTGGCGTCCGCCGCGAACTCGCGTTGGCGACGCAGGGCTTCACGCTGGGCGGAGAGTGACGAGCGGATGGGCACGAGGGCACGGGTCGCATACGCGGCGCCCAGCAGGCTCGCCAGCACGAGCGCCAGCACGCCGCCTCCGATGAGGACGCGCAGCAGCGACTCCAGGGTGTTGACCTCGGCCGTTCGCTCCTGGACGACCTGGATGAGCCAGCGCTCACCCGCCCGGGTGGTGGCCGGCTCGGTCAGGACGCGGAAGGGCGTGTCGTCGCCGGCCTGGACCTCGCGGATGTCGCGCCGGCCACCGCGCGCCGTGTCGATGGCGGCGGCATCCGGCAGACCATCGATCGCCGGCACGGACCGTGGCCGATAGGAGGTGCCCGCTGGGTCCACGAGATAGGCGAACGTGCCGGAGGTCCGACCACCGACCAGGACGTCGATGGGTGGGTCGCCTCGTCGCGGATTCTCGATGAAGCCGGTCAAGGAGCGTGCGCGCGCCTCCAGCTGGCCGACCCCCTGGTCGGCCAGGGAGTTGGCGACGGCGGTGTAGATGGCGACGCCCAGCAGCAGTAGCACCAGGAGCGTGGCGCCACCGCTGAACAGCACCAGCCGCCAGCGCACGCCGCGCACCATGCGTGCATCGCGCTCCTGGGCCGCAGCCTCCGCGGCGGAGGCCTCGTACCGGCCGCGTCCGGCCGCGGACATCGATGGCGTCGTCGGCGGACCATCGGCGTCGAGCACGGCCGGACCCTCTGCGTCCGCGTCGAGCACGACCGGGGCGTCCGAGTCGCCCGGTGACCCCGGCGCCGGCCCCGGGTCGCCGTCGTCCTCAGGCATCGCCGAGGCGGTAGCCGACTCCCCGGACGGTCCGGATCATCTGCCCTGCGTCGCCCAGCTTGTCCCGCAGGTAGTGGACATACGCATCGACGGCGTTGGGTGTGACCGCGACACCGAACGGCCAGGCGTGGTCGAGCAGCTGGTCACGCGTGAGTGCCTGGTCGGGATGACGCAGGAAGCACTCGAGCAGCGAGAACTCGCGCGGGCTCAGCTCCACCGGCTTGTCATCGATGGTCACCAGGCGCCGGGTCTCGTCGAGCACGATGCGGCCCACCTTCAGCCGCGGCTCGGGTCGCCGCGGGCCGCTCTGTGACCGGCGTCCGAGGGCGCGGAGGCGGGCGTTGAGCTCCGCGAACGCGAACGGCTTGACGAGGTAGTCGTCGGCACCCGCGTCGAGACCGGTCACCCGGTCACCCACCGTGTCGCGCGCGGTGAGCATCAGGATGGGCACCTCGATCCGCTCGCGTCGCAGCTGGCGGGCCAGGTCGAGACCGCTCATGTCCGGCAGGCCGATGTCCAGGATGAGCACGTCGATGCCACCGCCCGGGGCGCTCGCGAGGTCATAGCCGTCGGCGCCGGTGGCGGCCGTCTCGACCACGTGCCGCTGCTCCTCCAGCAGTCGCTTGAGGAGCCGTCGGAGCCGGTCGTCGTCCTCCACGATGAGCAGATGCATGGCCGGATCGTAGGCACGGAACCTGAGATCGCGCTGAGAAGCAGGCGTGGATCGACGATATGGCCCGCGGGCGCATCCTGGTCAGCGGGTGAGCGCGAGGGCATACAGCGCGGTGGCGCTGAAGTCGATGGCCGGCTCCACCGTCTGCCAGGCGCTCACGCTGTCCACGAACCGGCTCCTCCGACCGGTGAACCGGGCGAGGTCATCGTCTCCGTCGGGGGCACGGGACCGCCTCGTCGAAGGGCGTGTCGATACCGTCGGCGACGAGGATCGGTCACCCCTGCCCCGCGTGCCGGGTCCGGCGGCGCCTCGCAGGACGACCCCGCCCGCACGATCCTCCACGCGGAACGGTGCTCCGCGGAGCGCTCGACGTGCGAGGGGCCATGCTGCGGTCCCGGACATGACACGACCCCGCGATCGCTCGCGGGGTCGGTGCGGGGTCGTTGGCCGGCCCAGGTCGGTTGCCTGGGTCCGATGGGGTGCCAGCCACGAGGGCTGGCGCATGCCGACCGACGATGCGGTCGGGTGCCAGCCACCGTGGCCAGCGTGCCGGCCGTGGCGGCCGGCGTGCCCGCTGGGTCAGGCCGCGCTGACGCGCGTCGCCCGGGGACCCTTGGGGCTCTGCTCGACCTGGAACGCCACGTGCTCGCCGCCATTGAGGCGGTCGAAGTCCAGCGTGCTGTCCAGCTCGTTCCGATGGAAGAAGTAGTCCGTGCCGCGCTCGTCGTCCGTGATGAACCCGAAGCCGCGATCAGCGACGACCTTCTTGATGGTGCCGGTGCTCATGATGTGGTGATGCCTTTCGTCTTCCCGAACCTTCGTGCAGACGCACGGTCTGTTCGAGAAGAGGGGTCGACCACGCGGAGCACTGCCCAGCGATCGGACAGTCGACGTACTGTACCACAGGTCGAACGAATGGTCAGATCGGATCTGGCCGCCCTGGGTGTGGCCGAGGTGGTCGGGCCGGTGGGGGCTCAGCCCGACCGTGGCACACGATGGGTCCACGCCGTGCCACCTAGGTTGTCACGAGCCGATCCGACCGGTGCACCGACCGCGTGCCCTGCGGCTCTCGCCCCGGCGCCAGGGTCAGGCGGCCTCGCTGTCGGCCGCGGGCAGCGTGTTGCGCGCGAAGACCTCGCTCAGCCACTCGGCGCTGCGGCGGGGTGTTCGCGCCATCGTCCCGTAGTCGACATGGATGACCCCGAACCGCTGGCTGTAGCCCTCGGCCCACTCGAAGTTGTCCAGCAGGGACCAGACGAGGTAGCCCCGGACATCGGCGCCCTCCTCGATGGCCTGCCGGATGGCCTCGAGATGCTGCCGGAGGTATGCGATCCGGCGCCTGTCGTCGATGCTGCCGTCGGAGCGGGGTGGGTCGTCATACGCGGCGCCGTTCTCGGTGATGACGATGGGCGGCAGGTCGGGATAGCGCTGGCGGAGCTCCACCAGCATCTCCCGGAGACCGTCGGGTGTGATGGGCCAGCCCATGTCCGTCACATCGCCGTCGGTCGGTCGCTCGCGGACTCCGTCGACACCCGGATGCACCGTGGCAGGCGCACCGGGCGCGGACTCGAGGATGGTGTCGTTGTAGTAGTTGATGCCCAGCCAGTCGAGCGGTCCACCGATCGCGGCCAGGTCTCCCGCGCGCACCGGCAGACCCCCGTATCGCTCGGCCAGCTCCTCCATGTCCACGGGGTAGTGGCGGCGCATCAGGGGCTCCAGCCACACCCGGTTGCGATAGCCGTCCGACAGGCGCATGGCACGGCTGAGAGCCTCATCCGGCACCTCGACCGCGGCCCGGATGGGGGCCAGGTTGAGGACGATGCCCTGCCGTGGAGCCGGGTCGATGGCCCGCATCGCGCCGAGGGCCAGCCCGTGCCCCAGCAGCAGATGGTGGATGGCTGGGATCGCCTGACGAGGATCGCGGATGCCTGGCGCGTGGATCCCGGCCGCATAGCCCAGGAGCGCCGAGCACCACGGCTCGTTGAGGGTGCACCACCACGGCACCCGGTCATGGAGCGCCCGATACACGAGCTCGGCGTACTCCGCGAATCGCAGCGCCGTGTCCCTCGTGGCCCAGCCGCCCTGGTCCTGGAGCGCCTGTGGCAGGTCCCAGTGATAGAGCGTCAGGTTGGGCACGATGCGGTGCTCGAGGAGCGTGTCCACGAGCCGCCGATAGAAGTCGAGGCCACGCTGGTCGACCGGGCCCGATCCGGTGGGCTGGATGCGTGGCCACGCGACCGAGAAGCGATACATCCGGACGCCCAGGCGCGCCATCAGCGCGACGTCCTCGGGGTAGCGGTGGTAGTGATCCGCGGCCACTGCGCCCGTATCCCCGTCCACGACCGCGCCGGGGGTCGCCGAGAAGGTGTCCCAGATGGATGGCCCGCGACCGTCCACATCGATCGCCCCCTCGATCTGGTACGAGGACGTCGCCGCTCCCCACAGGAACCCCTCGGGAAAGCTGCCGTCGCGCTGAGCCGTCATCCTTTGACCGCCCCTTCCATGATGCCCTTGATGAGCTGTCGTCCGACCACGAGGGCCAGGATCAGCAGCGGCAGGGTCACGATGACGGTCCCTGCCATGTCCACGCCGAAGTCCGTCACATACGCCGTGTTCTGGATCTGGCGCAGCGCGACCTGCGCCGTGAAGCTCTCCGGCTTGCCCAGCACGATGAGCGGCCAGAAGAAGTCGTTCCAGGCGCCCAGGAACGTCAACAGCCACAGGATCGCCGCGGCCGGCCGGACCATCGGGAAGACCACGCTTCGGAAGGTCCGGAACGAGGATGCCCCGTCCACGCGTGCCGCCTGGATGACCTCGTCAGGGACCGCCCCGGAGATGTGTTGACGCATCCAGAACACCCCGAAGGCGCCGACCAGGCCGGGCAGGATCACCGCCAGCAGGTTGTTCACGAGCCCCAGCTCCTTGGTGATCATGAACAGCGGCACGACGCCCAGCTGGAGCGGCACCATCATGGTGGCCACCACGAACACGAACAACACGTTCCGGCCGCGGAACCGGAGCTTCGCGAAGGCGAAGCCCGCGAGCGCCGCGAGGAAGGTCTGGAAGCTCGCCACGACGGTGGCCACGATGGCGGAGTTGAGCATCGCCCGATCCATCGCGACCCGCTCGAACACCTTGCTGACGTTGTCCAGGAAGTTGGGGCCCGGCATGATCTCGGGTGGGATGCGATTGATGGCGTCCGTCCCGTTGGAGGCGACCACGAACATCCAGTAGAAGGGGAAGATCGAGAGCAGCAGGGCGATGGCCAGCACGACATAGGTGCCGATGCCTGGCCCTGCGTGATATCCGCCGAAGCGTCGCCTGGTGCGGGCCTTCCCCGCGACGGGGGGTGCGGTCCGTGTCATGACATCCGCCCTCCTAGTCGCGCGCGATCCGACGGGTCAGCAGCAGGTTGACCACCGAGAACCCGAGGATGACGATGAACAGCACCCACGCGATGGTCGATGCATAGCCGAACTGGAAGTTTCGGAACCCCTGTTCATACAGGAACAGGGCCAGCGTCTGGTACTGCCGGGCCGCGCCGCCGGTGATGGCCTGCTGCGTGCCGCCGAAGACCAGGGGCTCCGTGAAGATCTGCATCCCGCCGATGGTGGACACGATGGTCACGAAGATGATGGTGTTGCGCAGCTGGGGCACGGTGACCGTGAAGAACTGGCGCAGTCGACCCGCACCATCCATCGCAGCGACCTCGTACAGGTCGCGCGGGATGGCCTGCATCGCGGCCAGCAGGATGAGCGTGTTGTAGCCCGTCCAGCGCCACATGACCATGGTCGAGATGGCCACGTGCGAGCTTGGCTGGCTGGCCTGCCAGTCGACACGGCCGATGCCCAGCGACTCCAGCAGGAAGTTCATCAGCCCGTAGTCGCGGCCGAAGATGGACGAGAACACGATGCCCACGGCGAGCACCGAGGTGATGTTGGGCACCAGCATGGCCATCCGGAAGATGCCCTTGCCGCGCAACAGCGTCTCGTTGAGCACGTGCGCCAGGAACAGGGCGAGGATGAGCTGCGGGACCGTGGAGATGATCCAGATGGACAGCGTGTTGAACGCGGCGTTCCAGAAGCGGGGATCGGCCAGGAGCCGTGTGTAGTTGTCGAAGCTGACGAACGTCGGGTCCGAGAGGGCGCCCCACTGGTGGAGCGAGACCCACGCCGTGAACAGGATGGGGATGAGGCCGAACAGGCCGAACACGATGAAGAACGGCGCGATGTACGCGTAGCCGCCGAGCCGTTCGTCCAGCCGTCCCCACAGGCTCGTCCGGGGTCCGGCACCGCCTGGCGTGCTGGTCGTCGCCATGTGTCAGCCCTCGCCTGGGTGGGGGGAGCGCCGGGTGACGCGTGGCATCACCCGGCGCTCGATATCCTCGGCGGAGGAGCCTAGTCCTGGAGCGCGAGCTGGACGTTGGCGAGGGTGGATGTCCACGCCTCGTCCGCGGTCTCCAGACCGGCCTCGATGCGACCGAGGCCATTGCCGAACTCTCGGTCGATGGCGCGCTCTCGCGGGCCCTCGTAGACCGGGTGCAGCGCCTTCGCCGACTCGGCGAAGATCTTGCCCACCGGCGCGCCCGAGAAGAACTCGCTGGTGAAGTCCTGGATCTCCGGCGTGTCATAGAGCGCCGGCGTGGACGGGAAGTTGCCGTGCAGCTTGAACACGTCGAGCTGATGCTCGGGCGTCAGCAGCCATGAGATCAGGTCATACGCCGCCTGCGCGTTGTCCGAGGCGGCCGGCACGGTCAGCTGGGTGCCGCCCCAGTTGCCGCCCTTCTCCGGCGCGGACGCGATGTTCCACTTGCCGGCGGTATCGGGTGCCTGGCCCTGGATGTAGTTCATCATCCAGGCGGGGCATCCCAGGACGGCGAAGTCCCCGTTGGCCATGCCCGCGTTCCACTCGGGGCTGAACTGGGAGATGTTCGCCGAGAGGCCCGCCTCGATCGCCGCGACCGCGGTGCTCCAGGCCTTGAGGTTCTGGGGGTTGGTCTCGTAGATCAGCGTGTTCGGATCGTTCGGCGCGTAGTACTTCTCGGTGCCCTGGTTCTTGACCAGGTTGTACACGCTGCCGCCCGCGGAGTCGATGAACTTCTTGCCGGTGTTCGCCGCCGCGAACGTCTTGCCGGTCTCGATGAAGGCGTCCCAGTCGGGCCAGAGGGCGCTCACTTCGTCAGGATCGGTGGGCAGGCCAGCCTGCTCGAACAGGTCGGTGCGATAGCACATCGCGATGCCACCGACATCCGTGGGGATGCCGATGATGGTGCCGTCCGTCGCGACGCCCTGCGCCCAGCGCCAATCGAGGAACTCGGGCTCCAGGGTCGCCGCGTCGAACTGCCGCAGGTCCGTGAACACCTGGGGTGTCGCCTTGAACAGCGAGTTGTAGCCCACCTCGACGGCGGCGATATCGGGCACCTCGCCCGCCATCAGTGCGGTCAGGAGTGCCTCGTGGTGCTCGTCATAGCCCCGCTGGACGATGTTGACCTTGACGTCGTGCTCGGCCTCGTACTGGCTGATCAGCTCCTCCAGGCCCATGGCACCGAAGTTCCACAGGTCGAGGGTGACGGGGTCCTGTGCCACGGCCGGGGCAGCCCCGAACGCCGCTGTGGCGAGCACGCTGCTCATCGCCACGCCGAACAGGCGGTTTCTCCGCACGGTTCCTCCTCCTCGGTCCGACTCGGACCGCAAGCGCTGCTGGACCTTCGGGCGGCCGTGTCGTGCGTGACTCGGTCGCGGTCCGGTTGCGGATTGATAGCACGGTCTGTAAGCGCTTGCAAGCCCTGACCGCAACGTTCCGCGATATCCTGCCCCGCGATGGAGGGAGATCGACGCGTGACGGCTGCGGGTGGGCGCGGGACCCGGGCACCCTCGAGAGGGCGACCCACGATCTTCGACGTGGCCGACGCCGCGGGGGTCTCGTACTCCACCGTGTCGCGGGTGCTCAACGGCCACGAGCATGTGCACGAGGACACCCGGCAGAGGGTCCGCACGGCGATGGCCCGCCTGGGCTACACCGCGCACGTCTCGGCACGCGCCCTCGCCAGTGGCCGCACGGACGCCATCGGGTTGCTCGCCCTGGAGCTGGAGAGCAGCTTCTTCACGTCCATCATCCGGGGTGTCGATGAGCAGGCGGCGCATGTGGGCTTCGACCTGCTGCTGTGCACCACCCATGACCGGCGCGAGAAGGAGGCGCAGTACGTGGCGCGCCTGTCGCACGGCATGGTCGACGGCCTGCTCATCATCCTGCCCCGGGCGATGCCCGACTATGTCGGTCGGCTGCGCGCCGAGCGGTTCCCGTTCGTGCTCATCGACCACGACGAGGAGGCCCCCGGCTGTGACGTCGTCGCCGCCGCCAACCGGGACGGGGCGCGGCAGGCGGTGACGCATCTCGCGGAGCTGGGCCATCGACGCATCGCCATCATCACCGGCTCTCCCGTGGCCGGCTCCAGCCACCAACGGGTGCTGGGCTATCGGGACGCGCTGGCGACCGCGGGGCTGCCCGTGGACGAGACGCTCATCACCCAGGGTGACTTCCTCGAGCCACGCGCACACCTCGCGACGCTCGGCCTGATGCGCCTGCCCGAGCCCCCGACGGCCGTGTTCGCATCGAGTGACCTCGCCGCGTTCGGTGTCATCCGCGCGGCCCGCGACCTGGGCATGCGCGTGCCCGAGGACCTGTCCGTGGTCGGCTTCGACGACATCCCGGAGGCCTCGTATGTGGGTCCGCCGCTGACGACCATCATCCAGCCGCTGCGGGACATGGGCCGGGCCGGCGTCCGACGGCTGGCGGAGCTGGTGCGTGACCCGTCGGAGCCGGCCATGCGCATGGTCCTGCCCACCACGCTCATCGTGCGCGGCACGACCGCGCCGCCGCCCGAGCCGGCCGTCCGCGGCCGGCGGGGCACCGTCACCCCGGCGGCCTCGGTCGGGGCGGCCGTCTCTGCCTCGTCGCGCTCACGGAACCGCGCCTGACCGTGTCCCCCGGCGTGTCCGCTTCGGGGTCCGGGTCCTATCGTGCCCTGCTCGCCATCCCGGGCCTCGCCCGGGTCGTGCTGTCGATGCAGCTGGCCAGGGTCGCCCAGGCGATGGTCGGCGTGGCGATCGTGCTGTTCTCGCTCGCGGAGTACGACTCCCCCGCCATCGCGGGCATCGTCACGTTCGCGAGCCTCGTGCCGGGCATCCTGCTGAGCCCCATCGCGGGGGCCCTCCTCGATCGCCATGGCCGGATCCGGCTCATCGGGCTCGACTATCTGGTGGCCATGGCGACGATGCTGCTGGTGGGTGGTCTGGCCGTCGCGGGCATGCTCACGGCACCCCTGCTGGTGGTCATCGCCGCGGTGGCCTCGATCACCGGGCCGCTGTCCCAGACCGGCTTGCGCAGCCTGTTCCCGCTGATGGCGCCGCGTCACCTGTGGGAGCGGGTGAACGCCCTCGACTCCAGCGGCTACGTGGTGGCGACCATCATCGGGCCACCGCTCGCGGCCGTGCTCGTGGCGGTGCTCGGGCCGCGTCTGGCGGTGATGACCATCGGCATCCCGTATCTCATCGCGGCGCTGGTCCTGGTGGGTGTGCGCGAGCCCAGCGGCACGCCCAACGCGAGCGGCCGGCTGCTCACCGATGCCTGGGAAGGGATCCGATACACCTGGGCGAACCGCTCGCTGCGGGGCCTCGGCTTCTCCATCTCGACGCTCAACGTGGCGGGTGGTGTGACGACCATCGTGGTGCCGCTCATCGTGCTCGGGCGTCTGGGTGGCTCGGAGGCGATGGTGGGTCTCGTGTTCGCGCTGTCGGGTATCGCGGGGGTGGTCGCCGTCATCGTCTCCGGACGCATCGACTCGCGGCACCGGGAGTGGCGGCTGCTCACGGCGCCGATGCTGTTCATGGGCCCGGCGATGCTGCTGCTGCTCGTCGCGAGCCAGCCCGAGGACGCCACCATGGGCTATCTCGCGCTCGCCGGCAGCCTCGTCATCACGGGCCTCCTCAACGGCCCGATGGACATCGGCCTGTTCACGATGCGCCAGCGACGGACCGACCCGGCGATCCTCGGTCGCGCGTTCGCGGTCTCGATGGCCTTCAACTTCCTGGGCTATCCCATCGGGGCGGCCATCGCGGGTGCGGTGGCGGCGACCTCCATCGAGGCGGCCATCTGGATCGGGGTCGCGGCGTGTCTGGTGGCGACGCTGTTCGCGGCGTTCCTGGTGCCCCGCAGGGACGACCGACCCACGATCGGCTGACCGGCCACCAGCCACCGGAACGGCCGGCCGGTCATCGGGACCGTCCGGCCGTGGGCTGCGATGGGATGCATGGTCGGGTGTCGCGACGACGCCCGAGCGGCATCACGCCGCGGGCGGCTCGCTGCCGTCGGGGCTGACGCCGGGTGTGGGGACCGTGGGCCGGATGCTGCGACGACCGGATGTGGTCACCCGGGCGGCATCGATGGCGCCGTCCGTTTGGAAGAGGTCTCGTTCCCAGTCAGTGCTGGTCGCGAAGCAGTCGACGAGATACGAGTACTGACCGACGTAGGCGAGGAACTCGCCCTTCCGCAACTGCCTTGCGAGGTCGGCGTGCGCAGGTGGCAGCTGCAGCCGGTCGCGGAGGCCTCGATACTCCTGGTGATTCACGCGGAAGATGAACTTGTTCT
>CAZYTQ010000008.1:0-18461 GCA_964650135.1 uncultured Anaerolineaceae bacterium | reverse complement strand
GACCACGAGCGTCTCGAGGCTGCCGCCGGCGCCACGGAGGGTGCACCACGTCGTGGCGTCGCTCACTCGCACCACCTGTGCGGTGCCGTCCGTCTGGGTGATCGTGAACCCATCCGGTGCGGTGGTCGCGATGATGCCGCTGGCGGCATCCAGGGCGACCTGCAGGCCTGTCACCGTCCAGGTCCCGTCCTCGGCCCGCTCCTGGGTGACGCGGACGCGGTCGCCGACCGCGAGGTCTGCGAGGGTGATGGTCGTGCCATCACGGGTGATGGGCACGGCGGTCGTGTCGATGTCGCGGGTCCAGCCGTCGGGTGTCGTGAGCGTCACGACGCTGCCGGAGATGGCCGTGACGGTGGGTGTTCGCACGATGACGGTGCTGCCCTGGTTGCCGAGGACCGGGATGCGCCGATCACCGCGCCGCTCGGATCCGCCGCGCTGGCCCGGCCAGCCGCGCGCCGACCAGCGCTCGACCCGGCGCTGGACCCGCCGTTCGACGCCTCGCAGCGTGACCTGGGACCGGAGGTCGCAACCGGTGGTGGCTCCCGCCGAGGGCGACGGCGACGCGTCGGGGACTGCCGGGGACTGGGCCAGGCCCGCGCCGGCGATGAGGAGGACCGCCGCACAGGCGGCGCCGAAGGGCGCGACACGTCGGCCGAGGCGTCGGATGGGTGTGTTCGGATCCATGGGGACCTCCGTGAGATGGGCGCCGTGGGCCCAGTGTCATGTATCAGAGCACGACTCTCTGAAAGCTTCCTGAGAGTGTCCTCGGACGGCTCCCGCACGCTGCGCCACGCTGCCTGCTGATGAGGGTCGGCTGAGACCCGTCGGCGCCTCTCAGGCGATGCTCAGCCGGTGGCGCTGGGATGGGTCTCGACGCCGGCGATCCCCGACCGGCCACCGACAAGGGAACCAGACCCATGGACGACCAGACCTGGCGATCGCGCCGTACCTTCCGAGCCGCCGCCACCACGGCCGCGTTGGCGGCGACCATCCTCGTGGGCGGCGCCGCCGCGGCCCAGGACGCAGGCACCAGCCCTGCGGTCCCCACCCTCCCCGGTGACACCGGTACCGACCAGGAGACGGCCACCAGCCCCGGTGGTGGCGCCCCGAACGGGCAGCGCCAGCGACCCGGACGCGTGCAGGGTGGCAGGGGCGGCACCGATGCACGCGTCGGTGGTCCCGGCATGGGTGGCCCATCATCGGGTGGCGGCCGGAGCACCGGGCCGGGTGGCTCGGCGATGGCGGCCAGCCGTGGCTCCGTCAGCGTCACTGCCGTCGACGGCACGAGCCTGACGCTCCAGACGTCCGACGGCTGGACCCGGACGATCGACACCACGGGTGTGGTGCTGACCGCGGGCGATGCTGCCATCACGCTCGCCGATATCGCGGTCGGTGACGAGGTGCGCATCGCCCAGACCCGCAACGCCGATGGCAGCTACACGGTCACGGGTATCGCGCTCCAGCCGATGCGGGTGTCGGGCACGGTGGCGACCGTGGGCACGGACAGCTTCACGCTGACCGGCGCCGACGGCGGCACGACCACGGTGTACGTCTCGTCGTCGACCACCTGGTCGATCCGCGGCGACTCCGATCCGACGCTCGCGGATCTCACCGTCGGTACCGCGGTGGATGTCACCGGTGACTCCCGCGCCGACGGCGGTATCGACGCGACGCGCGTCACCGTGCGCTGACGGATGGGCCGCCGCCGCACGTCGACGGTCGCCCACCGCGCATCACGACCCGCCGGCCCACACGCCACGGTGGCGTGTGGGCCGGCCTCGGCCCGGCCGCCGCCCGTGACGTCCCGGTCGACCGACGTGGGTGTGACACATCGGCGGCCAGCGCGTCGGGAGGGGCGAGGGTCATGATGCCGCCGGCCGATCGGGTCGGCGAGTGGCATGATCCACACGCGATCCGGAGGCCCCATGTCACCATCGTCCCTTCCGCCCCACCCGGCCCGGCCCGCCGGCGGGCCGCCGGATGTCTGGCCGCCACCGCCGCAGGACTGGCTGCTCCAGGGCCCGCTGCCACCCGGCCAAGCGCCGCTGCCACCCGGCCAGGGCCCGCTGCCACCCGGCCAGGCGCCGCTGCCACCCGGCCAGGGCCCGCTGCCACCCGGCCAGGGCCAGCCTGGCCCCGGGGCGCCGTGGCCGGGTGCCCCGGATGGCTCACCCTGGGAGCCGCCGCCCGATGCCTGGGCGCCACCCACCGGGGCATGGGCCCCGACCGGGTATGGCGCGCCCGAGCCGTGGGGACCGGCGCCCGGTGTGGGGCCCACGACGCCGGTCGGGAGACCGACGCCCCCGCGCCGTCGCCGTGCGCGCTGGCCGTGGCTGCTGCTGACCCTCGTCGTCGCGGTGGTGGCGGTGGGCGGCTGGGCGAACGTGCTGGGTGTCCGTGAGCGGGCCGAGCATGTCTGGGACCGCATCGACCTCGCCCTCCATCCACCGGCCGATCGTTCGGGCGTGCCCACGATCCAGGTGACGCCGCCGCCGGGTGAGCAGCCGGATGACGGCGATGTCGCCGCCGCCGACCCGAGCGACGAGGTGGTGCTGACGCTCGAGCCCGATCCCTCACCGACCGCCACGCCGGGGTCGACCGCGGGAGCCATCACGTCCGGTCCCGCCGCGACGGACGGCCCGACCCCGACACCCAGGCCGACCAGGTCGCCGGTCCGGCGCCCCGTCCGCATGACCCTCGACGCGGCGAACCCCAAGACCACCTTCGTGTCCCAGGTGGACAACACGATGTGTGCTCCGGCCGGCCTCCAGATGGTCCTCGCGATGCATCGCCAGGCACCCACCACCGACGCCTTCCAGCGACGGCTGCACGGCCGTCTGGACGAGTGGGAGACGCGTGCCGACGCCAAGGCTGGCGGATGGGGACCGTCAGCGATGGCCGAGGCGCTTGCCGCGTACGGGGTCAAGGGCTACGAGGTGCGCGCCTACCAGAACCGCAACCAGGCGCTCCGCGAGGCGGCGGTGGCGATGACACGGACCGGCGCACCCGCCATCGTCGTCGCCTGGCGTGGTGCCCACACCTGGATCATGACCGGCTTCCGCGCCGATGGCGACCCGACCGTGTTCGCCGATGCGCGGATCACGGGCATCGAGGTGTTCGACCCGTGGTACCCGCGGGTATCGACCATCTGGGGGGCCTCGGACCCGCCGGGCACGCTCCAGGACCTCGACGAGATCAAGCGCAACGTCCTCCAGTGGGACCGACCGGAGGGCCGGTATGCCGACCGCGATGGCACCTACATCGTGGTCGTGCCCACCATCCCGCTGCGGGACCAGCGGGGGAACGTCGCTCGCGGCTGAAGAGGCCGCGCACGGAGCGTGGGCAGGGGGCCAGGGCCGAGAGCCGGGGCCGGGGCCCGAGGCCGAGAGCCAGGGTCGACAGCCGGGCCGGAGGCTCATCGGGCGAGGCTCAGCGCGTGGCGGCCACCTCGGGCAGGTGGCGGATGCGCCACCGGAGCGCGAGGACCAGGATGACCACGCGCACGGCCATCCCCGCGCCGAACGCGGTCGGGATGGCCACCAGCCCCAGTCGCTCCTGGGTCGTGACCACCACGAGCACGATGGTCGCCAGGCCGGCCACCGAGGCGATCACCGGCAGGAGGGTCTGGCGGGTCGCGTACACCGAGCGCGCGAGCACATGCACCAGGCTCTCCAGCGGCACGGACACGGCGAACACGACCAGGAGACCCGCTGTCATGGCCACGTCCTCGTCGTCGAAGGCGCCGCCACCCAGCAGCAGGCGGATGGCCAGCTCCGCGACGACCGCGAGCGCCAGCCCGGCGGCCGCGCTCAGCAGGCCGATGATGAGCACATCGTCACGCACCACGCGTGCGAACCGCGACCGGTCGCCGCTCGCCGCGATCCGCGACAGGACGGGGAACGCCGCGACCGAGAAGGCGATGCCGATGAGGCTCACCGGCACGCTCTGGAAGTTGCGCGCGAAGCTGACCGCGCTCACCGATCCCTCGGCCATGCTCGATGCGACACGCGTGAAGTACAGGAACGTGACCGCCTCGATGGGCTGCGCGATGGCACGCGGCACGGACAGCCGGAGGTACTCCCGGAACTCGACCGTGCGGACCGCGAACGCGATCCCCGGCCGGGGCGAGATGCGCCGGCTGGCGACGAGCCGGATGCCCAGGTGGAGCATGGCGCCCACGAGCGTCCCGATGGCCACGCCCTCGATGCCCAGGCTGGGGCCCAGCAGCAGCGCCCCGAGCACGATCCCCAGGTTGTACAGCAGGGGCGCCACGCCATAGGCGAGGAACCGCTGACGGGCCACCAGCAGCTCGCCGAGGGCGAACGACACGGCGAACACGAGCGCCGAGAGGCACATCTGGCGGAACAGGGAGGTGTACAGCTCCCGCTGCTGGGCATCGAAGCCGGGCGCCACGATGTCGACGGTGAGGGGTGCCACGATGGCCAGGATCACCACCGCGACCGCCATCACCACGGACGCCGTGCTGAGCACGGTCCGCGCGAAGTCGGCGCCCGCCGCCGGATCATCCTGCTCCGTGCGCAGGAACACGGGCACGAACGCTGCCGTGAGCCCGGCGAGCACCAGCACGTCCAGGACCAGCTCGGGCAGCACGAGCGCCGCGTTGTAGACATCGAGGTCGCTGCCGGCGCCGAACGTCCGGGCGAACACGCGGTCGCGGGCGAGACCCATCAGGTAGCTGCCGAAGGTGAGCACGGACAGCAGCAGCGCACCCGGTGGCAGCCGGGCGAGCAGACGAGCGAGGGGCGTGGGCAGCGTCATCCGAACCGAAGACGCGTGACGGCCCGGTGTGTCACAGGGACCGCCCGCACCCGATCGGGTAGGCTTGGTGCGTGGCCCACCGCTCGCGCCTCGATCCGCTGCGCGCGTTCCTGCAGACCGAGGCGGGCAGCGGCCTGCTCCTGGTCGGGGCGGCGATCGCCGCGCTGATCCTCGCCAACTCCCCGTGGGGTGGCGCGTGGGAGGAGCTGTGGCAGGCACCCCTGGGCGTGACCGTCGGCGACCGCTGGCTGGGCATGTCGCTCGGCCACTGGGTGAACGACGGGCTCATGGTCCTGTTCTTCCTCGTCGTGGGTCTCGAGATCAAGCGGGAGCTGGTGGTGGGTGAGCTGCGGGAGCCGCGCACCGCGCTGGTGCCCATGCTGGCCGCCGCAGGTGGTGCCATCGTGCCCGCCATCATCTTCCTTGCGCTCAACGCGGGCGGGCCCGGCGCGCACGGCTGGGGCGTGCCCATGGCCACGGACATCGCCTTCGCGCTGGGTGTCCTCGCGCTCGTGGGACGGGGGCTGCCGCCGGCTCTCCGGGTGTTCCTGGCCACCCTCGCGATCGTGGACGACCTCATCGCGGTGGTCGTCATCGCGCTGTTCTACACCCGCTCGCTCGAGCTGCTGGCCATGGCCGAGGTCGTCGGGTGCGTCGTCCTCCTGGTCATCGCCAACCGGCGCGGTGTCACCAGCCTCGCCGTGTATGGCGTGCTGGGCGTCGCGCTCTGGCTGGGTGTGCTGGCATCGGGTGTCCACGCGACCATCGCGGGGGTCGTGCTCGCCGCGACCGTGCCCATCGCGGTGTCCGGACGACCGGCCGCGCCGGGCGGTGAGGGGTCGCCCCTGGTCCGTCTCGAGGAGCTGCTGCATCCCTGGTCGGCGCTCGTGGTGGTGCCCCTGTTCGCGCTCGCCAACGCGGGCGTCCGTCTGGAGGGCGGGCTGGATGCCCTCGCCGAGCCGATCACGCTGGGGGTCGTGCTCGGGCTGCTCATCGGCAAGCCGGTGGGCATCCTGGCGGCGACGGCCGTCGCGGTGGGTCTCGGTGGCGCGTCGCTGCCCGCCGGGGCTGGCTGGAGGCACATGCTCGCACTGGGGGTGCTCGCGGGCATCGGCTTCACGATGTCGCTGTTCATCGCCGAGCTCGCCCACCTGGGGCCGGTCGGGCTGCGGGACGCCAAGCTGGGCATCCTCGCGGCGACCATCGTGGCGAGCGTGGCCGGCTGGGCCGCGCTGCGGGCCCTGACGCGCTCCGCTCGTCGTGCCGGGGACGACAGCAGGCTGACCCGGGCTGACCCGGGCTGACCCGGGCTGACCCGGGCTGCCCGGACCGACGCGTGCGACCGGGACCGATGGCGGATGCCCCCCGGACCATCCGCCCATCGACCACACCGCTCCACACCCCGACACTCCGCAGCCATCCGAACCCCACACACGGAGCCACCCATGCACCGAGCCATCGCTCCCCGATCGGAGGGGATGCAGGACATGCTCCGATCCCTGGGCGCCGCGCTCGACGCGCGACTGGCGCGTGACGTGACCATCCGTCAGACGACCGAGGGGTTCCATGTGCGTGCCCAGGTGGCCGCGGACCTCGTCGATCGCATCGAGGGACGCTGGACGACCATGGAGCAGGTGCTCGGCCACGCCGACGCGTCGCGCATGGGCCAGGGGTCGAGGATCCTCGGATCCGCACGTGACCGGCGTGGTCTGGCGCCGACGACCGGTGTCCACGAGTGGTCACTGGCGCTGGCGGGTCACATCATCGATGCCCGTGGGCTCACGGACGTGACCCTCGTCGAGCATCGCGGCCACGGCGGGTGGCTGTTGTGGCACCACGATCCCCTCCGTGACCGGCCGACGGTGCTCATCCTGGGTGACGCGGAGCTGCGTGCCGAGGACATGGCCGTCCGCGGATCGGCGGAGACCGCGCGCCCAGGTCGTACCCGTCAGGGCGTCCGTCGCCGGTTGCCCGTGGTGGCCTCCCGCGGCAGGACGATGCTGCGTCTGCCGGCCGAGGTCGCCGTCGAGGCCTGACCACGACGAGCCTCAGCGCGCGGGGCCTGGACGCGCCCAGCGCGGACGCGCCCAGCGCGGACGCCCCGGCGGTGACCGCCGGGACGCTGGTGGGGGCGAGGATGTCGGGACCGGGTGACGCCCGACGGTGGGTCAGATGGCGCCCGAGCCGCGGCGGCTGCCGCTCGTGAACATGCCCACCACGACGACGGTCAGGACGGCGCCCACGACCGCCACCACGATCGACGCGACATCGAACGGTGAATCCACCGGGTCGAAGCCCAGCAGCAGGCTGGCGAGGAAGCCGCCCACGGCAGCTCCGACGATGCCCAGGACGATGTGGCCGATGACGCCGAGGCCTTCGTCACCTCGGACCAGGAAGCCGGCCAGATAGCCGGCGATCGCCCCCAGGACGATCCAGGCGATGATGCTCACGGATGACCTCCCGTTGCGTGGCGGACCTGCCCGACCACATGACCCGCAGCGTCGCTCGCACGTGCCCACAGGCGCATCGAGGGAGCGGGCATCGGTGTCGCAGGCGTCTCACGATCCGACGCGGCCGCTGCGCGCCGACGCATGCCCTCATGGCATACTTCGGGAGATATGGTGAGATTCGGGTAGGTTCGTGACGACCGACACGCACGCCGGCGACTGGCTGGCGCTGGGCGACGCCTCACGGCTCCTGGGGGTGGCTCCCCAGACGCTGCGACGCTGGAGCGACGCCGGCCAGGTGGACACCTTCACGACCCCTGGTGGCCATCGTCGGTATCGCCGCTCCAGTCTCGAGCGGATGGTCGCCGAGCGGATCCCGGTCCGCCCGTCGCTGCTGCGTGCGGGCATGACCAGCGGACGGCTGGTCCGGGCATATCGTGCGGACGCCTCGGCCCACCATGGGGCGTTGCCGTGGCTCATGACCCTCGACGACGCACAGCGGGATGCCTTCCGGACGCAGGGTCGCAAGCTGGTGACGGACCTGCTCGCGTACCTCGACGCCGCGGACGGTGTGACCGCGGACCGCCATCTCGCCGAGATGACCGCGCTCGCCGCTGGGTACGGGCGGCTCGTGTCTGGCCACGGCGTCTCCATGAGCGGCGCCGTGGAGGGCTTCCTGGAGTTCCGGCGACCGTTCCTGGGGCAGCTGTCACGGGTCGCGGTCGAGCGTGGCTTCGACACGGCGGCGACCACCGAGCTGATGGCGGCGGCCGAGCGGGTCATGGACCGGCTGCTGGCGGCGGTCATGAGCGCCGCCAGCGTGCAGCAGGTCGGGCAGGCGCGGCGTGCCCGGCGTGCCCGGCCCATCGACGCGGTCGTGGAGGCGTGACCGGGGACGTCGCCGCCCTCGTGCTCGCGGCACCGGAGACGACCGCCGAGCAGCGGGCCGGGGCGGCGCGCGTCATGGGGGCCCCGCCCACCGGGAGCGTCGTGGTCGGGACGTGCCATCGGTTCGAGGTGCTCGCGAGCGAGTCGGTCGTCTTGGCGGTGCATGCGTCGGTGGCCGCGGGTCGGGTGCTGGTCGGGGATGCGGCCGTGCGGCACATCCTGCGGCTTGCGATGGGGCTCGAGTCCGTGGTCCTGGGTGAGGACCAGGTGCTCCACCAGCTGCGTCACGCGGTGCGCGATGCCCGCCTGCGGGGAGCCCTGCCGGTCGAGCTCGGTCGACTCATGGACCAGGCGCTGCGCCAGGGGCGGATCGCGCGCAGCTGGCTGCCGGCGCGTCGCCGGAGCATGGCCGACGTCGCCTTCGATGCCATCCGCCCGGGGTCATGGCAGGACGAGCGGATCACGGTGGTCGGCCGCGGACCGATGGGTCGGCTGCTCGCGACGGCGGCCGTCGCGCGCGGCGCCGAGGTGGTCGTGGAGGGTCGCGACGGACCGATGGCACCCGGCAGCATGGGTGTCGCCGTCGCGCTCGCCGGCCCATGGACACCACCCGTGGGCGAGGCCGAGCGGCTCATCGACGATGACGCCTGGGTCGTCGACCTGTCGGCCCCGATGGCTCTTGACGCGGGGATCCGAGCCCGGCTGGGTGATCGATATCTGGGCATCGATGGGCTCGCGGACGCACCCTCGGACACCTGGCCCGAGCACGCGGGCGGGGCACGCCTGCACCATCGGCTGGAGCACCAGGTCGAGATCGGTCTCGCCGCCCACCGCGCCTGGCGTCAGGGGGTCGCGACCATGGACACCCCGGCTGCCCGGGTGTCGAGCGTCAGCGGGCTCCGGGACCGCGAGCTCGAGGCGCTCTGGCGTCGTCTGCCGGACCTGTCCGCCGACCAGCGGGCAGAGATCGAACGGATGGCCGCGCGTCTCGCCGAGCGTGTGGCGACCAGCGCATGAGCGATGGGCGCAGGAGCGGTCTGGCGCATCCCCGGGGCGACGAGGGGGGCACGTCGGCGGGCGCAGGTGCCGTGGCCGCGCTGCGCATCGCGACCCGTGGCAGCGCGTTGGCGCTCGTCCAGGCGACCGGCGTGCGTGACGCGCTTCGTGCGGCCGGGCGTGCCACGGACCTGGTGATCGTGGAGACGGCCGGGGATCGGCGTCTGCCCGACACCGCGTGGGGCGAGGGCGCGTTCGTGACCGCCATCGAGGAGGCACTCCGCGACGGCCGTGCCGACATCGCCGTCCACTCCGCCAAGGACGTACCGCTCGACGGCCGGCCGGACCTCGTCATCGCCGCGTACCTGGAGCGCGCCGACCCTCGTGATGCGTTGGTGGTGCGTGCCGGGACCACGGACGTGGCGAGCCTCATGGACCTGCCACGCGGTGCCATCGTGGGCACGGACAGCCCGCGTCGCGGGGCGTTCTGCCGGGACCTGCGACCCGACCTCGTGGTGCGACCCATCCACGGCAACGTCGACACCCGGCTGCGTCGGCTGGATGCGGGCGAGGTCGATGCGCTGCTGCTCGCGGTCGCGGGCCTCGTCCGGCTGGGCCGCGGCGACCGGATCACCCAGCGGCTCGCCACGGACCTCGTGCCACCGGCACCCGGCCAGGGCGCCATCGCGGTCCAGGTGCGTGCGGGGGATGAGCGTGCCGGTGCGGCCGTGGCGCTGCTCGACCATGCGCCGACACGTGCGGCGGTGGACGCGGAGCGTGCGTTCCTCCAGCTGTGCGGCGGCGGGTGTCGGGCTCCCATCGGGGCGCATGCGGCCATGGCGGATGGGCACGTGCGGGTCGTGGCGGGCATCGCGGATGGCGTCGGACGTGTCGCCCGGGGCGACGGAGCGGGCGACCCGGAAGGGCTCCGGCTGCTCGCGGAGCGTCTCGTGGGCGAGCTGGTGGACCCCGACGCGCCGGTGGTCCTGGTGACGCGCCCCATCGACCAGCGGCTGCCACTCCTGCGCGCCCTCGCCGAGCTGGGGGTCGGGGCAGCGCCCGTGGCGGCCATCGCGACGGTGCCCCTCGACCCCTCCCGGATCCTCGAGACCCTGACGGATCACCCGGCCGGTGGCTGGGTCGTCGTCACCAGCCCGACCGGCGCCCGCATCGCGGGCGAGGCTGCCATCCGGTCGGGGAGACGCGATCTGCGCTGGGCGGTCGTGGGGCAGGCGAGTGCGGCGCCCCTGCTGCGGCTCGGGCTGGACGCCATCTGGGCGCCCGATCGCGCGGACGGTGCCGCCATCGCCGAGCAGCTGCCCATCGTGGTGGGTGACCCGGTGCTGACGCTGCGCGGCGATCTCGCAGACGCCACCCTGGCGGACGGGCTGCGAGCCCGCGGCGCACGGGTCCGCGACGTGGTCGCGTACCGGACCGTCGAGGCACCCGGTCATGCTCGTCCACGGCTGGTCGACGCCTTGGCACGTGACCCGATGGCCGTGGTGTTCGCGAGCGGCTCCGCCGTGCGCGGCCTGCTGACGCTGGCGGGTCCTGGTGCGGATACCGTCCGCCGGCTGCCCGCGCTGTGTATCGGTCCGGTCACCGCGACCGTCGCCCGCGACGCGGGCTTCCGGGAGGTGTGCGTGGCCCGACGACCCACCGACGAGGCGCTCGCCGAGCTCGCGGCCGCGACCGTGGCGGTGCGCACATGATCGGATCGCAGCACTCGCAGCACTCGCAGCTCGTGCAGCGTCCGCGTCGGCTGCGTGCGACGCCCGCGCTGCGCCGACTCGTGCGCGAGACGCGGCTCGACCCGGCGATGCTCGTGGCGCCCCTGTTCGTGCGGCCCGGCGAGGGTATCCGGGAGCCCATCGAGTCGTTGCCAGGCCAGGCACGTCTGAGCGTCGACGAGGTGGTGGTGGAGGCGCAGCGGCTCGCGGGGCTGGGCGTCGGCGGCGTGCTCCTGTTCGGCCTGCCCGCCGCCAAGGATCCCGAGGGCTCCGGCGCCTGGGTCGAGGACGGCATCGTCCAGACCGCGCTCTCGGCGCTCCGTGCGGCCGACCTGCCGCTCGTGCTCATCGCGGACACGTGCCTGTGCGAGTACACCGCCCACGGCCACTGTGGCCCGCTGCTGCCGAGTGGCACGGTGGACAACGACCCCGCGGTCGCGCTCATCGCCCGCACCGCGGTATCCCAGGCGATCGCGGGCGCGGACATCGTGGCGCCGAGCGCGATGATGGACGGCCAGGTCGCCGCGATCCGCGCCGCGCTCGACGCCGCGGGTCACGTCACCACCGCGATCATGGCCTACGCCGCCAAGACCGCCTCGGCGTTCTATGGCCCGTTCCGGGAAGCGGCCGACAGCGCTCCTGCGATGGGTGACCGGCAGGGCTACCAGATGGATCCCGCCAATGGGCGTGAGGCACGCCGGGAGACCGCGCTCGATGTCGCGGAGGGCGCGGACATCCTGCTCGTGAAGCCGGCGTTGCCCCAGCTGGACATCGTGGCCGCGACCCGCGCTGCGCACGACCTGCCGGTCGCCGCGTACCACGTCTCGGGTGAGTACGCGATGGTCCATGCAGCCGCGGAGCGTGGCTGGCTCGACGCACGCGCCGTGCTCACGGAGAGCGTCACCGCGATCGTGCGGGCCGGCGCGGACATCGTCATCACCTACGCCGCGGCGGACCTGGCGGCCTGGCTCGCCGAGGAGGCCGGGACGACACGAGGGGCCCACGCATGACCGACGCACCCTGGTATCTGCACGTGCTCGCGCTGGGCATCGATCCGGCGTGGCGGCGCCGCACGGCCAGGGAACGGGCTGACGACTGGGCCGGCTTCGCGACCGCCGAGGAGCGGGCCGCGGCCCTCGGTGTCTCCAGCGCCTGCTACTCCTCCATCGGACTGCAGCCGGGCATGGACCTGCTGCTCTGGCGCCGCGCGCCCGACGTGGATGCCATCGAGGAGGCGGCCGCGGAGTTGCTGCGTTCGCCGCTGGGTGGCTGGCTCGGCGTGACCCACGCGTTCCTCGGCCGCAGCGGTCCGTCCCAGTACGTGGCGAAGCCGACCGCCCAGGAGCAGGGCATGGCCGATGGGACGCGTGACCGGTATCTCATCGTGTACCCGTTCACCAAGTCGACCCGCTGGTACCTCTCGCCACGCGAGGAGCGGCAGGCGGCCATGAACGAGCACATGAAGGTGGGGCGTCGATATCCCACGGTCCGCCAGGCGCTCGCGTACTCGTTCGGGCTCGATGACCAGGATTTCGTGGTCTCGTACGAGACGGACGACCTGGGTGCCTTCGGGGACCTCGTGCGCGATCTGCGGGGGACCGAGTCACGCCGCGAGACCGTGAGCGATGTGCCCATCCTGCTGGGCATCGGGCGACCGCTGGTCGAGATCGGTCGGCTCGTGGGCGCCGCCGGGCGCGAGCAGGCGTGAGTCGCCGCGCCGTCATGACGGACCGCGATGCGTCATGACCATCACAGCAGCTGACGCGGCCGTGGCGTCACGTTCCGCGGATCTGGTGAGACGCGCCAACGACCTGTTCCCGGGCGGTGTCAACAGCCCGGTGCGTGCGTGGCGAGCCATCGGGGCCGAGCCGGTCGTCCTGGCTGCGGGGGAGGGCCCCTGGGTCATCGATGCCGACGGGCGTCGGTATCTCGACCTGGTCGGCGCGTGGGGCGCCGCGATCGTGGGCCACGCGCATGCCGCGGTCGTGGCCGCGGTGCGCGACGCGGCAGGCGACGGCTTCGCGCTGGGCATGACCCACCCCCGCGAGATCGAGCTGGGGGAGGCGATCCGGGCGGCCATGCCCTCGCTGGAGCGGCTGCGCTTCACCTCGTCCGGCACGGAGGCGGTCATGAGCGCGCTGCGCGTGGCGCGCGCGGCGACCGGCCGTGACGTCGTGGTCGTGTTCGACGGCGCCTACCACGGCCACTCGGACGCGCTGCTGGCCGCGGCCGGATCGGGTATCGCGACGCTCGGCGTCCCGGGTAGCGCCGGGGTGCCGACGGCCGTCGCCTCGACCACCATCGTGCTGCCCTGGAACGACCCGGCGGCCATCGACCGGGCGTTCCTCGAGCACCGAGGGCGCATCGCCGCGGTCGTCGCGGAGCCGGTCATCGCCAACAGCGGTGTCATCGCACCGACCGCAGGCTGGCTGGAGCACCTGCGTCGACGGACGTCCGACGACGGCGCGCTGCTGGTGTTCGACGAGGTCATCACGGGCTTCCGGCTGGGCCGGGGTGGTGCGCAGGAGCGCTTCGGCATCCGGCCCGACCTCACGACGCTGGGCAAGATCATCGGTGGCGGGTTGCCCATCGGCGCCTACGGTGGACGGGCCGACCTGATGGCCCAGGTGGCGCCCGATGGCCCGGTCTACCAGGCAGGCACTCTGTCGGGTCATCCACTGGTCATGGCGGCTGGCTGCGCCACGCTGGCCGAGCTGACACCCGACCGGTACACGCTGTTGGAGGGCCACGCGACACGGCTCGCGGAGGGGCTCGTGGCAGCGACCCGGCACGCGTCGCGGAAGGATGTCTCGGTGAGCCGCGTGGGCACGCTGCTGACCCTGTTCCTGCGGCCGGTGCCACCCCGCGACGCCGCCGAGGCACGCGAGTGCGACCGCGACGGCTACGCCCGCTTGTGTCGCTCGATGCGCGACCAGGGCGTGCTCCTGCCGCCGTCCCAGTTCGAGGCATGGTTCCTGGGCATGGCGCACGGCGACGCGGAGGTCGACCGGGTGCTGGACGCGGCCCGCGTGGCGCTGCGGGCATGAGCCTCCCGACCGCCGTCGCGATCCCGACCGCGACCACGGCCCCGGAGCCCTCGGACCGGTTCCTGCGTGCCTGCGCCCGGCTGCCGGTCGATACCACGCCCGTCTGGTTCATGCGCCAGGCGGGTCGATCGCTGCCGGAGTACCGCGCGATCCGGGAGCGGGTCACGCTCGAGGGGATCGTGGCCGATCCCGCGCTGTGCGCCGAGGTGACCCTCCAGCCGGTGACGCGCCTCGGCGTGGACGCGGCGATCCTGTTCGCGGACATCACGACGCCGCTCGCGGCCATGGGTGTGGATGTGCGGCTCGTGGACGGCGTGGGGCCTGTCATCGACCGGCCCATCCGGACACGCGACGATCTCGAGCGGCTGCGGCCGTTCGAGCCGGGGCACGTGGCGCCGCTGCTGGAGGCGATCGAGCTGCTGCGGCGCGAGCTGACGGTGCCGCTCATCGGGTTCGCGGGCGCTCCCTTCACGCTTGCCGCGTACCTCGTGGAGGGCCGCGCGGCGCGCGATGCGAGCGCGGTCCGCGCCATGCTCCGCGGCGACCCGGCGCTGTTCGGTGCTCTGCTCGCGCGGCTGGCGGACATGACCATGGCCTACCTGTCGGCCCAGGTGACGGCGGGGGTCCAGGCGGTCCAGTTGTTCGACTCCTGGGTCGGCACGCTGTCCCCGTTCGACATGGAGCGCGCCGTGACGCCGCATCTCCGAACGGTCTTCGAGGCGATCGTGGAGATCGGCGTGCCGGCCATCCACTTCGGCACCGGGAGCGCAGGGCTGCTCGCGCTCCAGGCGGCCGCGGGTGGCGATGTCATCGGCGTCGACCACCACATCGGGCTCGCCGATGCCTGGGCGCAGGTGCCCGACCGGGCCGTGCAGGGCAACCTCGACCCATCGGTGCTCCTGGGGTCATGGGAGGGCGTGGCGGAGCAGGCACACTGGGTGCTCGACCTGGCGGCAGGTCGACCGGGGCACATCTTC
Organism: uncultured Anaerolineaceae bacterium; assembly: GCA_964650135.1. Classification (GTDB taxonomy): domain Bacteria; phylum Chloroflexota; class Limnocylindria; order Limnocylindrales; family CSP1-4; genus JAFMJV01. Next base: position 3,597 of record CAZYTQ010000008.1, on the reverse strand, counting down.
AACCTCGGCCATGGGGTGCTGCCGGGCACGGATCCCGAGCACCTGCGACGACTCGTGGACCTGGTGCACGAACGCACCGCCCGTGGGTCGGCATCCGGCGTAGCCTCGTGAGCTGCCCACGAGGTGGCCTAATGACGGACCTGCGCCACGAGGGCACCCATGACAGGTCTGCGGCCATGACCGGCGCGGAGCGGTTCCTCGCCGCGTGTCGGGGCGAGCCGGTCGATGCCACGCCGGTCTGGTTCATGCGCCAGGCTGGCGGCCAGCTGCCCGGCTATCTCGCGCTCCGCGAGCGGTACTCGGTGCTGGACATCGCCACGACACCCGAGCTGTGCGCGGAGGTGAGCGCGGGTGCGGCCACGACCCTCGGCACCGATGGCGCGGTGATGTACGCCGACATCATGCTGCTGGTCCAGGCGATGGGCGTGCCGCTCGAGCTGGCCTCGACCGGGCCGGTGCTCGGACGCACCATCCGGACCGATGCGGACGTCGCTGAGCTTCGGACGCCGGACCCGGCCACGGACCTGGGGCATGTGCTCGCGGCGATCGGACTCGTGCGGCGGGAGCTCGCCGGGCGTGCTGCGGTCATCGGCATCGCGGGCGGGCCGCTCACGCTCGGCGCGTATCTGGTCGAGGGTGGGCCATCACGTGATCAGCTGCTGGCGCGCGCACTGATCCTCGGCGCGCCTGCCACGTGGCACGCGCTCATGGAGCGACTCACCACCGCGACCATCGATTACGCGGTCGCGCAGGTGCTGGCAGGTGCGGACGTCATCGCGCTGTTCGACACGTGGGCCGCGACCCTCACGGAGACCGAGTATCGCGCTGCGGTGCTGCCATACAGCCAGCGCATCATCGCGGCGGTCCAACGGGCGGGTGGCCGGGTCATCCACTCGATGGCGCGTTCAGCGCCGTTGCTGGATGCCGTGGCGGACCTCGGCGCCGATGTCATCGCCATCGACTCGCGGCAGCCCATCGCGCTCGCGCGTCATCGCCTGGTCGCGGGGCAGCCCGTCCAGGGGAATCTCGACCCAGCCCGGCTGCTGGCCGGCTGGGCGTCGATCGAGGCCGGTGCCCGCGAGGTGCTCGATGCCATCGATGGCGCGTCCGGCCACCTGTTCAACACCGGCGAGGCGATCCCCCGCGAGACCGACCCTGCATTCCTGCGTGACCTCGTCTCGCTCGTCCACGACATCACGGCGGGCAGCCGCCGAACGCTCGAGGAGCCCATCCATGCCTGACCTGGCGACCCTGGCCGAACGACCGCTCGGCGTCCTGTTGATGACCTATGGCTCGCCCGTCGATGACGCCGATGTGGCGCGCTACCTGCGGGCGGTGCGGGGCGGCCGCGACCCGGAGCCGGAGCTGCTCGAGGAGTTCCGGCGGCGCTACCAGGTCATCGGTGGCTCGCCGCTCATCCCGCTGACCGTGCGCCAGGCGGCCGCGCTGGAGGCGGCGCTCGGCGGGTCCGCGCGCGTCCTTGCCGCGATGCGCTTCTCCGAGCCGTCCATCACGACCGCGCTCGGTGTGCTGGCCGCGGAGGGCATCCGTGACGTGGTCGGGATCGTGCTCTCCCCGCAGTACTCGCCACTGCTCATGGGTGGGTACGCGCGGGACGTGGCCGCGGCTCGGGCCGCGATCGGGGATGCGGCACCGGAGGTCACCGTGGCTGGTGCGTGGCATCGGCAGCCCGCGTTCGTGGAGGCACTCGCGGGCCGCATCCGGGACACGCTCGCGGCACTCCCTGATGGCGAGGGCGCGACCGCGCCCGTGCTGCTCACTGCGCACAGCCTGCCGAAGCGCATCGCGACCGACGAGCCGGACTACCTCGCCCAGCTGGAGTGGACCGCGACCGCGGTCGCCGAGGCGGCGGCGGTCGATCGAAGCCGCTGGACCTTCTGCTGGCAGAGCGCCGGCCACGAGCCGGGCGAGTGGATGAAGCCCGACTTCGCGGATCTGACACCGGGTCTCGCCGCGGCAAGGCATCGATCGGTGGTCGTGGCGCCCGTGCAGTTCCTGTCCGACCACCTGGAGACGCTGTACGACGTGGACATCGCGGCCCGCGAGCAGGCGGAGGAGCACGGACTGCGCTTCGTGCGCATCCCAGCCCTCAACGACGACCAGGGACTCATCGAGGCGCTGGCCGCGGTCGTCCGCGAGACACGGTCGAAGGCGCCGGAGGTCGCGACCGCCACCGGCCGCTGACCGGACACACGCGACCCTGGGTCCGCCCCGACCGGCCACGGTCGGCCCTGTCGGCTTGGGTGTGCTGCCCGTGTAACAACCCAGGACGTAAGGCGTCATCCGGAGCGGGCCCATCATGAGGGCGGTCCAGCACTCCTGATACCGGCACCAGCTACTGGAGATGCGTCGAGATGGCGATCCGCATGATCCTGGCCACCCTCGTGGTGGTGGTCGGACTCACACTGTCTCCGCCCCAGGGCACGGTGGCCGAGGGACCGAGTGGAGCTTCGTGAGCGCCTGCCGCAGGGCCAGGCGTGGGAGGTCCTCTCGGCGGACTTCACCATGGCTGAGCTTCGCAGCCTGCAGGACGAGATCACCGAGGACTACCCCGTCCTCGTCGGGCAGGGTCTACCTGTCGATGGCTTCGGCGCGAGTGCGCGGCTCAACAAGGTCGTGGTCGACCTAGCGGCACCGTCAGAGGACGCGCAAGGCATCCTTCGGCAGCGATACGGCCCGGCGGTCGTCACGGAGGTCATCGGTCCGACGCGGAACGATGCCTGCAACAACCGCTACGACTGCCGTCCACTCAAGGGCGGCCTCAAGATCCACGTCATCGGGGGAGGCCCTCTCGACAACTGCTCCACGGCGTTCGTCGCCAAGGAGGGATCGACCTGGATGGTGGTGACGGCCGGGCATTGCGTCCAGCAGACCAGCGGGCTGAACGGCGCCTGGGAGGATGCCAACGGCAAGATCGGCGACGCCGAGGACGACACGCTCCCGAGCCCGGGACCGACAGCGAACCCCGTGCGCGCGAACGCCGACCTCGGCTGGATCAAGGTCAAGAGCGGCGTGGGCACGACGCCAGCCAACCAGTTCTACCGTCAGGGGAGCAGTCACATCCAGTCCTACTCATCGACGGCATCCAATGCGATCCAGCAGGAAGGCGACGCGGTCTGTCGCAGTGGATACCAGCGCAAGTGGATCTGCGGGACGATCGTGCGGACGAACCACAACAAGCCCAACGGCGCCGGGCACATGGTCTATCACGTCTGGGTGATGAACAAGGACGGGATCGGGGGGGGAGCGGTGCCATCTTCCTGTACCGCTACTACAACGGCGGGACCGGAACATGGGTGGAGATCCCGGCTGGGGTCCATGTCCATTCAACGAAGGACAACTGCGACGAAGGAGCTGGGAAGTGCCGCTCGTGGTACAGCACCGTCGACTCGCTGGAGTCGAAGTCCGATCTCGTGGTCTGCACGACGAGCGGGTGCTGAGATGATCTCACGTGGTTCGATCTCTCGTCTGGTGTTGTCGGTCGTCCTGGGTGCCTCCACCCTGACAGCCACGACCGCGGTGGTCCGGAGCGACCCGGTCCTGGCGGAGTGCAGCGGCTCCGCCAACGTCTGGCCC
>CAZYTQ010000007.1:40938-49765 GCA_964650135.1 uncultured Anaerolineaceae bacterium | reverse complement strand
GGCATCCACGCCGAAGCGTGCCGCGGCTCGCTCGGCGTGGAGCAGGAACGAGGAGTAGACGCCGGCATAGCCCAGGGTGAGCGCCGAGCGATCGACCAGCTGGGGACGGATCTGGACGGGTCGGACCACGTCCTCGGCGACGTCGAGGATGGCCAGCGGGTCGACCCCCGTGGGCAGGCCCAGACGGTCCGCGACCGCGACCAGGACCTCGGTGGGGCAGTTGCCGGCGCCGGCACCCAGGCCCCGGGTGCAGCCATCGACCTGGGCCGCGCCCTCGCGGATGGCCGCCATGGAGTTGGCCACCGACAGCGACAGGTTCTCGTGGGCATGGACACCCACCTCGGTCGTGGCGGCGAGCCCGGCGCGCAGCTCCGCGACGCGCGCCCGGACATCGTCCGGCGTCATGGCACCCGCGGAATCCACGACATACACGCACTGGGCACCGGCATCCTCCATGATCCGCGCCTGTGCCAGCAGCTCGGCAGGGGATGCCATGTGCGCCATCATCAGGAAGCCCACGGTCTCCATGCCCAGGTCGCGCGCCGTCCGGAGGTGCTGGATCGAGATGTCCGCCTCCGTGCAGTGCGTCGCGATCCGCGCCACGCTCGCGCCCAGGTCGCGTACCTGCTCCAGGTCGCGAGCGAGGCCGATGCCCGGCAGCAGCAGCACCGCGATGCGTGCCTGGCGCACCGCCCCCGCGGCGGCCGCGATGAGCGCGTGCTGGTCGGTCGCCCCGAAGCCGTAGTTGAAGGAGCTGCCGCCGAGTCCGTCGCCGTGGCTCACCTCGATGACCGGCACGCCGGCCGCGTCGAGGGCACCCGCGATGGCCGCGACCTGCTCGGGCGTGAAGCGATGAGCGACCGCGTGGGAGCCGTCCCGGAGCGTCGAATCGGTGAGTCGGAACGCGGCGGGAGGGGTCGCGCCGGGTGTCGCCGCCAGCTCGGCCATCGGTCCGGCGGTCATGCCGGCACCGCGGTCGAGATCCAGCGGCGCTGGGCGAGCGTCTCGCCGACGCGCACCGCCGACGCGGTCATGATGTCCAGGTTGCCGGCGTAGGGCGGCAGGTAGTCGCCGCGCCCCGTCACCTCGAGGAAGATGGAGACGCGCTCGGCGGCCGTGCCGCCCGGGGTCGCGAACGGGCCGTCATCGAAGGCGACGCCCTTGACCCGGTAGCCGGGCACGTACGCCGCCACGCTCGCGGCCATGGCCGTCACGGACGCCTCGACCGCCGCATGGTCCGCCGGCACCGGCAGCGCGCAGTAGACGGTGTTGCGCATGAGGATCGGTGGGTCGGCCGGGTTGAGCACGATGATCGCCTTGCCCTGGTCCGCACCGCCGATGGCCACCAGGCCGTGGGCCGTCGTCTCGGTGAACTCGTCGATGTTGGCGCGGGTCCCCGGCCCCGCGGAGCGCGAGGCGACGGTGGACACGATCTCGGCGTACACGACGGGCGAGACGGCCCGCACGGCGGCCACCATGGGGATGGTCGCCTGGCCGCCACACGTGATCATGTTCAGGTTCGGTGCGTCGAGATGGGTCTCGAGGTTCACCGGTGGCACGACCGCGGGCCCGACCGCCGCGGGCGTCAGGTCGATGGCCACGAGCCCGGCCTGCGCGTAGCGCGGGGCGGTCGCGGCGTGGATCGCGGCGCTGGTCGCCTCGTAGACGATGCGCACCCCCAGCCGCTGCGCGTGCGCCAGGAGCCAGTCCACGCCATCGGCGGAGACCTCCAGGCCCCACTTCCGCGCGTGTCGAAGGCCATCGGAGGCGGCATCGATGCCGATGAGCGCGACCGGCTCGAGGACCTCCGAGCGGCGCAGCTTGACCACCAGGTCGGTCCCGATGTTGCCGGAGCCGACGATCGCCACCGGCACCCGGCTCACGTGCTGGCTCCGTGGGATGGACCGGCCGCGGGCTGCCCGGCCTCGAACCCGACGCGCACCGTGCCGATGCCCCCGAAGCGCGCCTCGAAGCGGGCCGTGCCCGTGACCGGCACGGACGCGTGGAGCGCGCCGGGCATCACGATATGGCCTGCCTCCATGGTCACGCCCAGCGCGCCCAGGGTGTTCGCGGCCCATGCCACGGCGGCTGCCGGATCGCCCAGGCACGCGGCACCGATGCCGGTCGCGACCACGTCGTCGTCCCGCAGCAGCTCCACCTGGACCCCTCGCAGATCGAGCCCCGCCACCGGGACGGATGTGTCGGCGACCACGATGCGAGCGGAGCTCGCCATGTCCGCGATGGTGTCCACGAGCGTGAGCTTCCAGTCCCGGATCCGCGAATCGATGACCTCGATCGCGGCGGACACCCCGGCCGTGGCCGCGAGCACGTCCGCGACCGTGACACCCGGTCCCCGAAGTGGTCTCGCCAGGCGGAAGCAGATCTCGGCCTCGACCCGGGGCGCGATGAGCGCACCCAGCGGGAGCACGGCTCCGTCCGGTACCACCCAGCCGGACAGGATGGCGCCGTAATCCGGCTGGTCGACACCCAGCTGCTCCTGCATCGCCTTCGCGGTGAGGCCGATCTTCCAGCCCTCGAGCGTCTCGCCCGCGGTCCGCCGTGGGCGCACGAGACGCTCCTGGATGGCGTAGGCATCGGCCGGTGTCAGCCAGGGCCGGCCCGCCGAGATCTGGTCGATGGGCGTGCGGGTCCGTTCCGCGATGCGCAGGCCATCCGCCAGGCGGTCGAGCTCGGCGGCGCGCTGGGTGGTCGTCATGGGCCGACCTCCGGTCGGACGGTGGCCACGACCTTGAGCTCGATGTCGATGGGCGTGGGCAGCGAGCCCACCTCGATGGTGGTCCGGCAGGGCCTGGTCGCGGGGTCAGGGAGCGACTCCTCCCAGATCCGGTTGAAGGACGGGAAGTCGCGTTGCATGTGCGTCAGGAACACCGTCACGTCGAGCATCCGGTCCCAGCCCGAGCCGGCATCCTCGAGGATCACCCGCACGTTGTCGATGACCCGTCGGCATTGGGCCTCGAACGGCTCACCCGCCTCGAACGCCTGGCCCCGGACACGCGGGCCGACTCCCGACAGGAACAGCAGCTCGCCCATCCGGCGGGCGTGGGGGTAGGGGCCGACAGGCTCGGGCGCGCGCCCGGACATCGTGACGTCGGGGGCGCCGCTCACAGCGCCACCACCACGGTCCGTGACTCGGTGAAGAAGTGGAGCGCCTCCTCGCCGCCCTCACGGCCGACACCGGAGGCACGCGACCCTCCGAACGGGACCCGGAGGTCGCGCAGCAGCCACGTGTCGATCCAGACCGTGCCCACATCGATCGCCGCGGCCATCCGATGGGCGCGCTGGAGGTCGCGGGTCCAGATGGACGCCGAGAGTCCATAGCTCGTGGCGTTGGCCATCGCGATCGCCTCCGCGTCATCGTGGTAGGGCGTGACGGTCACGACCGGCCCGAAGATCTCCTCGGTGTTGACGGGACAGTCGATGGGCAGCCCGGTCACGACGGTGGGCTCCACGAAGGCGCCACCACGCACCCGTCCCGGCAGGTCCGTCGGACGGCCACCGCCCGTGACGATCTCGCCGCCCAGCTCCCGCGCGAGCGCGATGTAGCCCTCGACCTTGGCCCGGTGCGCATGGGAGATGAGCGCGCCCTGCTGGGTCGTCTCGTCGAGCGGGTCGCCCTGGCGGAGCCCCGCGACGGCCGCGCCGAGGTCCGCCACGAACCGCTCGTACAGCTGCTCGTGGACCAGGATGCGGGAGCCGCATAGGCAGATCTGGCCCTGGTTCTCGAACGACGCCCCGACGATGCCCGGCAGCATCGTGGACAGGTCCGCGTCCTGCGCCACGATGGTGGCGTTCTTGCCGCCCAGCTCCAGGGACAGACGCTTGAACATGGGTGCGGCGGTCCGCGCCACCTCCCGGCCCGTGACGGTGCCCCCGGTGAACGAGATGGCGGGGATGTCCGGGTGGCCCACGATGGCCGCGCCGGCACGGCTGCCCAGCCCGTGGACCACGTTGAGCACGCCCGGTGGCAGACCTTCCTCTGCCGACAGGGTGGCCAGGAGCGACGCGGTCAGGGGCGTCAGCTCGGACGGCTTGGCGACGACGGTGTTGCCGGTCGCGATGGCCGGCGCGATCTTCCAGGTGAGCAGATAGAGCGGCAGGTTCCAGGGGCAGATGAGGCCTGCGACGCCACGCGGCACCCGGATGACGTAGTCGAGCGCACGCTGGTCCGTCTGGTAGGCCGGCGAGTCGGTGTGCAGGACGGCGGTCGCGAAGAAGCGCAGGTTGGCGACCGCGCGCGGGATGTCCAGCCGACGCGCGAGGGCGACCGGCTTGCCCGTGTCGATGCTCTCCGCGAGCACGAAGCGCTCCAGCTCCCGCTCCACGCGGTCAGCGATGCGCAGCAGGATCCGGGAGCGCTCGGCGGCGGGGGTGGCGGCCCACCCCGGGAACGCGGCCCGGGCGGCGGCCACGGCACGCTCCACGTCCGCGGCATCACCGGACGCGACGCGCGCATGGACGCGGCCCGTCGCCGGGTCCATGTCGTCCAGCCACGCCCCACCGAGGGGGTCCACGTCCTGGCCACCGATGTGATGCCGGATCGTCAGCAGCTCCGTGGCATCGGTGACGGATGACCCGCCCGAGGGGGCCGTCGTGTGCAGCGGGTTGGTCATGACGCACCGACCCGCGGCACGTCCCCGAGCGCCGCACCCACCGCGGCCGCCGCGCGCCACGCATCGAGGAACGAGTTGGTCATGGGCACGGGCGCCATGCGGATGATGTCCGGCTCCCGGAAGTCGGCCACGATGCCGTCCGTCTCGAGCGTCGCGAGGACACCCCGTGCGTCGGGCAGCCGCACCGAGAGCATCGCGCCACGCGCCCCGGGATCCGACGGCGTCACGATGGTGGCACTGGGCGCGAGGGTCGCAAGGCACTCCGTGAAGTAGCCGGTCAGACGCTCCGATCGGGCACGCAGGGCGGGCATGCCCACCTCGTCGAAGATGGACAGGGCGACGGCCACCGGCGCCAGCGACAGGATGGGCGGGTTGGACAGCTTCCAGCCATCGGCGCCCACGCCCGGGTCGAACGTGTCGGCCATCCGGAACCGCGTGTCGGGGTGGTTGCCCCACCAGCCGGCCAGACGGTGCGTGGCCGGGTCGGCGCCGTGGCGCTCGTGGACGAACGCCTGGGCGATGGCGCCAGGCCCGCCATCGAGGTACTTGTAGGTGCACCACGCGGCGAAGTCGACGTCTGCGTCGTGGAGCGCCAGGGGCACGTTGCCGACCGCGTGCGCCAGGTCCCAGCCCGCGATCGCCCCCACCACGTGGGTCGCGTCGGTCAGCCGCGCGACGTCCATCACCTGCCCGGTCGCGTAGTTGACGCCCGCGAACAGGGTGAGCGCGAGCCGGTCCCCGGCTTCTGCGATGGCCGCTTCGAGATCCTCATGGCGCAGCGTCGCCTCGCCGGCCCGAGGCGCCACGACACGCAGGTGCGTCGCGGGGTCGAGGCCGTGATGGCGCAGCTGGGACTCGATGGCGTATCGGTCCGACGGGAAGGTGGGTGCCTCGATGATGACCAGGGTCCGGTCGCCGGTCGGCCGGAAGAACGAAGCGAGCAGGAGATGGAGGTTCACGGTCAGGGTGTTCATGGTCACGACCTCAGACGGTCGTGCGCCCACGATGCGGGCCGCCTGCTCGCGCATGACCCCATCGGCCTGGACCCATGCGGAGCCGGGTCGGAAGTGGCCCTCGACACCCGCCACGGCCCACGAATCGATCTGGGCAAGGACGGCGTCACGCGCACCGCGTGGCTGGACACCCAGCGAGTGACCCGCGAGGTACACGGCCTCGGAGCCGTCCGGCGCGTCAGGGATGTGGAAGCGCTCGCGCAGCCGGGTCATCGGGTCGGCGGCATCGGCCGCCCGCGCGCCGGCCTCGGTGGTCGGGATGACGCGCCCGAGCGCCTCGGGTGTCACGCGGGCACCCCGAGGCTGGCCGGGACATCCGCCGCCCCATCGATCCCCGCCGCCCCGCCGTCCTCGGCCGTGTCCAGCCCCAGGAAGCGCCGCGCCGTGCCTCGCAGCATCCGATCGCGTGCCTCGCCGCTGACATCCGGAAGCGTCCCGATGAGCTCGCCCGGATGTCGCTCGCCGAGCGGGAACGGATAGTCCGACCCGAGGGCGATGCCGGCCGGCCCCAGCAGATCCACCAGGGACCGGAGGGCCACCGGGTCGTGCACCAGCGAATCCACCAGGATCCGGTCCAGGTGGGTGCGCGGGCTCTGGTCGTCCATCGTGGCCGCGAGGTCCGGACGCGCCCGGTGTCCTGCCTCGATCCGCCCGAGGATGCCCGGGAAGGCGCCGCCGCCGTGGGCCAGCATCACCCGCAGTCGGGGGAGCCGTCGGAGCACGCCGCCGAGCGTGAGGGCGCAGAACGCGAGCGCCAGCTCGGTGGGCATGCCCACGAGCCATGGGAGCCAGTGGCGGCCCATCCGCTCGGGCGCGAGCATGTCCCAGGGGTGGATGAACACGGCCGCGCCCAGGTCCTGGGCGGCGTGGAGCACCGGCAGCAGCTCGGGGTCATCGAGCTCCCGGCCGCCGGCATGGCTGCCGATCTGGATACCCGCCATGCCCAGCTCGCGGACCGAGCGCTCCAGCTCCGTGATGGCGAGGTCCGGATCCTGGAGCGGGATGGTGGCCAGGCCCACGAACCGGTCCGGCCAGCGAGCGGCGACGTCCGCGATGTGGTCGTTGAGCAGCCGCGCCAGGGCTGCGGCGTCGGGCCCGGGGGCCCAGTACGAGAACATGACCGGCACCGTGGACAGGACCTGCATCGCCACGCCGTCCCGGTCACAGTCCTCGATGCGCCGGACGGGGTCCCAGCAGTCGTCGTCGATGACCCGGAACAGCCGCTCGTCGATGACGATGCGGGCGCTCCGGGGCCCATCCGTGACGATGCTCGGCCAACCGCCATACCCGAAGCGCTGCCGCAGGTCCGGGAGGGACGGCGGCAGCATATGGGTGTGGACGTCGACCGCCCCCGACGTCATCGCGTGCGCTCGGTCAGGCCGTGGCCGGGGTGGGCAGGGGGTGGACGGTGCCGCACGACCGGCATGTGCGCAGCGACTCGTCGCCGAAGAACGTCTCCATGACCGGCTTGAGCTGGGTGCCGAGGTCGGTGATGACGCCCACGAACTGGTACAGCTGGTTGCCACAGCTGTCGCAGTACCACGTGACAGACTCTTCCTCGTCCTCGCGACGCTGACGCTCGACCACCATGCCCATGGTGCCGGCCGGGCGGCGGGGCGAGTGGATGGTGTTCGAGGGGAGGAGGAAGATCTCGCCCTCGCGGATGGGGATGTCCCGCATCACACCGCCCTCGATGACCTTGAGCGTGATGTCGCCCTTGAGCTGATAGAACAGCTCCTCACCCGGCTCGCAGTGGTAGTCCGTGCGGGTGTTGGGACCCGCCACGATCATCACCTGGAACTCGGTGTCGCTGCCGTACATCAGCTTGTTGCCGACGGGCGGCTTGAGGGAGGCCCGGTTGTCCTCGATCCACTGGGCAAGGTCGATAGCGTCGAGCTGCGGCATCGGGTCCTCCTGCGTGCCGGGCATCGTGTGCGTCACCCGGCGTGGTGCCTGGCGCCTCGAGCGCCACCCATCGCCGAGGATACCGTCTTGCAATCCATTGCGCAATGGTCTGTCGCACGAGAGCCACGCGAAGGCGGGTTCGGATGTGCCATTGCTGCAACTGTTTGCATCCACTCGACGCCGCGGTGCCACCGTCCTCATCCGGGGGCAGGTGGCCGCCCGGTGGATCCGCGTACCACGAGCTCCACGGGCAGCACGACGTGGCGCACGGTCGCGCTGGCCCCCAGGGCGTCCTGCTCGGCCTCGTCGTCCGCGAGCAGCTGGTCCACCAGCAGCCGCGCCGCGGTCCGGCCCATCTCGTACTGGGGCACCCGCACCGTGGTGAGGGTCGGTGTCACCCGGTCCATCATCGGCAGGTCGTTGAAGCCCGTGACCGAGACCTGTCCGGGGCAGTCGATGCGGTTCTCGCGGAGCACGTCGAGGGCACCGAGGGCCAGCAGGTCGTTGCCGGTCACGATCGCCGTGAATGGCTCGCCGCTCATGAGCAGACGACGCGTCGCCCGGACGCCCTCGGCGATGGCGTATGTCTCGGTGGCCATGTCCAGCGCTGGCTCGAGCATCACACCCAGACGCTCGAGCGCCATCCGGACGCCCGCCGACCGCGCCTGCCCCGTGCTGGTGTCGATGGGTCCCGCGATATGGGCGATGTGTCGATGCCCCAGGGCGACGAGATGGGCCGCGACATCGGCCATGCCCGCCTCGTTGTCGGGTGCCACCGATGACACGGGCGCGTCCGTCGCCGTCCGGTTGAGGGTCACCGTGGGCACGCCGAGCGTGGCCGCGTCCTCCAGCAGGGGATGGCGGACATGCGCCGTGGCGAGGATGAAGCCATCGACGCCGCGTGCCCGGAGCGACGCCACGAAGCGTCGCTCCCGCTGCTCGTCCTCGTCCGTGGCCGCCAGCAGCGCGCTGTAGCCGTGCTCCTCGAGCACGTCCACGATGCCCCGCATCATGGGCGGGTAGAGCGGTCGCGAGATGTCCGGGATGAGCACCCCGATCATCTCGGAGCGCTGGGTGCGCAGGGTGCGTGCCGCGAGGTTGACCTCGTAGCCCAGGCGCGCCGCTGCCTCGTCCACCTTGGCCGCGGTCCGCGGGTGGACCCGGTCGCGGGTGCGTGGGTTGAGCGCGCGCGATGCCGTGGCGATGTGGACACCCGCCTCGCGTGCCACATCGCGCAATCGAACCTCACCGGCGCTGGTCATCGCACCATCATCCGTC
>CAZYTQ010000007.1:0-40928 GCA_964650135.1 uncultured Anaerolineaceae bacterium | reverse complement strand
GCGCGCGGCTCGGATGGGCCGCCGCCCGGTGCGGGCGTCTCGACGGATGGATCGGTGATCGATGGGCCGCCGCCCGGATCGGCCGGCCCGGAGCCCGACCCGGCCGCCGCGCGTGCCGTCCCGAGGGTGCCCGCCGCCGCGGCGCCACTCGCGCTGCGGGCCATGCCCAGCGGGCTCGCCGCGCTGCGGCCACCGGTGGCGCCCACGGTCGTCCGGGCCACCTGTCGGCGACCCACCACGAAGCGCAGCAGGAACGCCAGCGCGAACACGACCACCGTGAACAGGAGCGCCATCGCGGCGCCTTGCGACGGGTCATACAGCTGTGCCGCGCCGGGGTTGATGCGCGAGAACAGGTACCACGCGAGCGGCCGGGTGTCGGGCGTGGCCAGGAACGCGGGCAGCGTGAACTCGTGCGAGCCGAGGATGAACAGCTGGATCCAGACAGCGGACATCGCGGGCAGCAGCAACGGGATGACCACGCGTCGGAAGGTCGCCAGCCGGCTGGCCCCGGACGCCGCCGCGGATTCCTCGAGCGACGGGTGGATCTGGAGCACCGCCGCGTGGCCCACCCGGTAGGACACCGAGATGCGATAGGAGTAGGCGAAGATCAGGATCCAGATGGTGCCGATGAGCGGGATGGTGCGATTGATGACGAGGTAGAACAGGAACGTGCTGAAGCCCACGATGACCGTGGGGATGGCCACGGACGAGGACGCGAGCATGTCCAGGATGCGGGTCCCCCAGCTCGTCCGGCCGCGCGCCACGACCCACGCCGCGACCATCGCGAGCAGCACCGCGATGGTCGAAGAGACGCCCGCGATGACGATGGTCCGCCCGAACGAGGCGTAGAACTCCCGGTCGTGGAGCACCGCCACGAAGGCATCGAGCGTCGCGTACCGCTCCAGGTTGTCGAGGCTGATGGCCATGGCGAACGGCGTGAGCGAGGACCACAGCAGCGCCACGGCGGGCAGGATCGAGGTCGGGACGAGGTACACGACGAGCACGCCCAGGACCAGCCACTTGCGACGGCCGAGCGCGAGACGCGTGGGCCGGAAGCCCTTGCCCGTGATGGATGCCCGACGACCCGCATCGCGGGTCATCCAGAGATACGCCCGGAAGATGACGAGGGTGGCGATGAGGAACACCACGCCGTACGCCGCGGCCATGCCGTACTTGGGCAGCTCGCTGGCGTTGCCCCGCAGGAGCGTCCACATCCGCAGGGCGAAGATGTCCCGGCCCTCCTGCTGGCCGAACAGCAGCGGGATCTCGAGGCTGCCCAGCAGCAGGATCGTGGACAGCAGCACCACCGCGAGCGAGGCCGGGAAGAGGACCGGCAGGGTGACCCGCCGGAGCGTCTGCCACGCGGTCGCGCCGGAGGTCCGGCTCGCCTCCTCGAGGGCGCCGTCCATGTTCTGCATGATGGGCACGAGCAGCAGGAACGGGAACGTCACCGACACCAGCCCCTGGACGATGACGATGGTCGGGAACGCGAACGGGTCGATGGGCCCGCTCTCACCGCCGATGAATGGCAGCGCCCGGAGCATCTGGTTGAGGATGCCGCTCTGGGGCGCCAGCATGAGCACCCACGACTGGGCGCGCACGATGGGCGGGATGATGAAGGGCAGCAGCACCAGGACCGAGATGACGGTGCGCCCCGGCACGTCCGTGCGCACCACGATCCAGGCGAGCGTCCAGGCGATGAGCGTGGAGATGACGGCCGCGCCGCCGACATACACGGCCGTGGTCAGGAGCACGTCGCCCAGGTCGCCCGCGCCACCCAGGAGCGTCTGGTAGTTCTCGAGGCTCCACTGCGCGGTGGGCACCCCGATGGGCAGGTAGGGCCCCCGGAGCGAGGCCAGCAGCTGGGTGGCCAGCGGGATCACCAGCAGGTAGCCGATGACGGCGATGACCACGCCGGTCAGCACCGTCATCCCCGTGGGCCGACGCACCGAGTGCTCCTCCGGATACAGGGACGGGCGTCGGCTGGTCGCCGACGCCCGTCGTGCCGATCGTCAGACCGACCTTACTGGTACATGATCTCGTCAGCGGCCGAGATCATCTCGTTCCACTGGTCGCGGGTGTCCTGGGTCTCCCACTGGCCGATGGTCGCCTGCTGGTACATCGCGTCGGCGTTCACCTTGGCGAGGCCGGTTGCCTGAGCCAGGGTATCGGTCGGCAGGCCCGGGAAGGGCACCGCCGAGGTGCTGAGGGGCTCGGTGGTCAGGCGCGCCGTGATCCAGTCGGGATCGTAGGCGTTCCAGATGGCGTAGAGCGTGGCACCGGGCTTGTTCTTCGCCTCGGCGTTCACGCCGCCGAACTGGATCCAGACGCCACCGTCGTCGATGGGGCCGACGGCCAGGTCGGGATTGGGGTTGAACAGCTGGCCCGCGAAGTTCACGGGCCTGTCACCCGTGGACAGCATCGAGCCGGGGTCGTCGGTCAGGGTCAGGTTGCCGGCCTTCAGGTCCGCGATCAGCGTCTGCATCGCGTCCTTGCCGTTGGCCATGCCATAGCCCGTGAAGAACTGGCCGTTCCAGCTGGTCATCGCCAGCTGGTCCTTCCAGGCGGCATCGAGATAGGCCGTGAGGTCCGTGGGGACCTCGGTGACCTTGCTCGTGTTGTAGTTGATGAGCCAGCTGTTGAGACTGTCCGGCAGCAGCTCCGGCGACCCGACGGTGAGCCACTCGGCGGGGATGCCGTACTGGGTCCAGTCGACCGCCTCGAACAGGCCCGCGTCGTACAGGGGCGTGGCGCTGGTGAGCGAGCCCGACAGGTAGTCGGTGTTCTCGGCGCCCGTCTGCTGCGCGGTGATGATCGAGGACGACAGGTTCTGCTGGAAGCCCTGGGTCTTCACGGTCAGGCCCGGGAACCGCGTCGTGAAGGCGCCGATGACCTCGGGGCTGAGCTCGTACCAGTCCCAGATGACGACCTGCCCGCCGTTGGTGGCGAGGGCCTCCTGGTGGAGCGCGTCGAGCGCCGCGTCCACGGTGGGCCAGTAGTCCGTGTAGAAGTTCTCGCAGCGCGTGACGATGCCGACCGGGACGGCGTCGCACACGGGGCCACCGGCGGCCGGGACCGACGGCGACTGCGCGGTGACGAGACCTGCGCTGGCGAGCACGAGCGCGGCGGTGCTCACGAGACCTGCGCCGACGCGTGCTGTTCGGTGAACCATCGAACCTCCTCCGATGACGACCCTGGACGTCTCCTGCGGCTGGCTCCAGGCGCTGCCGGGGTTCGTTGGCGATCGATTGCGATCACTGCAACGATGTTGCCGCTTGCCGGCGACGGTATGCGCTGGCTAGGCTACTGTCAAGCAGTTTCCGGTCGATCGGCTACAAGCGAGGGAGTCGTGCAGACATCCACCACGGGCGCTCCGCGGCCAGGCCTGGTCGTCGATCGCCTGGTCAAGGACTATCCCGTCGCGTCGGGCTGGCATCGCGCCGTGGACGGCGTGTCGTTCGAGGTGGCCGAGGGCCATTTCTACTCCCTGCTCGGGCCATCGGGCTGTGGCAAGACCACGACCCTTCGCTGCGTGGCGGGTCTGGAACGTCCCGACCAGGGCAGCATCTCGCTGGGTGGCACGGTCGTCGCGGACGGCGAGCAGGCACTGCCGCCCGAGCGTCGCGACATCGGCATGGTGTTCCAGAGCTATGCCATCTGGCCCCACATGACCGTGTTCGAGAACGCCGCCTTCCCGCTGCGCGTCGGCCGTGAGAAGGTGGGTCGCGAGGAGCTCCGCCGACGCGTCGACGAGGTGCTGGCCATCGTCGGTCTCAGCGACACCGCGGGCCGCTCCGCGACCCAGCTGTCGGGTGGTCAGCAGCAGCGGCTGGCCCTGGCGCGGGCGCTCATCCGTCGGCCGAAGGTGCTGCTGCTGGACGAGCCCCTGTCCAATCTCGATGCCCGGCTCCGGGACCGGATGCGAGCCGAGATCCGGGAGCTCCAGCGCAAGGTGGGCATCACCACGCTGTACGTGACCCACGACCAGGTCGAGGCGCTCTCGATGTCCGACCGCATCGCGGTCATGGACGGTGGCCACATCATCCAGGAGGGCGATGCGCGGTCCATCTATCGTCGTCCCGCGTCCCGCTTCGTGGCCGGCTTCGTGGGCACCGCCAACTTCCTCGATGTGGTGGCGCTGGGCGCCGGGGCCGACGGCGCGATGCGCCTGCGTCTCGCGGATGGCATCGTGGAGGCGGTGGTCCCCGAGGGCATGACCGCGGGAGAGCAGGCGACCCTCTCGGTGCGCCCCGAGAACGTGTGGCTCCATCGGCTGACCACGGATGCAGCGCCGGCCGCCGGGTCGGTGACGGGGACGATCGACGAGGTCGTGTACATGGGCGATACCATCGAGGTGCGGGTCGGTCTGGGCGAGGAGACGGTCTCGGCCCGGATGCATCCCTCGGCGCCGCTCCAGCGTGGCGACCGGGTGCTCGTCGAGCTGCGTCGTGACGACCTCTCGATCATCCACGAGCGGCTGGGCATGCACACCGCCGCAAGCGCCGCCGCGAGCGACCCGCAGGCGCCGGCGGTGGAGGCTGCGGCCTGAGCCGCGCGCTCGGCGGATCGGCCACACGACCCCGAATCTCGTATACAAAACGGCCCGGATAGGCTACAGTCTGGGTGATGCGCATCGAACAGGTCTCCTTCTTCAACGCCGGGTGTCGCCTCGCCGGGACCGTCCTCCTCCCGGACCCCGAGGTGCGGGCGGCACCCGGCATCGTCCAGGGTCCCGGTTGGCTGGGTCTGCGTGACGCGAAGCTGTACCAGCCCTATCACGAGGCGCTCACCGCAGCCGGCTACGTGGTCCTCACCCTCGACTACCGGGGCTTCGGAGACTCCGGAGGCGACGCCACCTTCCTCGACCCGATGAGCCAGGTGTCGGACATCCGGGCAGGGTTGGACTACCTCCAGACCCGGCCCGAGGTCGACCCTCGTCGACTGGGTCTCTTCGGCTCCGGCGGCACGGGCGGCGGCAACGCGGTCATGGTCGCGGGTCTCGACGAGCGCGTGCTCGCAACGGTCGCCCAGGTGCCCGTCTCGGACGGCCGTGACTGGCTCCACCGGATGCGCCGGGAGCACGAGTGGCTGGAGTTCCTGGACACGGTCCGCGAGGCCCGCGAGCGCTATGTGGCGACGGGGGAGCCGACGCTGGTGTCGCCGCGCGACGGGATCATGGTGCCCACACCGGAACGCAGGACCACGACCGTCAAGAGCGACGTGGATGGGCGCGTGCCCGCGCAGGTGGCGCTCCACTCCGCGGACGCGATCATGGCCTACCGGCCCATCGAGGTCGTCCATCGTGCCCGGGCACTGATGCTCATCGCGGTGGAGCACGACGCCGTGACCCCCGAGGACCACGCGCGCGCCCTGTACCAGCGCGCCACCGGGCCACGCCGGCTGCTGGTCCAGACCGGCACCACCCACTACGCGGCATACGCGCAGTACCGCGACATCGTCAACCCGCGCATCGTGGACTGGTTCGGGCGCTACCTCGTGGGCGGCGAGGTCGTGCTCGAGGAGTCGGCGCTGGAGACCGGCATCAGCTACCTCGACCGGCCGGCCGAGGCGCAGGGAGGGGCGGCGTGAGCGTGTTCGATCTGCTCATCCGGGGCGGCACCGTGGTGTCCCCGGAAGGGCGTGTCCAGGCCGATGTCGCCATCACGGATGGCCGCATCGCCGCGGTCGTCGCGCCGGGCACGGAGCTCCAGGCCACACGCACCATCGATGCCACCGGGCGCCACCTGCTGCCGGGCGCCATCGACGTCCACTCGCATCACCGCGAGCCCGGCTTCACCCACAAGGAGGACATCGTCACCGCGACCTCCGCGTGTGCGGCCGGGGGTGTGACGACCTCCTTCGCGATGCCCAACGTGGATCCGCCACCCAACTCCGCCGAGCGGCTGGCGGCCATGTTCGAGCTGTACCGCGCGAAGGCGATCGTGGACTGGAACGTGAACCCCGCGGGGACCGTGCCGGACGCCATCCCGGAGCTCGCCAGCATGGGCATCGCCGCGTTCAAGGTGTTCATGGTCGTGGACACGGGCCGCTCGTACCCGCACATGCCGGGCATCGGGGTCCATCACCACGGCAAGCTGCTGGAGATCTTCGAGACCGTCGCGCCCACGGGCGTGCCGCTGATGGTCCACCCCCATGACCAGGAGCTGATGGACCACATCGAGCACGGCTTCTGGGATCGCGGCGAGCGTGACTTCCGGGCCTATGCGAAGGCCTACGCCGCCTATGACGGCATCATCTGGGACACCGCCGCAGCGCTCCTGCTGCGACTCCAGGTGGCCACCGGCACCCAGCTCCATCTGCTCCACACCCAGACGAAGGGCGTCGTGGACCAGCTGCGCGTCGCCAAGGACCGCGGCCAGCAGGTCTCTGCCGAGATGAACCCCTGGGCGGTGCTGCTGGGCAACGACTGGGCGAACATCGAGCGACTGGGCTCCTACGCGCTCTCGTACTGGGTGCCCGAGGAGAACACCGAGCCCCTCTGGGAGGCCCTCCGCGACGGCACCATCGACCTCGTATCCACGGACCACGGTCCGCACACACGCGAGGAGAAGGAGCCCGGCTGGACCGACGGCTGGAAGGCCCATACGGGCACACCCGCGGCGCAGTTCTACGTGCCCATGCTGCTCGACGCCGCGCATCACGGCCACATCAGCCTCGAGCGGGTCGTGGGCGCGACGGCGACCGAGCCCGCACGGGTGTTCGGGCTGCGCCACAAGGGCCGCATCGAGGTCGGCTTCGATGCCGACATCGCCATCGCGGACCTCGACCATGAATGGACCATCACCGACGACATCGTCCTG
Organism: uncultured Anaerolineaceae bacterium; assembly: GCA_964650135.1. Taxonomy (GTDB): domain Bacteria; phylum Chloroflexota; class Limnocylindria; order Limnocylindrales; family CSP1-4; genus JAFMJV01. Next base: position 34,107 of record CAZYTQ010000007.1, on the reverse strand, counting down.
TCGCGCATCGGCTGGACGCCCTACGCGGGGCGGAGCGTGCGCGGCACCATCGACCGGACGCTGGTCCGGGGCGCGGTGGTCTATGAGGACGGCCAGGTCATCGGTCGGCAGGGCTGGGGCCAGCAGGCCCGACCCGAGCGCTGACCGGACCGTCGAGCACACCCCGGACCTCGGATACACGGAGGAGAGACGCGCTCATGGGCATGCGATACGGGCTGCTGCTGCCGCACTTCGGCGAGGAGGCCGACCAGGACCTGCTCATCGAGGGCGTGCGGCTTGCCGAGCGCCTGGGCTTCGACTCGATCTGGGTGCGCGACCACCTGGTCTTCCACCCGCACGGCATGGAGGGCACCGACCGGACCTTCATCGAGCCGTTCGTCACGCTCTCGTACCTCGCGGGCGCGACCGAGTCCATCGGCCTCGGCGCGGCGACCATCATCCCGTTCCGCCACCCCATCCTGATGGCCTACACGGTGGCCTCCATGTCCTGGATGACCCGCCGTCGCTTCGACCTGGGCGTGGGCGCGGGCAACTTCCAGCACGAGTTCGATGTCATCGGCCAGGGCGACCTCAAGCGACCCGAGCTGATGCGGGAGCAGGTGCGGATCGCGCGTCGACTGTGGACCGGCGAGAGCGTGGAGTGGAAGGGCGACACCTACGAGTTCGATGATGTCGACCTCAAGCCCCAGCCACTCCACCCGGTGCCCGTGTGGTGGGGCGGCGCGACGCCGGCCTCCGCGCGACTCGCCGTCGAGTTCTGCGAGGGCTGGCTGCCGGGTCGCATCACGTTCCCGACGTTCGAGGCGCGCGTCGCCAAGATCCGCGAGATGACCGCCGAGCAGGGCAAGCCGATGATCATGACGGGCGCCGTGCCCGTGACCAGCATCGCGGCGACCCGTGAGCAGGCGCTCGCCGGGCTCAACGTGCCGGGGCTCATCAGGAACGCCAACGCCCAGAAGTTCTGGCTGCGACCCGAGGGCGGCGAGTTCACGAGCATCGAGCAGATCGATGGCTCCATCCTCGCCGGCACCCCGGACGACATCGTCGCGGGGGTGGAGCGCTACGCGGAGCTGGGCGCGGACCTGCTCATCTTCGACTTCCGGATGCGCTTCCCCGACTGGCTCGAGCAGATCGAGACGCTCGCGCGGGATGTCCTGCCCAGGGTGTCCCCGCCCGTGGCCACACCGGTCGCTGCCGGCTGACCCGGTCGCCGCCCAGGCGGCTCCGACAGCCCAGGCGGCTCACCCGGCCGGCGCCCAGGCGGCTCCGGCAGCCCAGGCGGCTCGTCCGGCCGCGAGACGCCGCCGCGGGTCACCAGCCCGGCGGCGTCCTCCGGCTCTCCCGCGGCGACCCGTCCGGCGCGGGTGCAAGGCTCTACCATCGGCGCGTCACCATGGGTGACCGGCCGCCACCCGAACGAGTGGCGGTCCCGGGCGATCCAAGTCAAGGGGACGCGACCCAGGCATGACCACGAGCAGGGACACGGGGACACCACGGCCGAGCATCGCGCTCGCGTCGATCGTGCCGCCATGGCTGTCCAACATGGCGGCCCTCGGCTGGCGCGTCCTGGCCATCGCGACGCTCCTCATCGTGCTCGCCATCGGCGCGCGCCAGCTGTGGGTCGTGAGTGCCACCATCGCCCTGTCGGTGGTGGTGTCGGCGGCGCTCGCACCGTCCGTGGTGCGGCTGCGCGCCGGCGGTCGGTCACGGGACGCCTCCACGCTCATCGTCTGGGCGGCAGGCATGCTCGTCGGTCTGGGGCTGGTGTTGGTCCTGGTGCTGGCCTTCGCGCCCCATCTGGCGAGGCTCGCGCGGGAGCTCCAGGCAGGTGTCGCCGCCGTCGAGGCAGAGATCGAGACGCACCTGCCGGCCGCGGCCGCGCTGTGGCACGACGGCATCGACCTCGGCGGCAGGCTCATGGGCGGGATGATCGGCGACATCGTGGCGTCCGCCGCGAGTCTCGTCACGGTCCTGATCCTGTCGGTCTTCCTCGTGTTCTTCCTGCTCCGTGATGGCGACCGCGGCTGGCTCTGGGCATTCCAGTCCCTGGGCGAGGCGAAGCGCGACCGGATCACGGCGGCGGGTCGGGACGCGCTGCTGCGGATCGGCGGATACCTCCGTGGCACCACGATCCTGGCTGGCCTCATGGCGGCCACCACGTTCCTGTTCCTGGTGCTGCTGGGACTGCCCCTGGCCGGGTCGCTGGCGCTGCTCGTGTTCGTCGCGGGCTACGTGCCGATGGTCGGCGGCATCGTCTCCGCGGTGGTCGTGCTCCTCGTGGCGTTCGCGTCCGCGGGTCCGACCACCACCCTCCTGCTGCTCATCCTGATGGGCATCAGGAACGTGCTCATGAGCTCCATGGTGCGACCCTCGGTGTATGGCCGGACCGTGAGCATCCACCCTGCGCTGGTGCTCATCGTGCTGCCCGCGGGCTACGAGCTGGCGGGAGTCTTCGGCTTGCTGGCCGCGGTGCCCGTGACCGCCGTGGTCATCGCTGTCGCCTCCGCGGTGGTCGCCATCGTCCAGCCGGAGCCGCCACCACCGCTGCCGGGCATCGTGCCGCCGTGGCTCGACCGGGTCGCGCAGTGGAGCTGGCGCATCCTGGTCGTCCTGGGCCTGGTCGGCCTGGTGGTCCTCGCGGCGGTCCTGATGCCGCTCGTGGCCACGCCCATCGTCGTCGCGCTGGTGGTGACCGCCACGCTGGAGCCGCTGGTGTCCACCCTCGTCGGCCGCGGCTGGGGCCGGACGCGCGCGGCCGTCGCGGGAGTCGCCGGGAGCACCCTGCTCGTGGCGCTGCTGCTCGCGCTCGCCACGATCTCGCTCGTCGACCAGGCGTCCGAGATCGGCGCCGGGATCGAGGCAGGGGCCCGGTCCGCCGACGCCTCCGCGGAGGGGACTCTCGGCATCGGCGTCGCGGCGGCCGTCCAGGGCGCCGCCCGGCTGGTCCACGAGATCCAGGCGATGCTCTCGTTCGCGGGCGCGCTGGGCACCCTCCTGGCGGTCCTGCTCCTGGGGCTGCTGCTGTCGATCTTCCTGCTGCGTGACGGCGAGCGGCTCTGGGCGCGGGTCGTCGGGCGGGCACCGGGTGCCCACCGGCCGGCCATCGACGCGGCCGGCGCTCGCGCGCTCGGTGTGCTGGGCGGCTACATGATCGGCACCGCAGCCATCTCGGCGGTGGGTGCCGCGAGCCAATGGCTGATCATGGTCATCCTGGGCATCCCGCTCGCGCTCCCGGTGGCCGTCCTGTCGTTCATCCTGTGCTTCATCCCGTACATCGGTGGCTTCCTGTCGACGGGCATCGCGTTCCTGCTCGCGGTCGCCTTCGGATCACCCGTCGACATCCTGGTCATGGCCACCTGGACCATCGTGTTCAACATCGTCCAGGGCAACATCGTGAGCCCGCTGGTCTACGGCAGGACGGTATCGCTCCATCCGGCGGTCGTGTTGCTGGCCATCCCCGCCGCGGGTGCGGTAGCGGGGATCATGGGCATGTTCATGGTGGTGCCCGCCATCGGCGTGGTCGCCGCGACCTGGCGGCCGGTGCTCGCGCTGCTCGGTGGTGACGCCAGCGACGCGTCCGATCCACGGGTGGTCGGCGCGCCACCCCCGACCATCGACCCGGGGCCACGGCTCCCGACCTGACCGCCCTCCCACCGGTGGGTCAGGCGCCGGCACCCCTCGGTCGCAGCAGGACACCGCGCCCGCGCACGATCGCGCCGACCATCAGCGCCATCGCGCCGACGCCCAGCAGGAAGGGTGTGGGGAAGCCGGCCACGCTGATGACCACGCCGTATGCCGCCGAGCCGATGCCCAGGCCCAGCTGGTAGCCCAGGGAGTACGTCGCCATGGCCGCACCCACCCGTCCCGGCAACGCCCGGTCCATGGCCAGCGCAAGGTGGATGGGGGAGGTGAGCGAGGCGGCCGTGGCGTACAGCACGCCACCCACGGTGAGCATCAGCACGTCCTGGGCCACCACCGCGACCAGCAGGCCCACCGTGCCCAGGCTCGCCCCGAGGATGACCGGCCAGCCACGCGCCACGCGGTCGAGCCGGGGTCCGATGATGACCCGCGCGCCCACCATCGCGATGCCCAGCGCGGGGTAGTACAGCGCCAGCGACTCGATGGGGATGCCGTGGTCCCGGGCCCACACGGGCGGGAAGATGAAGAACAGGCAGTTGGTGCTCATCCACAGGAACTCGAGGGTCATGGGCAGCAGCACCCGTCGCTCGAGGAGCGAGCCGAGACCGCTCGGGCGTGTCGCGGACGGGCCACCGGTCGCCCGCATGGCGGGCCGTGGGCCCGTCGCCGCGATGACCGCGCCGACCATGGCCAGCGTGGCCGCGAGCAGGAACGGGGCCGGCGCACCCCACACACCCAGCAGCGCCAGCCCCAGCGCGGGCATGGCCATCTGCGACAGACCCGGCATGAGGCCGTAGATGCCCGATGCCTCGCCCCGTCGCTGGGGTGGCGCGATGTCCGCGAGGGTCGAGTTGCCGGCCGTGTTGAAGGCGCCCCATGCGGTGCCATGGAGCAGCCGCACGCCGCTCATCGCGAGCAGCCCCGGGACCAGGTACAGCAGGTTGCTGAGCGCCAGACCGGTGACCCCGAGGGCGAGCACCCGGCGTTTGCTCCACTCGTCGACGAGCCGCCCGAAGAACGGTCGCAGGAGCACGCTCGGCACGCTGAAGACCGCCACGATGATGCCCGCCAGCGCGGCATCGCCGCCGGCGTCGATGACGATGACCGGGATGACCGGGTTGATGAGGTTGAAGGAGCAGAAGCCGAGCAGCATCACCGCGCACAGCGCCACGAACGAGCGCGTGTAGAGCGAGGGCCTGGGGGCACCGACCGCCGGCGCCGGGGCGACGACGGCTGTCGGGGCGACGACGACGGTCGGGTCACCCGGACCCGCTGCCGGGTCGCCCGGGCTCACCAGAGCTTCGGCTTCATGACCATCAGGAACAGCACCACCAGCACGATCACGCGCATGAACAGGCCGCCCCAGCGGATGCGTGTGCGCAGCCGTGCCGCCTCGGCCCGCTCGGCCTCGGACAGGTTGGGGATGCCCTGCATGATCAGCTCCAGCGACCGCAGCGTGTCCCGGTTCTGGATGAACGTGGCGTACAGGAACGAGCTCACGAACAGCACGATCGAGACCAGCAGCCAGGGGGTCTGGAGCACGTCGTAATGCATCGTCCAGATGAGCCCGACACCACTCAGCAGCACGACGGCGGCCAGCGGGTGGGTCCAGCGGGTGGAGAGCTCGCGGGTGAGGCGGACCGCGAAGGGGATCTGGCCGGGTCCCGCCTGTGCGGCCGCCTGGGTGATGCGCCCGTACACGAAGCTCGGGCCGAGCCCCACGATGCCCGCCCCGATGTGCAGCAGCAGCATCCAGCCGTAGGCCGAGGTGAGCATCGGGTCAGCGGGCCTCGTGACCCGACGTGTCGGGCAGCTCGATGGGCTGCCATCGTCGTCGGCCGTCCACGCGGACGAACCGCCCGAAGCCCGGCTGCGGGAAGTGGCTGGACGCCACGAGCGTGCCCTCGCGCTCCAGCTGTCCGATGACCCGTCGCCGTTGCTCCGCGGCACGCGGCGGGTCGAAGTCGAAGCGGTGGTGCCAGTCCGTCTCGTACGCGATGATCGGGTGGTGGGCGAGGTCACCCAGGATGAAGCAGTGCTCGCCACCGCTGCTCAGCACGAAGCTGGAGTGGCCCGGTGAGTGACCGTGGGTCGGCAGGGCGCGCAGGGAGGGGAGCACCTGGTGCTCGCCCTCATACGTGTCGAGCACGCCCAGGTCACCCAGCGGCAGCGCCTGCTCCCGGATGTTGGGATGCATCTCCGGGATGCGGTTGTAATGTACCCAGTCGTTCGCGGGCACCAGGTAGCGGGCACGCGGGAAGCGCGGCCGGATGCCGATCTCGTCGCGGATGAGGTTCCAGCCCACGTGGTCGGCATGGAGATGGGTGAACACGACCTGGTCGATGTCGTTCGGGGTGACACCCACCTCGGCCATCTCGTCGAGCAGGGCGGCCGGTGTGGCCGGAGCCCCGGGTGGCGCATGGACCGGGCCCCAGCCGGTATCGATGAGGATGGTCCTGCCATCCGCGCGCACCAGGAACGCCCGGAAGTTCAGCAGCGACCAGACGTCATCGAGGAGCAGCTCCTGGTAGGGCTCCCAGGCCTCCGCGGGCACGTCCGGGTAGTGCCAGGCGGGGTCGATGGCATGGCGACGATCGACCATGCCCGTGATCTCGGCATCGCCGATGCGCAGTCGAACGGCCATCGTGGCGCTCCCTCCGGGCTCAGGCGTGCGTGGTGGCGGGGGCCGGGACGCCCGGCGACCAGACCGACCCGAGGTCGAAGCCGGCGCGCGAGGCGACGCTGGCCAGCCTCGCCGAGGCGTCCACCACGAGCGCTGCCGGATCGATGTGCATCGGGCGGCCGCCGGTGACCAGCACCCGGCCATCGACGAGCACCGTGTCGACATCGGCGGGCGCGGCGCTGTGGACGATGGCCACGGCCGGGTCGACCATGGGGGCGCTGTCGAGCCCGTCCACACGCACGAGCACGATGTCGGCGCGCTTGCCGGGTGTGATGGAGCCGATCCGGTCGCCCAGGCCGAGCGATCGGGCACCCTCGAGGGTCGCGATGCGCAGGATGTCACGGGGGGTCATGAGGGTCACGTCGCCCGCCCGTGTCACCTCCAGGCCGAGTGCCACGCGCATCGCCTGGAATGGGTCGGCGCTGGCCGCGATGGCGGTCGTGTCCAGTGACAGGCTCACGCGCACGCCCGCCGCCCGGAGCTCACGCAGCTGCGGGAAGCCCATCGCCAGCCGCAGCTCCGTGACCGGGCTGGCGCTCACCGGGATCCCGTTCGCCGCGAGACGCTCCATCTCGCTGGTCGAGATCCAGTTGGCGTGGGCCAGCAGGACGTCCGGACCCAGCAGGCCGTCGGCGTCGAGCACCTCGACCTGGCGGATGCGCGCGACCTCCTGTTTCGTGCCTGCGCAGTGCATCGCGATGGGCAGACCCAGCTCGCGCGCCAGCCGCCACTCCTCGCGATACACGGCCTGGGAGGAGCGTGACGGGCCACGCACGGCACAGCCCACCTGGATGAGGCCATCCGACGCGGGCTCCCAGTCGTCGCGGATACGGCCGATCTCCGGGAAGTCCATCGGCTCGTCGGGTGAGACCCCGACCTGCGTCATCACCGCTCGCATCTGCTCCATGCTCATGAGCGGGCTGGCGGACGGGGCGCCATACGAGAAGCGGGCGCGCACGCCCAGCGCGTGCAGCGCGCCCAGGTCCGCGTCCGCATCGGCTCGGCCGAGCACGTTGTGGGCCCAGTCGTGGATCGTGGTGATACCTGCCAGGAGGCCCTCGGTCGCGCCCAGGAGGACCCCGGTGGCGGTGTCCCCGGGCTCGAGGTGCGGCGCCAGGATCGCCTTGCGCGCGAACCAGCCGGCCTCGTGGCCATCACCGATGGCACCCCGCAGCAGCGTGCCCCAGAGATGCCAGTGGGTGTCCACGAAGCCCGGCATGGCGACCGTGCCCGTGCCATCGATCGTCGCCGCGTCCGGTGCCGTGATGGCGGGCCCCACGGCCGTGATGGCACCGTCGCGGACCTCGATGTCACCGCGGATCTCCCCGATGTCATCGTCCTGGGAGAGGATGATCGCGTCCCGGATGACCAGGTGGCCGCGGGCGGGGAGTGGCGCGACAAGCTCGCTCATGCTGTCTCCGTGTCGGTCGGGTCGCCCGGCGGAGCGGGCATCGGGATCGGGTGCTGGGTCGTCGGGGTCATGTGTCGCTCGGGGTCACCCGGGTATCGTCACCTCGCCGGCGATACTCCCAGAGTGTATCCGTTCGAACGGCGATCGGATACAAGGAACCGCCGATCGGACGCCGTCGCCACTCGGTGGCCACCTCACGGGCGAGGCACCGAGGGCGACGTGCGGAGGCCCGGGGCACTCGACCCCGGGCCTCGCGTGTTCTCGGGTCAGGGGCGCTCAGCGCCACCCATGGGTCACTCCGCGGGTGCCGCCGGGTTCGCGTCCAGGCCGAGTGCCGCCTGCACCGCGTTGAGGGGCGCCGCGTCCACGAACTGGGTCACGTCGACCGTCACGCCCTCGGGCAGGTTGGCCTTGAGGTACGCATCCAGCTCGCCCAGGCCGCCGTCCTGCGTGACGTCACCGAGCCCGCCGTCGAAGGGCGTGAAGTACTCCACGTCATTCGGCCAGCCGCTGCGGATGCCGTCCGTGATGGTGATGCCGGCGCGCTCACCAAGGCTGAACACGTAGTCCGCGTTCGCCGGGTCCTGGATGTCCGCGAGCGCCCGGATGTAGGCGCTCAGGAACGCCTGCACCGTGTTGGGGTTGGCTGCCGCCCAGTCCTTGTTGGTGGCGATCAGGTCGGACCCGAAGTCGAACGTATCCACGACCAGCCGACCGCCTGCGTCCTGCACCTGCTGACGATGGCGATTGAAGATCGGGGTCATGGCCAGCTTGCCGTCGAGGAACAGGGCCACCCATGCGTTCGAGCCGCCATCCACGGTGACCGCGTTGTAGGGCACGCCCGTGATGTCGAAGCCGGCGTCCGCGAGCATCTTGGCGCGCAGGTCGAAGTCCAGCGAGCCGGGGGTGCCGCCGAGCAGGATGTCCTTGCCCGCGAGGTCAGCCGGGCTGGTGATGTCCGGCGCGACCGCGATCATGTTGGCGGTGTAGTTCTGGTAGCCCGAGACCGCCTGGAGGGGCAGGCCCTCGGCGAAGCTGTTGGCGGTGTCGAGGGTCTCGACGTTGCCGAACTGGAGGCTGCCGCCGATGAGCCCGGGGGCGGTCTCCTCGGTCTGGATGAGCTGCACGTCCGTGAAGCCCGCGTCCGTGAAGTAGCCCCGGTCGAGCGCGACCAGGAATGGCGCCCGACTGTTGAGGTTGGGCAGCCGGTAGCCGATGGAGATGGCCGTCTGCTCGGGCGCGGACAGGTCGGGCTTCGGGATGGCAGGCGGCTGCACCGGCGCCACGCTGGGCGGCGGCGTGATGCTGGGCGACGCATCCTGGGCCAGCGTGGTACCGAGCATCGAGGTCGTGAGCACGAGGCTGCCGACGGCGCTGACGCCGAGGAGACGCGGCAGGGAGCGGGTCTGGGTCATCGGTTCCTCCGCAGGTGCTGGATCGGCCGCGGCCGGTGACCGGGCGACAGGTGATTGTCTAGATGGTACATGGACGCACTGGAGATAGTCGTTTGGCGCTCGGAGCCGGGCGGTGAGCGATGCCCCGACGGCGAGGATCGACCAAGGCTCCTCCGGAGCAGGAAGCGGCCCGGGAGGGGCGTCCCGGGCCGCATGGTCACTGTGCGGGAGCGGGGTCCAGCGGCAGGCCCAGATAGGCCTGCGCTGCATACAGCGGGTCGAGTGCCAGGAGCTGGTCCAGGTCCACGGTGCCGCCGTCGAGGTTCTTGGCGAACAGCTGCTCCATGAGGTCGAGCGGCCAACCGCCATCGAATGGCATGTAGTTCACGATGTCCAGCTCGTAGGCATTGCGGATGCCATCGGTGATCTCGATGCCGGTCGCGGCCCCGAGGCCCAGGACGTAGTCCTTGTTGGCTGGGTCGGACCAGACCTGGACGCCCTTGATGAGGCCGCACAGGAAGGCAGCCGTGGCGTTCGGGTTGGCAGCCACGAAGTCCGAGTTCGCGGCGACGTGGTCCGAGCCGAAGTCCTGCTGGTCCACCCAGAACTGCATGCCCGCAGCCTTCAGTGCGTCGTAGTGGCGATTGAAGATGGGGGTCATGGCGAGCTTGCCCTCGAGGAGCAGTGCCACCCAGGCATCCGATCCACCATCCACGGCGACCGCGTTGAAGGGCACGCCCGTGAGGTCGTAGCCGGCTTCCTTGAGCAGCTCGAACCGGACGTCGAAGTCACGCGTGCCGGGTGTCCCGCCGAGCAGGATGTCCTTGCCCGCGAGGTCGGCTGGCGTCGCGATCTCCGGGCGCACGGCGATGACGTTCCGGCTGTACGGTCGATAACCCGCGACGACCTTGATCGGCAGACCGTCCAGCTGTGCCTGGCCGGTGTCCACTGTCTCCACGAGGCCGAAGTCGAGGCTGCCCGACGCGACGCCCGCGGTGACCTGCTCGGTCTGGATGAGCTGCACCTCGTCGAGGCCGCACTCCTGCCAGAAGCCCCGATCCTGCGCCACGAGGAGCGCCGCCACGGAGTTGAGGGACGGCAGGCGGTAGCCGAGGGTGACGGTCCCTACCTCGGGTGTCCCGAGACTGCCCACGGGCGCGGGTGTCGGCGCGAACGATGGCGACTGCGCCCCGACGACGCCGAACGATGCCAGGGCGGTGCCCACCGCCAGCATCGCCGCGAGTGCGGGCGACCGACGACCGGCGCCCCGTTGACCACGGATCTGCATCACGCCTCCTCCTGGTGCTGCCCCCGCTGGGGCCGGGTCTGGATGGGGTCTCGCCCCCGGTGGGGACGGGACTGGATCGGTCTGCATCCTGGATCGCTGGATCGGATGCAAGTTGGCCTGTTCTGTCTACGATCCCAGGCACGCGCTTACTATCCGGCATCCGTCAAGGTGCGGATCGGTGACAGGGGCCGCCGAGTGGCCGGTCGTGGCCGGCGCTGGTCAGAGCGCTCCCTCGCGATACCACGGCGCCAGTCGTCGACGGATGAGATCCAGGAGGATCATCGCCACGTTGGCCGTGATCATGAGCACGATCGTGAGGGCGAGCGCGCCCGCGATATCGAACTCCGATGACAGCAGCCGGATCATGTAGCCGACACCCGCGGCGCTCCCGATGAACTCCGCGATGACCACGCCGATGAGGCCACGAGCGATACCCAGCCGCAGGCCGGTCAGGGTGTACGGGAGGATGTACGGCAGGGTGACCTTGCGATACAGCTGCACGTTGGAGGCGCCGAATACCCTGCCGGCGCGCAGCAGCGTCTGATCCACGGAGCTGGCGCCCACCCAGACGTTGATGATGATCGGGAAGACCGCCATCAGGAAGATGACCACGATCTTGGACTCGGCGCCAAAGCCCAGCCACATGACGATGAGTGGCGCCAGCGCGACCCGTGGCGTGGAGTAGGCGATCCAGACGACCGGTCCCACGAGTGTGCGCACCGTGCTGATGGTGCCCAGCGCGAGACCCAGCAGGATGCCCACGATCGCCGCGAGCACGAAGCCGATGGCGAAGTTGGACAGGCTGAACCAGATGTTGTCGATGAGCAGGTTCCGCTCGGCGAGCCGGGCAAAGGCGTCCCAGATCGCTGTGGGTGGCGGTGTGAACTCCGGGTTGACCAGAGGCGAGACGACGACGACGTCGAAGATGGTGAGTCCGCCGGCCATGATCTGGACGAGCACGATGATCGCCACGATCTCCAGGAACAACGCCACGTTCCAGCCGATACGGTCCCAGACGCGCCGCGGCACGGAGCGCGGCGGGATGGGTCGGAGGTGGGATGGCGGCGACGCAGGGGTGGCGGACAGGGCCGCGCTGGTCATGATCGCACCGTGGATCGCCAGGAGGAGACTCGCCTCTCCAGCAGCCCGATGAGACGGACGGACACGACCGACGCGATCACGATGACGACCAGGATGGCGAAGGCCTGGTCCACCCGGAATCGGCTCTGGGCCACCGACATCAGCGCACCGAACCCGCGAGAGCCGCCGTGGATCTCGGAGACGAGCAGCAGGATCCAGCCGACGACGACACCCAGGCGGAGCCCGGTCAGGACGAACGGCACCATCGCCGGAAGGACGACCTTGCGGTAGGTCTGGATGCGGTCCGCGCCGAACACGGCGGCGGCTCGCTTGAGCGATGGATCGACGGTGCTCACGCCCGCCATGGTGTTGAGGATGATCGGCAGCATCGAGCTCAGGAACACCAGGAAGATGATGGGTGTGTCACCGAAGCCGAACCAGATGGTCGTCATCGGCCGGATGGCGACCAGGGGCATCGCATAGAGCGCCCACACCAGAGGCGCGATGAGCTTGATGCCCGGCCGCCAGGAGCCGATGAGCAGGCCCAGGAGGACGCCCACGACGGCTGCCAGCGAGTAGCCGATGAGGAAGTTCTGGAAGCTCGCGGCGGCCGCTTCCAGGAGCGTGCCATTCCCGATCATCCGCATCAGCGCGTCCCAGACCTTGCTGGGCGGCGGCAGGAAGACCGGGTTGACCACCTTCAGGTAGCCCTGGACGAGCTCCCAGACCGCGATGATGATCACGAGCTCCGCGAGCAGGAGCATCTGGGCCTTGGGCAGCCGGCGATCCGTGCGCGCCCGGATGGGCGGCGGCAGGGGTCCTCCCGACGCGGTCGGCGATGGTGGTGGCGGTCCGCCCGCGTGGCCGCGGTGACTGACATTGGTCTCGGCGGGGGTGGTCGCCTGGGCCTGGCCATCGGCCATGGGCAGCAGCGCCTCAGCCATCCGCGTCGGCGCGATGCGCGTGGATGATCGCTTCCTCACGGAGCAGCGTCCACAAGTGCTCGCGCAGCACGCCATAGCCCGAGTGTGACTTCACGTCGTACTCGCGCCGCGGCCGCGGCAGGTCCACCGGGATGATCTCCCGGATGCGCCCGGGTCTCGCGGACGCGACCACGATGCGGTCGGCGAGCGCGATCGCCTCGTCGATGGAGTGGGTGATGAAGATGACCGTCTGCTTCGCGGTCGAGATGATCTGCTCCAGCTCGCCCTGCATCACCTCCCGGGTCATGGCGTCGAGGGCGGCGAAGGGCTCGTCGAGCAGCAGCACCCGCGGGTGGGCCACGATGGCGCGCGCGAGGCCCACGCGCTGGCGCATGCCACCCGACAGCTGGTGGGGGTAGCTCTCCTCGAAGCCCTTGAGGCCGACCAGATCGATGGCCTGGCGGATCTCCGCATCGCCCACGTGGGCGCGCTCGCGCTGCATCTCCACACCGAACCGGATGTTGCCCACGACCGTGCGCCATGGCAGCAGCGCGTAGTCCTGGAACACCATCGCCCGGTCGGGGCCGGGTTTGCTCACGGGGGTGCCGTCGATGAGGATCCGGCCGGTGGTGGGCTGGAGCAGGCCGGCGACGGCGTTGATGAGCGTCGTCTTGCCACAGCCGCTGGGGCCGACCACGACGATGAACTCGCCCTGCTCGATGGCGAGGTTGACCTGCCACAGGGCGATGAGCATGTTGCGGTGGTCGCTCAGCTCGTACTCGACCGTCAGGTCCTGGATCTCGATATGGGCCATGTCGGTCTCCGTGGGCGCCCGACCCGTGGGTCGGTCGGGGGTCAGCGGGGTCGGCGGGGCTCGATGGCGACGATGTCGATGTGGGCGGCGGGCGGGATCAGGCGGCCGGGTCGGGAAGGACGGCGATCGCCTCGATCTCGATGAGATAGCCGGTCTGCGCGAAACCGGCCACCCGCAGGAGGGTCGTGGCGGGGACATCGTCGCCGTCGAAGTAGCGGGCGCGGATGTCGCGCAGCTCGTCCTTGTGGATCTGGTACTCCTCGCCCACGTAGACGTTGGTCTTGACCACGTCGTGGAGCGTGCCGCCCGCTGCTTCCACGATGCGCTTGATGCTCGCGTAGCAGTTCTCGGCCTGGGTCAGGATGTCCCGTGGCAGCGACCCGTCCAGATCGTACCCCACGATGCCGCTCAGGAAGACCAGGGAGCCTGCCCCGGTGACCTTGATGGCCTGGTTGAACCGCCAGGGCGCCGTGTAGACGTCGGGCGGGTTGATGAATGTCTTCTCCACGGCGCCGCTCCTCCCGGTGATGCCTCGGGCACGGGTCCAGGTGCGTCGCCCGGGGGTCCGTCGGGGTCGAGGCGTATGCGAAGTCCCGCGAAATGTATCCCATTTGGTCGACTTCGTACACGTTATGTCGGTGCTATCGTCCGGTCGTGGACCAGTCGGATGCCTCGGACACCGCCCCGGCCGAGGCTCGCCCGCGTTCGCCCATCGTCCTGCGGAGCGGCGAAGGCGAGCCCGTGGGACTCGGTCGACTGCTCGTCGGCGATGGGTCCGCGGAGGGCCGGTTCGCGCTCATCGAGATGGAGGGTCGTCCGAACGTGCGGGTGCCACCTCATATCCACCAGGACGCGGACGAGCTGTTCTACCTATTGGAGGGGCGGCTCATCGTCCAGGTCGGTGAGGACGAGGTGGAGGCGGAGCCCGGTGACATGGTGTTGGTGCCACGCGGCGTCAGCCATGGGCATCTCAACGAGGGGGATGCGCGCGTCCGCTGGCTGACCCTGTTCGCGCCGGGCGGCGTGGAGGGCTACTTCCGGGAGCGCGCCCATGCCGGGATGCGGGCGCGTGGCCTGCCGGACGTCGAGCGGGCACGGCTCGACTACGCGGGCCTGGACCCGGCCGAGCACGATCGGTTGCGCGAGCGCTACGGGATCGTGGTCGTGGAGGACCCGACAGCGCGCTGAGCGGGCGGTGCGCGCTGAGCGGCGTTGCGCGCTGAGCGGGCGGTGCGCTCGGCGACGCGCTCCGGCGCCCGCGCCACCCCCTCCGGCACTCGTGCCACCCCCTCCGGCACTCGTACCACCCCCTCCGGCACTCGTACCACGAGGTCCGACGCACTTCCTGCCGATCGATCCGACTGGTCGACCACCAGCCGGGCCTCTTGTGCCACTTCCTGGCCAGAAGGCCCCACTGGTCGAGCGATCGGCGATCGACTGAGCGCGGGCGCGGGCGCGGGCGAGGTGGTCGGGCGCGAGTGGTACCTGATCCGCCAGTCGAACCATCTGTCAGGGAACCGGCGCGACGGACCGCGGGCGGTCGGAGCATCGGCGATGGGGACTGGCGCGCCCTACCTCGGCCAGGACCATCTCCCGACGCCCCGGACTGTTGCCACTTCCGGCGATCTTGTATCCAAAACGCGCGCACTGGGAGGCGAGGCACGCTACACTGGCCCCGCACTGGCACCACCCGAGGCCCCGGCCCGAGCCTGCCCGAGCCACCGGCCAGACCGGCAACCGTCGCGCCCGCCCGCACACGAGCAGAGGTCGCATGTACCGCATCACCATCGACGTCGGAGGCACGTTCACCGACTGCCTGGTCATGGACGGCGAGGGCTCCCTCCGCCAGTTCAAGTCGTACACCACGCCGCGAGACCCGTCGCAGGGCTTCCTCGACGCGATCACCAAGGCGGCGGCCGGCTACGGCCACCCGGACCGTGCCACGTTCCTCGGCCAGGTCGAGCTGATCATCCACGGCACGACCCTCGCCACGAACACGCTCATCAACCGCAACGGCGCGCGCACCGGCATGATCACCACGAAGGGCTTCCGGGACATCATCGAGATCCGGCGCGGCTTCAAGAACGTGCGCACCTCCATGTATGACGTGTTCGTGCCGCCGTACGAGCCGCTCGTGCCGCGCCACCTGCGGCTCGAGGCCACCGAGCGCGCCCTCTACTCGGGCGAGACGCTCACCGAGCTGGACGAGACGGAGACCCGGGCCGCCGCGGAGCGTCTGCGGGAGAAGGGTGTGGAGGCCGTGGTCATCGGCTTCCTCCACTCGTACGCCGATCCGGCCAACGAGCAGCGGGCGAGCGCCATCGCCCGCGAGGTGCTGCCGGACGCGTATGTGACCGCGTCCCACGAGATCCTGCCCGTCTGGCGCGAGTACGAGCGCTTCTCGACCGCGGTCGTGTCCGCGTACACCGGGCCCGTCGTCGAGCGCTATCTGCGCACGCTCGTCACCCGCCTGGCGGAGGAGGGCTTCACCGGCAACCTCCTGATGATGCTCTCGGACGGCCTGGTCGAGACCGTCGACTACTGCATCCCGCGCGTGGTCTATCTCATCGGCTCCGGTCCCGCGGCCGCACCCTCCGGTGCGCTCCATATCGGTGACGCCGTGGGCAGCCGCAACATCCTGTCGGTGGACATGGGTGGCACGAGCTTCGACATCTGCATGGTCCAGGACGGGGAGATCCCGACGACCACCGAGGCATGGGTCCAGGACGAGCGCGTCGCCATCAAGATGGTGGACATCCAGTCGGGTGGCGCGGGTGGCGGTTCCATCGCCTGGATCGACCAGCTGGGCCTGCTGCGTGTCGGTCCCAGGAGTGCCGGCGGCGACCCGGGTCCTGCCTGCTATGGCAAGGGCGGCACAGAGCCGACCGTCACGGATGCCGACCTGGTCCTTGGCTATGTCCCCGCGGACTACTTCCTGGGCGGCGAGATCGCGCTCGACGAGGCGGCGGCCCGCACCGCGGTGGCGCGTGTCGGGGAGCCCCTGGGCCTCACGGTCGAGGACACCGCGAGTGCCATCTTCACGACCGTCAACTCGTACATGGCCGACCAGATCACCGAGGTCGCCACGCGGCGTGGCCATGACGTGCGCGACTTCGCGCTCGTCGCGGGCGGCGGCGCCGGCCCCGTCCACGCGGCCGCCATCGCGGACCTGCTGCACATGCCCCAGGTGGTCATCCCGCCCATCGCGGCGACCTACTCCGCGTTCGGCATGTTCGCCATGGACGTCGGCCGTAACTACGCGCGGTCCTATATCACGCGTGCCAGGGACCTCGACCCGGAGCGCGTCGCAGGTCTCTACCAGGAGATGGAGACCGAGGCCGTCGCGGGCTTCGCGGCGCTGGGCGTCGATGCCGCCGACGTGACCTTCGCCCGGACCGCCGACGTGCGCTACCTGGGCCAGTTCCACGAGGTCGAGGTGAGCGTGCCCGCGGGCGACATCGACCAGGCGGCCATCGAGTCGGCCCTCGCGGACTTCCACCGCCGGCATCACCAGCTGTACACCTTCGACATGCCCTGGCAGCAGGTGGAGCTGCTCACCTTCCGGCTGCGCGCCACGACCCCCAAGGCGCCCTTCACGATGCGGGCCATCGAGGCCGGCGGGCCGGACAGCTCGGCAGCGCTCAAGCGACGTCGCACGGTCTGGTTCGATGGCGCCCCCATGGACACGCCCATCTATGACGGCGCGCTGCTGCGTGCCGGGAACGAGTTCCACGGCCCGGCCATCGTGGAGGAGACGACCACCAGCGTCGTGATACCCCCGCGGTACGCATGCCGTGTCGATGAGGTCCGCAACTACGTGCTCACGCGTGACGGTGCCGAGGTCCAGGCCACCACCGTCGGCGCTGCGGGCACCCAGCTCGTGGGAGGTGCCGCATGACGAAGGCCGATCGCACCGGCGCCGGGACCGCCGCCACGGAACGGGCCATCGACCCGATCACCCTGTCGACCGTGTGGCACGGCTTCCAGTCCATCGGACGGGAGATGCGCCACGTCATCGACCGGACCGCGCAGAACTACCTCATCGCGCAGCTCCACGACATGGCGGCGGGTATCTGGGACGTGCACGGCAACACCATCGCCGTGCCCGAGGGGCCCACCTCGATGTTCCTGTCGCAGGGCTTCACGGTCAAGTACATCATGGAGAAGATGGGGCACACCCTGAAGCCGGGTGATGTGATCCTGTGCAACGACCCCTACAAGGGCTACTGCAACCACCTGCCGGACTGGGGCTTCTTCCGGCCGGTGTTCTACCAGGGCGAGCTGCTGTTCATCGTGCTCACGCGTGGCCACCAGCTGGACACCGGCGGTGCGTTCCCGGGCGGTTACTTCCCCAACGGCTACGACATCCACGCCGAGGGGATCATGATCCCGCCCATCAAGGTCGTGGACCAGGGCGTCGAGCGCACGGACGTGCTCGAGCTCATCTGGAACAACGTGCGCTGGCCGGAAGGCGTCAAGATCGACAACTACGCGCTCATGGCCGCGCTCCAGGTCGCCGACGACCGCATCGTGGCGCTCCTCGACAAGTACGGCCGGGACGAGGTCCTCGAGTGCGTGGACGAGATGATGGACCGCATGGAGCGCTCGGTCCGCAGCCAGCTCGCCGCGGTCCCCGACGGCACCTGGTCGGGCGAGTCATCGACCGATGACGACGGCACCGTGCTCGACGAGCAGGTCACGGTCCGCTGCGACGCGACCATCACGGGTGACGAGCTCATCCTCGACTTCTCGCGCAGCGATGGTCTGCGCAAGGGCTTCGTCAACTGCACCTACTCATCGACCTACAGCCGCGCGGTGGCGGGCTCCTTCCTGTACTTCGACTCCGCGCTCGCCGAGTTCCACAACGAAGGCTCGATGCGCGCGGTCACGGTCATCGCACCGGAGGGCAGCGTGGTCAACGCCACGTATCCCGCGACGGTGGGTGGCTCGCCCGTGAACGTGGGCACCCAGGTCCTCGAGGCCACCGTCAACGCGCTGTCCAAGGCGATGCCCGACAAGGCCATCGCGGGCTGGGGTCGCCGACGCGGTCACTACATCGCGGGTGTCGACCCGCGGACCGGCGAGCGATACGTCCAGACCACCACCGACGCGGATGGTGGGGCCGGGGCGGTCTTCGGCTACGACGGCTACGAGGGCGCCCTGGGCATGTCAGGCCTTGGCTCGATCAACCGCGGCTCGGTCGAGGAGATCGAGATCCGCTTCCCGTGGCGCACGGTCAAGTGGCACTTCGTGCCGGACATGTCGGGTGCCGGCAAGTGGCGCGGCGGCTGCGGCATGCTCTGGGAGGTCGAGAACCTGGGCGGGGATGTCGGCGCGGCGACCGGCTCGTCCGATGGCGACCTGACCCAGCCACCGGGCGCGCTGGGTGGTGAGGACGGACCCCTGTCGCGGATGTACATCCGCAGTGGCGACGAGGTGACGCCGGCACGCACGCACCGCATGGTGCAGATCAGGACCGGCGAGGTCCTGGGCAAGGTGTCCGGCGGTGGCGGTGGCGTGGGTGATCCCTTCGAGCGTGACCCGGAGGCGGTCCTGCGAGACGTCATCAACGAGATGACCACCATCGGGTACGCCCGGGAGGTCCACGGCGTGGCGATCCTCGACGGTGACCCACCGACCCTGGACATCGATGCCACTCGCGAGCTGCGCGCCGCCCGTGGCTGACGACGCGCTCGGCATGCTCGAGCGGATGTGGCTCATCCGCGCCTTCGAGGAGCGCGTCTCGGAGCTCTACGCCCGCAACCAGATCGCGGGCCTGCTCCACCTGGGCATCGGCCAGGAGGGGGTGGCGGTCGGTCTCGCGTGGGCGCTCGAGCCGCGGGATCGGCTGTTCGGTGGTCATCGTGCGCATGCCCATGCGCTCGCACGTGGCGCCGACCCGACGCGGCTGCTCGCCGAGATCGCCGGCCGAGCGACCGGCTACTGCGGTGGCAAGGGCGGCACGATGCACATCGCGGCGCCCGAGACCGGTTTCGTCACCGCGACCGGTGTCGTGGCGGGCAACATCCCGCTCGCGCTGGGAGCAGCCTTCGCCTCGACCATCACGGAGGACGGTGCCCTGGGGGTCGTCGCCTTCGGGGACGGGGCCGGCCAGACCGGCTCGTTCCACGAGTCGCTCAACATCGCCGCCCTGTGGGGCCTGCCGATGCTGT
This sequence comes from uncultured Anaerolineaceae bacterium, assembly GCA_964650135.1. GTDB lineage: Bacteria > Chloroflexota > Limnocylindria > Limnocylindrales > CSP1-4 > JAFMJV01. Next base: position 14,702 of record CAZYTQ010000007.1, on the reverse strand, counting down.
TCGTGTGCGAGAACAACGGGTATGCCGAGTTCTCACCGCTCTCGGCGCATACGAAGGTCGAGCGGCTGGCCCGCCACGCGGAGACGTACGGCATCCCGGCCGTGACCGTGGACGGCAACGATGCCGCGGCCGTGCTGACGGCCGCCCGGGACGGCGTCGCCCGCGCGCGGTCAGGCGGGGGCCCGACCTTCATCGAGGCGCTCACGTATCGCCTGCGCGGCCACTACGAGGGTGACCCGGGCAAGTACCGGGAGCTCTCGGAGCTCGCTGACTGGCGGCAGAAGGATCCCATCGCGCGGTTCGTCGCGGACCAGGGCCTGGAACAGCGGAGCCCGGCGCTCGAGACGCGTGCTCGAGCGGTCGTGGACGCCGCGACCGAGGCGGCCCTCGCCGCACCCCACGCGTCCGTGGACCAGCTGCTGACCCAGGTGACCGCTCCGGTCGGTGACATGGCGGCGGTCGCCCCATGAGCACGCTCCGCGTCATCGACGCGATCCGGAACGGCCTGGACATCGAGCTGCGCCGCGACCCGAGCGTGGTCGTGCTGGGCGAGGACGTCACGTATGGCGGTCCGTTCGGCGCCACCAAGGGCCTCGCCGAGAGCCACGGCCGGCGCATCCAGGACACCCCCATCAGCGAGGCGACCGTGGTCGGGCTGACCGTCGGCGCGGCGCTCTCGGGTCTGCGGCCCGTCGTCGAGGTCATGTACATCGACTTCATCACGCTCGCCATGGACCAGCTGGTCAACCACGGGGCGAAGCTGCGTTACATGACCGACGGTCTGCTTCGGGTGCCCATGGTCATCCGCGCCCAGGGGGGAGCTCGCGGGTCCATGGGCGCCCATCATTCCCAGAGCCTCGAGGCGTGGTTCAGCCATGTCCCGGGCCTGACCGTGGTCGCGCCCTCCACCCCGGCCGACGCGCAGGGGCTGCTCCAGTCGGCCATCCGCTCGGAGGATCCCGTGCTCTATCTGGAGCATCGGGGCCTCTACTGGCAGAAGGGCGAGGTCCCCGACGGTGACGACGCCGCGCTCGTGCCCATCGGTCGGGCGATCGTCCGTCGACCGGGATCGGACCTGACCATCGCCAGCTGGTCACACATGATGGCCGCCGCCCTGGCCGCGGCGGACGAGCTCGCCGGCGAAGGCATCGGGGCCGAGGTCATCGACCTGCGCAGCCTGCTGCCGCTCGACCTGGACACGCTGCTCCATTCGGTCGCCCGTACCGGACGCCTGGTGGTCGCCCACGAGGCGGTCACCCAGGGTGGCCTGGGCGCGGAGATCGCGGCCCGGGTCCAGGAGCGTGCCTGGACGGAGCTCGCCGCCCCCGTGGCGCGTGTCGGTGCGCCATTCGTGCCGCCGCCCTTCGCGCCGGCGCTGGAGCATGCCTTCGTGCCTGACACGAGCGCCATCGTCGCGGCCGCGCGCCGCGTGCTCGAGACCCCGGCTCGGGAGGCACGCGCGACCCGCCCCCCGCAGCCCGTGGAGGCCTGACCGGATGCTCCCAGACCTGCCCGGCACGGAGCTCGTGGCGCAGCTGCGCACGATGCTCCGCATCCGCCGCTTCGAGGAGGCGCTCATCCGTCTCGCCGCGGACCACGACATCGGTCACTTCCACGTGTATGTCGGCCAGGAGGCCACGGGGGTGCCCGCGCTCGCCCTCCTGGGCGATGGCGACGTCGCGTACACCACCCATCGCAACCACGGTCATCTCATCGCGCGCGGCGTGTCCCCGGCGGGCATGGCGGCCGAGATCCTGGGCAAGGCCACGGGCATCAACCGGGGCAAGGGCGGCACGCTCCATCTGGCGTCCGCCGCGCATGGCTTCCCGACCACCTCGTCGAGCGTCGGCGGGCCGCTGCCCATCGCGGTCGGCTCGGCGTTCGCCTTCCAGGAGCTGGGTCTCGATCGGGTGAGCGTGGCACTGTTCGGCGACGGCGCCCTGGAAGAGGGCGCCTGGCACGAGTCCATCAACATCGCCGCGATGCGCCGGGCGCCCATCATCTTCCTGTGCGAGAACAACTCGCTGGAGGCGCTCGGCCAGAAGGCGAACGAGTACCCCTCGTCGACGCTCGCGGCCGTCCGCCTGACGGACCTCGTCCACCCGTTCGGTGTCCCCGCGGTCGCCATCGATGGCACCGACACGCGCGCGGTCCACGACGCGATGGCCGAGGCGGTCGCCCGGGCCCGGAGCGGTGGCGGACCCAGCTTCATCGAGGCACGGACCGTGCGCTGGCCCGGCAACCGGCCCCTGTGGCCCCAGCTGCTGACGGGCGAGACGGACGTGACCTTCGCGTGGGACCCGGCACGCATCCCCGCGGAGCACGGCCGCTGGTGGGGCGAGCTGGACGGACTGCTGCGCTTCCTGCGCGAGCTCCTGGATGCCGGACACCTGACCCGTGACGACGCCACGACCATCGACGCGGAGACACGCGACGAGATGACCGCCGCCATCGCGTTCGCGCTGGAGAGCCCGTACCCCCCGCCCGAGGAGGCGCTCGAGCATGTCTTCGCCTGAGCCGATGTCGTCGCCTGACCCCATGTCGTCGCCCGACGCGGCGCCGCCGGCCGCACGTGACGGCTGGAGCCGGCTCGCCTACGCCGAGGGCATGGCGCTCGGCCTGCGCGAGTCACTCGCCGGCGACCCCAGGGTGCGGCTCATGGGCCAGTACTTCTTCGGCCTGACGCCCTGGCGCCGCCTCACGGTGGACATCCGGGAGGGCTTCCCGGGCCGGGTCTGGGATCCGCCCATCGCGGAGATCGGCTACGTGGGCACGGGCATCGGTGCGGCCATCTCCGGCCTGCGGCCGATCGTGGACGTGGCCACTGCCAGCTTCCTGTTCCAGCCCTTCAGCCAGGTCGTGAACGAGGCGGCCAACATCCACTACATGACCGGTGGCCAGACGCGGGTGCCCATGGTCATCCATGTCAACCACGGCATCCGGGGCGGTGGCGCGGCGCAGCACTCCCACAGCCCGCAGGCGATGATCTGGAACACGCCCGGTATCAAGATCATGACCCCCAGCTCGGCACGTGACGTGCGGGGTCTGCTGCGCACCGCGGTCGAGGATGACAACCCGGTGTTCTGGGCGGATCACGTCAAGCTGTTCGACTATGTCGACGACGTCCCGGACACCGAGGAGCGCATCCCGTTCGGGGTCGCCGAGATCAAGCGTGCGGGCAGTGACGTGACCATCGTCGGCACCTCGCTCATGGTCCGACGCGCGCTCGAGGCGGCCGAGATCCTGGCCGCGGACGGCATCTCCGCGGAAGTGGTCGACCCGCGCACCCTGGTGCCCTTCGACACGGACACCATCCTCGCATCGGTGGCTCGCACCGGCCGCCTCGTCGTCGTCGATGAGTGCCACCAGAGCTGTGGCGTGGGTGCGGAGATCGTGGCGCGGGTCGCGGAGCACGCGTTCGATGCGCTCCGGGCGCCCATCCGGCGGGTGGCCACGGCGGACGTGCCCATCCCGTTCGGGCGGCCCATGGAGGAGTTCGTCGAGCCGACCGCCGCGAAGGTCGTGGCCGCCGTTCGCTCGCTGCTCGGATGAGCGAGCCGCGCATGCGCGCCATGGCCATCGACCAGCTCGGTGGGGTGGAGCACCTCGCGCTCCGGGACCTGCCCCGGCCCGTCCCGGCCGCGGACGAGGTGCTCATCCGGGTCGCGACGGTGGGCATCAACCGCCAGGACATCATCACCATGGCGGGTCGCTTCCCGAACCCGCACCTGCGTCTCCCGCACGTGCCGGGCCTGGACCCTGCGGGCACGGTCGTGGAGACGGGTGGCGCGGTCAGCCGGCTGGCCCTCGGTGACCGGGTCGTGGTCAAGCCGCCCATCGCGTGTGGCACCTGCGCCGTCTGCCAGGCTGGCGAGGACGACGCCTGTCCCGATCTCCGGAGCGTGGGCGTCCATCGACCGGGTGGCCTCGCGGAGTACGTGGCGGTCCCGGAGCGGAACGTGTTCCGCATCCCGCCGGGCGTCACGTTCGGCGAGGCGACCGCTGCCGCGCACACCCTGCCCGTGGCACTGACGCTGCTTCGCCGCGTGGCCGTCGGTCCGGGCGATACGCTGCTGGTCACCGGGGCGTCGGGGAGCATCGGCTCGGCCGTCGTGCAGCTGGCTCCCCTGGTCGGCGCGCGGGTCGTCGCGGCGGTCGGTGGCCGTGCCCATGCGGAGGCTGTCCGCCAGCTCGGGCCGCTGGGGGTCATCGACTATGCCGAGACCCCGGCCTTCGCGGCACGCGTCAGGGAGCTGGTACCGGGCGGCGTCACGGTGCATGTCGAGACCTCGTCGGACCCGGCGCTGTGGACCGAGTCGCTGGCCTGCCTCGCTCGACGGGGCCGGGTGGCGGTCATCGGTGCGCACGCGGGCCCGGTCGTCGCGCTCGACCTCAACTGGCTGTTCCGCCAGCGCGTCTCGATCATCGGCTGTTCCGGGTCGAGCCTGGCGGCCTTCGGCGAGGCACTGGAGCTGCTGGCCGCGGGTCGGGTCCACGCGTCCATCGACCAGGTCGTCTCGCTCGCGGAGGCCCCCGCGGCATATCGGCGGCTCATGGGCAGGGACCACCACGGCAAGACCATCGTCGACCTGTCCCTGACGTCCTGACCACACGAGGAGCCCGCATGGATACGAACGCACTGATCACCGGCGCATGGCTGGAGGAGCACCTGGACGACCCGAACGTCCGGATCATCCAGCTGATGCACGAGCCGGACATCGACGACTACACGGACGGTCATATCCAGGGTGCCATCCGGGTGTTCTGGAAGGACCTCCTGTGGGACACATACGAGCGTGAGTTCGCGACGCCCGCGCAGCTGGCCCAGCGGCTGGGCGCGCTGGGCGTCGGCCCGGACACGACGCTCGTGCTCTACAGCGGTCGGAACCACTACGCGATGTACGGCTACTGGGTCATCCGGGAGATGGGTGGCCATGCCGACGTCCGCGTGCTCGACGGCTCGAAGAAGCGCTGGACCATGGACGGTCGATCGCTCACGACCGATGTCCCGGTGGTCACGCCGGTGGACTACCCGGTCCCGGCGCGCGATAGGGACGATTCCTCCCGCGCGTTCCGCGATGAGATCCGGGATGGGCTCGGCCGTGAGGGTCGGGTGCTCATCGATGCCCGGACGCCCGAGGAGCACCAGGGGACCCGGGTCAAGCCGGCGCCCTCGTTCGACCATGGCGCGGAGCGCTACGGCCATATCCCGGGGGCGCGCAACCTGCACGCGCGGGACCTGCTCGACGCGGGGGACTTCACCATGAAGTCCCGGGACGAGCTGGAGCGCATGTTCCGGGCCGTCGGCGCGGCGCCCGACCAGGCGACCGAGGTCATCGCGTACTGCCGGCTCTCGCATCGTGCGTCGAGCATCCGGTTCGCGGCGCGTCACGTCCTGGGCTGGGATCACATCCGGATCTACGATGGCTCGTGGACCGAGTGGGGGTCGTCCGTGGGCATGCCCATCGAGCGCGACCCAGAGGTCGTGCCGCCGCCCGGCCCCTGACGTCCGCGGACCGTCCCACGGGGCGGGCCATCGGAGCGCTACCCTTGCGGGACACATGCCCGACCCGGACCCCGAACGTCAGCGCGTCCCCGTCACCGGGGGCGTGACCCTTTCCCTCGTCACGCGGGTGCCGGCACCCGGCATCGACCACCGCTCACCACCGGTGCTGCTGGTCCACGGCCTCGCCTCGAACGCGCGCATGTGGGATGGCGTCGGCATCGAGCTGGCGCGCCAGGGGCACACGACCGTGGCGGTCGACCAGCGTGGCCACGGACGCTCGGACACGCCCGACAGCGGCTACGACTTCGACACCCTGACGGCCGACCTGCTCGCGATCATGGACGAGACGCGCCTCGATCGGCCCATCGTGGCCGGTCAATCGTGGGGTGCCAACGTGGCGCTCGAGCTCGCCGTGCGCCACCCGGAGCGTGTCGCTGGCGTGGTGTGTGTCGACGGCGCGACCGTCGACCTCGCCGACCCGTTCCCCACCTGGGAGGACGCCGAGCGCGTGCTGGCCCCACCGGACCTGCTGGGCACGCCCCGGGACGTCATCGCCGCGCGGATCCGCACCGCCCACCCGGACTGGCCCGAGGCAGGCATCGCCGGTGCGCTCGCCAACTTCCGGGTCCTCGACGACGGCACGGTGGCGCCGTGGCTCACGCGGGAGCGGCACGTGGCCATCCTGCATCATCTCTGGGAGCACCGACCGTCGACCCGCTACGCCATGCTCCGGGTGCCGCTGACCCTGCTCGTCGCCGAGCCTGCGACCGAGGATCCGGCGCGGCGTGTCGCTCGTCACAGGGCCATCGAGGCCATCACGGCGTGCGTGCCGGATGCACGCGTCACCTGGTTCCGACCCGGCGACCACGATCTCCACGCGCAGTCCCCGGAACGGGTCGCGACGGCGATCATCCACGCGGCAGCAGGCACGACCGATGCCGGGTCGCCGAGCGTGCCACACCCGCCGCCCGGCCTCACGCGGCCGGTCGTGTCATGAGCGACCTGCCACGGGTGCTCGCCATCATGGGCTCGGGCGAGACCGCGCCGACGATGGCCCGGGTGCATCGTCGGCTCGCGAGCATGCTGCCGTCACCCGCCCACGGTGTGGTCCTCGATACGCCCTACGGCTTCCAGGAGAACGCCGACGAGATCACCACCAGGACGCTCGGCTACTTCCGCCACAACATCGGCCTGGCCATGGAGCTGGCGACCTTCCGACGTGCCACGGACGACCCGCTGGTGCGCGCCGGCACGCTCGAGCGCGTCCGCGACGCGGGCTACCTGTTCGCCGGACCCGGCAGCCCGACCTATGCCCTCGATGCCTGGCGGTCCAGCGAGCTGCCCGGGCTGGTCGGCGACAAGCTCCAGCACGGTGGCGTCGTCGTGTTCGCCTCCGCCGCCGCGCTCACGCTCGGCTCGCACACGGTCCCCGTGTACGAGATCTACAAGGTCGGCAGCGAGCCGACCTGGCGCCCCGGGCTCGATGTCCTGGGAACGCTCGGTCTGCACGTCGCGGTCATCCCGCACTACGACAACAGCGAGGGCGGCACGCACGACACGCGCTTCTGCTACCTCGGCGAGCACCGGCTGCGGCAGCTCGAGGCGATGCTGCCAGCGGACACATGGATCCTGGGTGTCGACTCGCACACCGCGCTGGTGCTCGACCTGGGGCAGGGGGTCGCGCAGGTCGAGGGTGTGGGTGGGCTGGTCGTGCGGGTGGCTGGCCGGACGCATCGATGGCCATCGGGCACCACGATCACCATCGAGGAGCTCCGGTCCATGGCCGTCCAGCTCGGTTCGGAGCCCGCCGACGCCTCGGCGGGCGTGACATCGGCCGATACGGCATCCGGCGCCGACCTCGGCGCTCCGCCGACCCCCTTCGCGGACGAGATGGCCGCGCTCGGCGACCGCTTCGACACGGCCCTCTCGACGGGCGACGTCCGCGACGCGACGCGCGCCGTGCTGGAGCTCGACGATCGGCTCCGGGCCTGGACGGCGGACACGGATGGCGGGCCCGACCCCGAGCGCGGCCGGCAGCTCCTGCGCTCGTGCATCGTGCGTCTGGGTGAGACGGCCGGTGGCAACGCCACACCGCCCACGGACGATCGGCTTGCCGCGCTCGTGGAGCTGCTGATCGACCTCCGCGACCGGGCGCGCGTGGCGCGCGAGTTCCGCCAGGCCGACTGGATCCGCACGACCCTCACGGACCTCCAGATCGAGATCCGGGACGGTGACGACACCACCAGCTGGCTGGACCGGAGGCAGCCCGGGTGAGGTTCCGGCTCGGTCGGATCGGCCCCAGACCGGAGAGCGTCCTGCGGCTCGCGGAGCTGCGCTGGCTGCTCGTCGCACGCGGCGCGCATGCCATCGGCAGCAGCGCGCTCCTGACCGTGCTGGGCTACCAGGTGTACGAGATCACGGGCGACCCGCTGATGCTCGGCGTGCTGGGACTCGTGGCGGGCCTGCCGGCGCTCGTGCTGGGCCTGTTCGGTGGTCATCTCGCCGATCGACGCGACCGACGCACCATCATCCTCACCACATCGGGCGGGCTCGCGCTGCTCGTGTTCGTTCTCGCCTTCGTGTCCTACGAGGCGACCGACGCGACCCTGCCGACCATCTTCGTGGTGGTCTTCCTGACGGGGGTCGCCAGCGGCTTCGAGCGGCCCGCCCTGTCCGCGTTCGAGGCGCAGGTCATCCCCTTGTCACGAGCGACCCAGGGTGCCGCGTGGGTCAGCAGCACCGGCACGGCCGGCAACCTCATCGGCCCGTCGCTGGGTGGCCTCGCGGCGGCGGTGGTGGGTGTACCGGTCACCTATCTGCTCATCGCCATCGTGCTCGTGGGCTCGCCGCTGGGCATGCTGCGCATCTCGCGCAAGCCGATGCCACCCGCCACCGCAGGGGAATCGGCGCTCGCCAGCATCTGGGGCGGGCTCCGATTCGTCTTCCGCCGCCAGGTGCTGTGGGGTGCCATGACCCTCGACCTGTTCGCCGTGCTGTTCGGTGGCGTGGAGGCGCTCATGCCGGTGTTCGCGGCGGACGTGCTCCACGTGGGTCCGTTCGGGCTGGGGCTGCTGCGGACGGCGCCGGCCGTCGGTGCGCTGGGCACGCTCCTCGTCACCACCCGCTGGCCGCCCAACCGGCACGCGGGGCCGCTGCTGTTCGGCGCCGTCGGCGGGTTCGGGGCGGCCATCCTGGTGTTCGCGCTCTCCACCGACTTCGTGCTGTCCATGGTGGCGCTGCTCGTCCTGGGCGCCACGGACGCGGTGAGCATGGTCATCCGCCAGGTCACGGTGCGGATGTACTCGCCCGAGCACATGCGCGGCCGCATCGCCTCGGTCAGCCACCTGTTCATCGGGGCATCGAACGAGATCGGGGCGTTCGAGAGTGGTCTTGCCGCGCATCTCCTGGGGGCGGTCCCTGCGGTGGCCCTCGGCGGTGTGCTGACGCTCGGCGTGACCGGGCTCGTGGCGGTGATCGCGCCCACCCTGCGCCGGCTGGACCTGCGGGAGGCCGCGACCGAGGCGGCCGCGCTCGAGGCGGAGGCGGCCCGGACCGCGATCTGACCCTACGCTGCGGCGGAGACCGCGCAGCAAGGCGCCAGACACACCACACCGTGCGTCTGCGCCGGCACCTGTCATGCTTCCGCGATGCCCGAGGATGTCGCCGCCGCCGAGTCCCGTCGCGCCGGTCGCGTGCGCGTCACCCCCGATGCCGCAGCGCGCATCGCGCGTGACATCTCCACCGAGGACGAGAAGCTCCTCCAGCGCCGACCTTCGTCGTCCTTCCTGGACACGGACCCATGGCGAGCGTTGCGCATCCTCGCCGAGTTCGTCGAAGGCTTCGACGCCATGGCGGCGGTCGGGCCGGCCGTGACCGTGTTCGGATCGGCGCGCATCACGGAGGGTCAGCCGCACTACGAGCTGGCGCGGGCCATCGGCCGCCAGCTGGCAGAGGCGGGATACGCGGTCGTCACGGGTGGCGGGCCGGGCATCATGGAGGCCGCGAACCGCGGCTGTCGCGAGGCGGGCGGCTTGTCCGTGGGCTGCAACATCGAACTGCCCCACGAGCAGGGCATCAACCCGTACGTGGACCTGGGCGTCGAGTTCCGCTACTTCTTCGCGCGCAAGGTCATGTTCGTGAAGTACGCCGACGCCTTCGTGATCCTGCCCGGCGGCTTTGGTACGCTCGATGAGCTGTTCGAGGCGCTGACCCTCATCCAGACGGGCAAGGTGCGCCACTTCCCGGTGATCCTGGTGGGCACCGACTACTGGCAGGGCCTGCTCGACTGGGTCCGGGAGACCGCGCTGGTCCACGGTGCCATCAGCGCGCCTGACCTGGACCTGCTCGCGGTCACGGACGACCCGGCCGAGGTCGTGCGCATCATCGCCGAGGACGCCGCCGTGCGGGTGAGCGAGCGGTCGACCACCCGCTGACCCATCGACCCGCCAGCGCCCAGACGCCCCGGGACGGTCTCGCGGCGCGGACGCCGCCGGGGTGCGGTCGCTGTCAGGGCGCCCAGACGACCCAGGTTCCCTTGGGCAGCACCGCGAGCTCGGTCGCGATGCCGGACGCCGGATCGATCGCCTGGGATCGCGCGACGAGGAGGTCGCCCGGCCACGTCCCCAGCGTCCCGGCGCTGACCCAGTCGGCCCCGGCGACTTGTCCGTCGGGTGGCTCCAGCAGCCGGATGCCGCCGTCCACGAGATCGATGACATAGCCGCTCTGATCGGTCGTTCCCGATGGCTGGCCCAGTGTCCACAACCAGCGCCGATCAGGGGAGAAGGCGTCGTCCATGCCACCCAGCCATGCGAGTGGCTGACCGTCGACAGCGTCCCAGGTGCCGACCGTCGTGGGTGTCCCGGTGATGGGATCGATGGCCACGACCGTCAGGCCACCGTTGACGCCCTCGGGCGACGTGGCCGCGAGCAGCATCGCCGGCGCGTCATCAGCGGCCGCCTGCCAGGTGAGCGCCGCGATGGCGTTGCCGGCCGGGATCGGCAGCTCGGTGCGCCCTCCCGTCGTGAGGTCCACCAGCTCGATCCGTCCTGTACACGCCAGCGCGATGGCGTCCTCGGCCGGCGACCATGCCGCCGCCTGGAGCCCATACGAGTCCGTGGCACACGCTGGTCCGCCCAGGTGTCGCGGCGCGGCCGGGCCGTGGACCGCACCACCGCCAGTCGCTGCGCCAGACTCCCACCGGTCGTGTCATCGAGTGTGTAGGCGACCGACCGACCTGTCGGCGAGACGCTGGTCCACACGATGTCCTGCCCCCCAGTGCTCGTGGTCAGGCGCGTGGCGAGTGGGATCCCATCGTCGGCCGTGATGCGCCACAGGTCACTGCAGTTGGCGAGGGGCCGCTCGAGACTCGTCGCGACCACCTGTACGATGGCCGATCGCGAGGAGGTCGCGACGAGCGGCCACGCGGTGACCGCGACGTCGCCCGTGGTCTCGATGGCCAGCTGCGCGAGCGTTGCCGGCGAGCCGCCTGCCACGTACAGCATGTCGGTGGGACCAAACGCCTGGTCGGCTACGCCGACCGCGATGCCACCTGCGAGGCCCGTCGGGTCCCACGAGCGCAGCGGCACACGGGGTGACCCCGGGTGCATGCGGACGGCGTCGCAGGCGGCCGTGTCGCCGGGCGGGGTCGTGGCGGTCGTCCCACTGGGTTCGCCACCTTCTGCCGATGAGGCGGGATCGACCGCCACCGGTCGCCAGGCTGGCCGGCTCACGCTCACCCCACCGACCACCTGGTGCGACTCGCCGGTCCCGACATCCACCACCCACAAGCCGAACTGGTGGAGCCGACCAGACGCGACGACGACCGCGATCCGTGTGCCGTCCGGCGCCCAGCCGGGACCGCCCCAGTCGCTGAAGCAGCACCCCGGCATCTCCCACATCTTCCGCTGGGTGCCGGTCGGCACGTCGTACAGCCACAGCTCATAGTCCGGGCCGAAGCCTTCGCGCACATAGGCGATGGTCGATCCATCGGGCGACCAGGCGGGGTCCCACGTGCTGGCATCGGCGACGAGCTGTCGTGGAGGCTCGCCGTCGGCGCCCACGACCCACAGGCCTGGCGCATCACCACCAGCCTCATCACGGAGGATGAAGGCGACCTGTCGACCATCGGGTGACAGGGTCGGGCCGTCCGCCGTCTGACCCGGTGGCAGCTGTGTCAGCTCGCGGACCGCCCGGCTCGCCACGTCCATGACCCTGATCTGGCCGTCCTCGGCGTAGGTGACCGTGCTCCCGTCCGCGGCCAATGAGACGTAGCTCCGGAGACCGCTGTCGGCGTCGCCACATCCGCGACACACGCCGAGCGTGTCGGTGGTCCCGGTCCGCGTGTCCAGGATCGTGATGCCGTCACCCAGGAAACCCATCCGGGTGCCATCTGCGGACCAGGACGGGAACCGGATCCGACCACATCCCGGACAGACTCCGGCCAGCTGCTCGCCGGTCTCCGCGTCGAAGACCTGCCGGTCGACATGGATCGGCCCGTCGCCCAGGAGTCGCGGCGTCTCGGAGCGCTGCTGGCCGGCGATGACGGCGAGCATGATCGCCAGCAGCAGGGCCAGGAGCCCCAGCAGCGCGACCGTCCGGATGGCACGTGGCGCCCCCGTGCGTCCGCTGATCGCCCGGGAGCCACCGGGCCCCCGTCGGGCGATCCGCTGCGCCATCTCCGTGGCCGTCGGCACGCCACCGACGTCGGCTGCCTCGGCGGCGAGGAACGCACGCAGGTGGCGGTCGAGGGACTCGTCGCTCCTGATCGTGCCAGGCGGCCGGCTCATGGGTCCACCTCGGCGAGCTGGCTCCGCAGCCGTTGCCTCGCCAGTCGCAGGCGGGATCGCACCGTCTCCTCGGGTGCGCCCACGAGCGCGGCGGTCTCGACCACGCTGTAGCCGGCGTGCAGGTGCAACGCCACCACGGCCCGCTGCTCGGGGGACAGGGTGGCGAACGCGCTGCGCAGCGCGGCCCGGTCGAGGCCGTTCGACGCCCGCTCGTCCGGCGGCTCGATCCACGCCAGGTCGGTGACGGGGTGCAGGATGCGCGCCAGCCAGGTGCGCCGCGAACGCGCGATGCGGATGGCCTCGCGGACCACGATGCGGTCCAGCCAGGCACGACCCGACGCATCCGAGCGCAGGGTCGATCGCCGGCGCCAGCCCTGCTCGAGGCCGGCCTGCACCGCATCCGCAGCATCCGCGGCGTCGCGACAGATGAGCCGCGCGAGGCCCAGGAGACGGTCGTAGTGCTCGACCACCAGGAGCTCGAGGGCCGCATCCGCGCGCCTCGCGGCGTCGGGCTCGGCCGCCGACACGGCGGCCGACGGTGCGGCGGCTGTCGACGACAGCGTCGTCGGGATCGCCGCCGACGCGACGTCCCCGCCCAGTCCGTTGCGATCCGTCATGGCCTGGGCTGCCGGACCACGCCGGGGTGGCCGCTCACGGCCCCGCGGGTGTCGCGGACCATGCGTCGGAGCCATGGCGGCCGGGCGTCGGGGATGCAGGAGCACTCGCCGCCGTCACCCCGATACCGGCCAGCACGAAGGAACCGACCAGGCCGCCCATCCGTCCCACACACATGTCGCATCTCCCTCGGGCGGGCGTCGTGTGATGCCGCGCTACAACCAGAGAGGGATGCGAGGCCCCGAACGGGTCACTCACGCCCCGCGGATCGATCGGCTGCGTCCCGGGACGTGGTTCTCCCTCGACGTACCGCGGTCCCCCTGGTCCCTGCGATCGGGCGGCGGCACTCCCCGCCGGGCGGCGGCACTCCCCGCCGAGCGTCAGCTCCCCGCCGAGGCGTCAGGCGCTGGGGCCGCGCTGGCCCATCACCTCGCCGCCGTCGACACCGATGATGTTGCCGGTCATCCAGTGCGTGCCGGGTGTCGCGAGCGCCACGAGCGCGTCCGCGACGTCCTCGGGACGTGTCACACGACCGCCCGGGTTGCGTCGCAGCGCTTCTCCCAGGAGGTGCTCCCAGTCGGGGATGCGATGGAGCGCCGGGGTATCGGTGACGCCCGCGCGGATGCCGTTGACGGTGATGCCGTGGGGCATCAGCTCGAGCGCCAGCTGCCGGATGTGTGCCTCGAGCGCGGCCTTGGCGGCGGAGACCGCGCCATATGTCGGCACCGCGAGCGTGGCGCCCTCGCTGGTCATGGCGTACAGCCGGCTGCCGACACCGAACAGGCCGGCGTGGAACAGGTCACGCACCCAGTAGAGCAGCGAGTGGGCCATCACATCCGCCGTCATCTCGAGCTGCTTGCGTGACAGCTCCCGACCGCCCTCGTCGGTGCTGATGTAGGGCAGGGTCGCGCCGAACGCGAGCGAGTGCAGGAACGCGCCGATGTATGGCTCCCGGCCCGCGGCGCGTCGCTCCGCGAACAGCTCGCCGATGGCTGCGACCACACCCGCGCGCTTCTCGTCGTCCGCGGCGTTGATGTTGTGGAACACGACCTCGACACCGGTCGCCGCGATCTCGTCACGCACCGCGTTGGCGGCTGCGATGGTGCCGCGCAGGTCCAGGTGGACGCCCAGGATGTGGTACCCGGCACGCGCCCACGCGGTGCTCGCGGCACCCCCGAACCCGCTGCTGGCACCCAGCACCAGCGCCCATCGCTCTCGCCCGTCGTGGTGTGTCATGGACCCCCCGCATGCGACCCGGCGTCATCCACGGCCGTGGACCTCGGGCGACCACGAGTCTACCGATGACGCCCGCGTCGCGATCCGGGCGCCGTCCCGCGTCACGCGGCCCGCCACGCGCGCCCCGCCACGCGCCGCGCCGCGCCGTTACGCCATGCGCCACGCCACGCGATCCGACGCGGACCCGCCCTCCGCTCGTACCATCGCTCACGATGGTGGAGGGGTTCGAGCTCGTCCTGGTGCTGGTGGTCGTCATCGGCATCGTGGTCACGGTATCGCGGCGCATCCGCGCACCCTGGCCGGTGCTGCTGGTGCTCACCGGTCTGGCGCTCACGCTGGTGCCGCAGCTCGGCCACGTGGACATCTCGCCGGACCTGGTGCTCACGGTGTTCCTGCCACCGCTCCTGTTCGGCGCCGCGTGGTACACGCCCGTCCAGGACTTCCGACGCTATCGCCGGGCCATCGTGCTGCTGTCCGTGGGGCTCGTGCTGTTCACGACGGCGGTGGTGGCCTACACCGCGGCGTGGCTCATCCCGGGTCTGCCGCGAGCGGCAGACCCG
>CAZYTQ010000006.1:41051-51780 GCA_964650135.1 uncultured Anaerolineaceae bacterium | reverse complement strand
CGACGGCGTGGACCTCGAGGTGGCGCGCGGCTCCCTGCTGGTGTTGCTGGGTCCGTCGGGGTGTGGCAAGACCACCACGCTTCGGCTGGTGGCCGGGTTCGAGCGGCTCGATGGCGGCATCATCGAGCTGGACGGACGGGTCGTCTCGAGCCCTTCGATCCATGCGCCCCCCGAGCGACGACGGATCGGCTATGTCGCCCAGGAGCTCGCGCTGTTCCCACACCTCGACACGTGGCACAACATCGCGTATGGCCTGCGCAGCTGGTCGGCGCGCGACCGGGATGCGCGCGTGGACGAGCTGCTCGTCATGAGTGGCCTGGAGGGCGCGGGCGACCGGATGCCGCATCAGCTCTCGGGTGGCATGGCCCAGCGGGTGGCCCTGTGTCGAGCGCTCGCGCCGCGTCCCTCGGTCGTACTGCTCGACGAGCCGTTCAGCAGCCTCGACCGGGCTCTCCGGGTGGCGCTCCGGGACGAGGTCCGGGGGATGCTCCGCGCGGCGGGCCAGACGACCGTGATGGTGACCCACGACCAGGAGGAGGCCCTGTCGATGGCGGACCAGGTCGCGGTCATGCGCGATGGTCGCGTGGAGCAGCTGGCCAGCCCGGACGAGGTCCACGATCGACCCGCCACCGCGTGGGTGGGCACGTTCGTGGGGCGTGGACGCCTGGTGCCCATGGAGATGCGCGACGGTATCGCGATCACGCCGCTCGGCCCGATCCGGGTCATGGGCCGGCCGGACGCGACCAGCGTGCTGCTGCGACCGGAGCATCTCCGGCTCGTGGGGCCCGGGGAGGGCGTGGTGGACGGGGTCGTCACGACACGCCGCTTCGAGGGCAGCAGCGTCACGCTCGGCCTGCGGGCCGCGGGCATCGATGACCTGTGGGCGGACTGCCTCCCGGGTCAGCGAGGCCTGCGCGTCGGTGACCGGGTGGGCATCCGGCTCAGCGACGGGCCACCGCCCGTGGCGTTCGGCGACCCCTGAGCGCGCCGCAGAAGAGGCCCCGTCAGGCCTGGGGGACCTCCCGGCAGGGGTTGGTCAGTCGTCCGATGCCCTCGATCTCGATGGTCACGACATCGCCGTCCCGCAGGCGCTCGGGCGGGTCCTGGTAGACGAGCACGCCGGCGGGGGTCCCGGTGGCGATGACATCGCCCGGCTCGAGCGTGAACGCCTGGGAGCAGAACGAGACGATGCGCGCGACGCTGAAGATCATCTCGGCGGTGTTCGAGTCCTGCGCCGCGACGCCGTTGCGGAGCGCCTTGATGGCCAGGCGCTGCGGATCGGGGATGTCCTCGGTCGTCACGAGGGCGGGGCCCATGGGGCAGAAGGTATCGAGCGACTTGGCGCGCACGAACTGCTTGTCGGACTTCTGGAGGTCCCGCGCGCTCACATCGTTGATACAGGTGTAGCCGAGCACGTACGAGAGCGCATCGGCCTCCGACACCCGTCGGGCGGTGTGGCCGATGACGACGCCCAGCTCGGCCTCGAGATCGACCGAGCCGCTGAGCGCCGGATCCCACTCGATGATGGCACCCGGTCCCACGACCGAGGTCGTGAACTTGGCGAACAGCATCGGCTCGGCGGGCGGCTCGACGCCGCCTTCCCGGGCGTGGTCGTAGTAGTTGAGGCCGACGGCGATGACCTTGCCGGGGCGCGGCACCGGCGCGACGACGGTCACGGACGCGGGATCGAGCGTGGTCGCGGTCGGCGCGACGCCTGCCACGGAGGTCCGCAGCGCCGCCAGCGCGGCGTCCCCGCCCGTGAGCAGCGCCTCGATCGTGTCAGGCACGCCCGTTCCCAGGTCGCCCGTCGGCAGGAGCCGGCCGTCCGGTCGCTCGACCGCCAGGCGTGGCGTCGTGGCCTGAGGGCCCGTGCCCTGGGTGTAGCTGACGAGTCGCATCGATCCCCCTTGTCCTGGATGTCGGGTCACACGGTAGCGCGACCGGCGCCCGCGGCGCTGGACCGGGTGACCGCATCGGCCCCCGCGACCGTGTCGGTCCGGGTGGCGGTCTCCCCCGATCTCGCGTCCCGCTGGCTGTCGTCGCCGCTGGACCCCGCCAGCAGCACGCCACAGATCACGAGCGTGCCGCCCAGCTGCTGCATCGGCTCGAGATGCTCGCCCACGAGCAGCGTGGCGAGCACGATGGTGTAGACCGGCTCGACCGTGCTGATGATCGCCGCGCGTGCCGCTCCCACGCGCCGGGAGCCAGCCACGAACGTGAGCACCGCGATGGCGGAGCAGGCACCGAACGCGATGATCGCCGGCCAGGCGTCGGAGGGCACGGCGCGGGGAGACACATCCAGGCCGACGAGGATGGTCAGGAGGCCCGCCACGATGCCGGTCGTGAGGGTCATGATCGCTGTCGAGGGGAGCGGATCGGGGGGTCGGCTCGGCGAGCTGGCCACCGGGGCCACCTCCGCGTCGGCAGGCGGCGTGGCCATGGCGGTGGACGATGGCCGGGTGCGCCGGCGGCGTGGACGTTCACCGGCGAGCCGTGCCGCGAGCACGATCCAGAGGGCGTAGCACACGGCGCCCGCGAACGCGAGCGTGATGCCCAGGACCGGCATCTCGGTGCCGGCCGGGATGCCGCCCACGGCGAGGCCGACACCGACCGTCGACAGCGCCAGGGATGCCCACGGCCGGCGACCTTCCAGACGCCGCACGAAGCGCAGCGAGAGGACGGCCACGAGCGCCGGGTAGAGATACGTGATGATCGAGACGAGGGCGATGGGCGCGACCTGGAGCGCGGCGGTGTAGGCACCCGCGTTGCCCACGTACAAGGCGCCGAGGCCGACGAGCACCGCGATGCGACCGGGGGTCAGGACGCGCAGGCCACGCCGCCCCGCGGATGTGGCGAGCAGCAGCAGCCACGCCACGACCGCGGCGCTCAGGAAGCGCCACGTCAGGAGCGGCAGCGGCGACATCCCCGCGTCATAGGCGATGCGTGCGAAGAATGGGCCGGAGCCGAAGAGGGCGGCAGCGGCGAGCAACAGCAGCACGCCCACGAGCCGGGCGCGCTGCCCGTCGGGCCGAGGACCTGGGTCGGAGCGCACCAGCCCGATGCTACAGGCGCCCACAGCGTGTCGTGCGCCTGCGGCCGATCCCGGTCGGTGGCCGTGCTCCGCATCGCGCCCGTGCTCGGTGCCGGGTCGCCCGCGCCCGCCGCCTCGGCCCCGTACCCGATCCGGGCAGGCCCACCCGGGCAGCCGGGGCCCGCGCGCGGCGACGGGCAGCCGGGGCCCGCGCGCGGCGACGTGCCGCCGGATAAGGTTGGCCCGTGAGCGAGCGCGGACCCGCAGGGACCGACAGTCGGATGTTCCTGGGCATCGACCTGGGCACGACCAGCGTCAAGGCGCTGCTCGTCAGCCCTTCAGGAGAGGCGCTGGGCGTCGGGCGGCAGGCGCATGGCACGTATGGCAGCGGGGGCATCGCGGAGCAGGAGCCCGAGGAGTGGTGGCAGGGCACGGTGACCGCGGTCCGACGAGCGCTCGCCGAGGCGTGGGACGACGGCGCCACGGAGCTCGCCGGCGTGTGCGTCGTGGGCCAGGGTCCGACCACCGTGGTGATGGACGACGCTGGTGCCCCCCTTGGTCGGGCGATCATCTGGCTCGACACCCGCGCAGCCGACACCGCGGAGCGGCTGGCAGCGGCCATCGGCGTCTCCGCATGGCAGCTCGGCTCGCTGGCCCACGAGCGCTGGCTTGCCACCCATGACCCCGCACGCCACGCTCGAGGGGCCGCCTACATATCGGCATGGGACTGGCTCACATGGCGCCTGACGCAGCGCGTGGCGCGTGCCGTCCCGCCGGTCTCGCTCCACCCGACGGATGCCACCATCCGTGCGGGTGGTGGCGACCCGACACGGTTCGGCCGGGCGCTCGTGTGGGGAAGCCCGGTCGGTGGCGTCGCCCCGGGGCCCGCAGCCGAGCTGGGCATCCCGGTGGGCACACCCGTCATCGCGGGCGGCAACGACGCGCTGGCGAGCTTCCACGGTGCCGGGCTGGCCGATGCCGGTGATGCGGTCGATACCGGTGGCACGTCCGGCGGGCTGGGCGTCTATTGGGACCATGCACTTGACGCACCGGGCACGTACCGGGCGCCGGCGGCACTCGATGGCCTGTGGCTCTATGGCGGGGCGATGAACGCGCTCGGCAAGTCCGTGGAGTGGGTCACGGACCTGCTCGCACCAGCCGGAGGCGACGATGCCGACCAGCTGCTGGAGACCGCCTTCCGGACCCCCGCGGGCGCGGCGGGTCTCGTGTTCCTGCCCTACCTCGCAGGGGAGCGGGCACCCATCGACGACCGCCGGGCGCGGGGCATGCTCGCCGGTCTGTCGCTCGACCACGGCCGTGGCCACATCACGCGCGCCGTGCTGGAGGCCGGGGGTTACGCCCTGCGGCATGTCGCGGAGCCCATCCGCGCGGCGGGCATCGGCATCACCCGCCTCGTCGTCTCGGGCGCCGCCGAGCGTCTGGCCCCCGTGGCCGCCATGCGCGCCGATATCCTGGGCGTGCCCGTGGATGTGCCCGCCGTCCCCGAGACGGCGGCCGCTGGAGCGGCCATCCTCGCGGCGGTCGGTTCGGGCGTCCATCCGGACACCCGGGCCGCGATCCGGGCGATGGTGCGCATCGAACGGCGTGTCGAGCCGGATCCGGCGAACCGCGCGACCTATGACGCGCTGTTCGAGGTCTATCGAGCACTCTACCCTGCGACCGCGAGCCTCCAGCATCGCCTGGCCGACCTGGCCGACCTGGCGACCTGGCCGACCTGACCGACAGGACCGACAGGACCCACGAGCCCGAAACGACGGCCTGAGCCGACCCGCCCGCGGGGGCCCCTGCGCCACCGCCCTTACACCGTAGACAGAGCACCGTGCGCGTCTGCTATGCTGCGGCCACAATCTCAGATGCCTCCTTCGGGGTTGGGTGCGATTCCCGACCGGTGGTCGGCCGATCCGGACGCTCGTCCGCTCGACCAGCCCACGACCCGGCGCCCTTGGGCGACGGTGGATCCCCTGGCAGGGAGCCGACGGTGACAGTCCGGATGGGAGAAGGGTGGCAGGGCTGCGTCATGTGACGGACCATGCTCGGTCGTCGCGTGTCGGGCCCGTGAGCGTCGGCATCCGCCTGCGTTCGCATGTCGTCCCCGATCCGTGCGCCCCGTGGCGGCCTGTCATGGATGGGCACGACCCTGGACGACATCGCGATCACCGGTCTCTCGCACGCCTTCACGGTCGCTGGCGCGCCGCTGCCCGTGCTCGATGGCATCGACCTGGTGATGCCCGCGGGTCGTATCGGTGCCGTCGTGGGTCCGTCGGGCTCGGGCAAGAGCACCCTCCTGCGCATCGCGGCTGGCCTGCTGCCCGCGGGGCAGGGGAGCGTGGCCATCGGCGGGCGGCTGGTGCGCGGACCCGATCCCCGAGTCGGCCTGGTGTTCCAGGAGCCACGACTCCTGCCATGGCGGACCGCGCTCGACAACGTCGCCTATCCACTCGAGATCGCGGGCGTCGACCGGGCCGAGCGCCATGCCCGTGCCACGCGACTGCTCGAGCTCGTCGGCCTCGAGGGCTTCGGGGCCGCGTTGCCGGCCCAGCTGTCGGGCGGCATGGCCCAGCGGGTCGGCCTTGCGCGGGCGCTCGTCCAGGAGCCACGTGTGCTGCTGCTCGACGAGCCGTTCGGGGCGCTCGATGCCCTGACCCGGGACCACCTCGACGCGGAGATCCTGCGTCTGTGGGAGCGTCTCGGCACCACCATCGTCATCGTGACCCACAGCATCCCCGAGGCGGTGTTCCTGGCCGATCGCGTGGTCGTGCTGTCGGCGCGTCCGGGGCGCGTCATCGCGGACATCCCCGTGGAGCTGCCGCGCCCGCGCTCATGGTCCACGCTCGATGAGGCGGCCTCCACGGCCAGCGCTCGTGCCATCCGGAGCGCGCTCGCGCGCACGGCGCCGTCGCTGCCGCCGGATCTCGCGGCCCGTCCGGCCAGCGTCCTGGGCGCCCCATGACCGCCCGCGTGGACGGCGGACCGGCCGTCGTCGCGTCATCCCGCCACGGCCGACGGGGTGGCCGTCTCGCCCGCGACATCGGGTCGATCATCGGCGTGGGGATGCTGCTCGCGGTCGCCTGGCAGGCCATCGTGTGGGTCGGCGGCTATCAGCCGTTCTTCCTGCCGGGACCACTCCAGGTGATCCAGCGCTGGCACACGGCGATCGTCGCCGGCACCATCACGCCCCACCTCCTGACCACCCTCACGGAGATCCTCCTGGGCCTCGTCGTGGGGGTCTCGAGCGCCCTCGTCATCGGCTTCGTGCTCGCCCGGTCTGCCTACGCGGAGCGGTTGCTGTCCCCCTGGATCGTCGCGGCCCAGGCGACGCCCATCCTCGCGCTGGCACCGCTCATCGTGATCTGGTTCGGCAGCGGGCTCCTGAGCAAGGTCCTCATCTGTGCGCTCATCTGCTTCTTCCCCATGACCGTGGCCACGACCGTGGGGCTGCGCTCGGTGGATCGCCGGCTGCTGGAGATGGGTCGGAGCGTGCGTGCCACGTCCCGCCAGCTGCTCACGACCATCGAGCTGCCGGCCGCGTTGCCCCAGATCATGGGCGGTCTCAAGGTCAGCGTCACGCTCGCTGTCGTGGGCGCCATCGTCGCCGAGTGGGTCGGCGGCGACAAGGGCCTCGGCGTGCTCATCAACCTGGCGCGCGGCAGCCTGTTCGACACGCCCCTGATGTTCGCGACGCTGCTCACCATCGCCCTCGTGGGCGTCGTGCTCTACCTCCTCGTGGTGCTCCTCGAGCGACGGCTCCTGGGCGCCCGCGCCGACCCGTGAACCCGGTCATCCGACCGCCAGCCAGCCAGTCGAAGGAGCCCATCGTGCCCAGCCATCGTCCTCGGTCCCTCGCCCGCTCGGTCGCCGCCCTGCTTGCCGTCGGTGCGTTCGGCATCGCCGCGCAGGTCCCATCGGGGGCGCTCGCGCAGGAGGTGTCGCCCGGGGTGGCATCGGAGGCGCCCGCCCAGCTGCGGCCCCTCACCGTCGGCCTGGGATACATCCCGAGCGTCCAGTTCGCGCCGTTCTATCTCGCCCAGACGTCCGGCGCCTACGAGGCGGCCGGCCTCGACGTGACGTTGCTCAACCAGATCGACCCGGAGCTCATCACGCTCATCGGCCAGGGCGCCGTGGACATCGGCCTGGGTGACGGGACGAGCGTCATCACGGCACGCAGCCAGGGCATCCCCATCACGGCCGTGGCGAGCATCTATGCCCGCTTCCCGTCGGTGGTCGTGGCGCGTGCCGACAGCGGCATCACCACCCCTGCGGACCTCGCAGGGACGAGCCTCGGCACGCCGGGGCGATATGGCTCGGGCTGGATCATGCTCCAGGCGCTCCTGTCCTCGGCACAGCTGACCCCCGAGGACCTGAGCATCACGCTCTACCCGGACTTCGGCCAGGCCACCGCGCTGGCCGCGGGCCAGGTCCGGGCGGCCACGGGCTTCCTCAACAACGAGCCCATCGCGCTGGCACGCCAGGGCATCGAGGTGAACATCCTGACGGTCGACGACATCGTGCCCCTGCCGGGGCCGGGCCTCGTGACCGGTGAGTCGACGCTCGCTGAGCGCCCCGACGATCTGGCCGCGTTCGTGGCCGTGACGCTCGACGCCATGGAGCGCATCGCCGCGGACCCCCAGCTGGGCCTCGATGCCACGTTCCAGGTGGTCCCCGACCTCGCGGCCGATGCCGACCTCCAGCGCGCCATCCTCGACGCGACCATCGAGGCGTGGCGCTCGCCGCTCACCGACGCCCAGGGCTTCGGCGCCATGGATCCCGAGGCGTGGACGCGATCGATCGAGTTCATGACCGCGATGCCCGAGTCGCCCGTGGGTGGCGAGGTCACGGCCGAGGACATCGTCAGCCCGGAGCTGCTGCCGACCCGCTGACCTGTGCGTGGGCGGCCGGGCCGTGATCATCGGCCCGGTCGGGCGTCTCGTCATACCATGGACCCGATGCCCCGCCGACCTTGGACGAGCGCGCTCGTCGGCCTCGTCCTGCTCATCGTGCTCGCGGGCACCGCCGTGGCCAATGGTGGCGCCGAGCCGAGCACAGCCACCCCGGCCGTGCCGACCCCGTCGCCGGCGCCCAGCGCTGCGTCGTCCCCGCTGCCCGCCGGCGTCGAGCGACCCGACATCATCGTCATCTATGTGGACGACGTGCCGCCCCTCGATGGCCGTCTCTGGACCGTCGCGCGCACGCCCAACATCCGGCGCTGGATCATGGACCGAGGGCTCTCGTTCAGCAACGCGGTCGTCGAGGCACCACTGTGCTGCCCGGCACGGGCCAACCTGCTGACCGGCCAGCACACCCACAACACGCACGTCGTGACCAACGAGGTCGCACCGTTCGACCCCAGCGTCACGATCGCGACCGAGCTGCAGGCGGTCGGGTACCACACGCTGTGGATGGGCAAGTACCTCAACCGCTTCATCAGCCTGCGGGGTGCCGCGCGGGATGCCCTGGCCGATGGGTGGGACGTGTTCCATCCGTGGAGCGGCGGCAGCCACGGCTACTTCTATCTGCCGCCCGGTGCGACGCGCTCGGTCCGGCCATCGATGCACTCGATGGACCTGCTCCAGCGACTCACCGCCGCCGAGCTGCCGGCCGCCCCCGCCGACCGACCCCTGTTCGCGGTGCTCTCGACCTTCGCCGGCCACTATCCCAACCAGGCGCTCCGCCGATTCCAGGGCTCACCCCGATGTGCCCGCATCAAGCCCTGGAAGCCACCGACGTATGGCGCCGCGGCCGCCGCGGGCAAGCCGGTCTGGCTCCAACGCTGGGTCCGGGGCCAGGCATGGCGTCTGCCGGCAGGCGGCTATCCACTGCGGCGACTGTGCGAGGACATGCTGGGGGTCGATCAGCTCGTGGGCCAGGTCGTCGCCATCCAGCGGGAGCGGGGCCGATCGCGCGAGACGCTGCTCATCCTCGCCTCCGACAACGGCTATCAGTACGGCGAGTTCGGTGTCCGGGACAAGTGGCTGCCCTGGTCGGTGCGGGTGCCCCTGGTCATGGCGTGGCCCGATGCCATGGGCACGGTGGCCCGGACCACGGACTACCCGACCTCGAACATCGACATCGCGCCCACCCTGTGCGACATCGCGGGCTGCGAGATGGGGCCGTTCCCGGATGGCCAGCCACACGCGGATGGCATCTCCATCCTGCCGGTGATGCTGGGCGAGGCAGGCGAGGCCCGGACCGCGCTCCTGACCCAGATGGGTGCCGGCAACCCGGCCAGCAGGATGCCTCCGTGGTCGGCGGTCACCACATACGCAGGTCATCCGCTCGGCCGGTGGCACTACATCCGATGGAAGGGCGGTGGCATCGACCTGTACGACCTCGCGGCGGACCCGGATGAGCGGCGCGACCTCGCCACCGACCCGGCATACGCCGATGTCCGACGCGCGCTGGAGCGCGAGCGGCGATCCCTGATGGCCGAGGGCCGCGCGCCGGTGGGCGGTCCAGGGGCGAGCGGCCGCCGAGGGACGAGCGATACGGACGCGTCCTCGCGCGTGGGAGGCGCGAAGGGACCATACTTGGGATCGTCACCAGTCCCGGGCCGATCGGATACGCCTCGACCCTGAGCCCGTCTGACAGGGTCGCGTCGGAGTCGCTCCCCGGGCACATCCCCCACGATCGGGTGGACCTCGTGGGCCGTTGCTGCCATGGTTGCCGGATGGTTGCGCGGGTCAGGATAGAATCACCCGGCACCGCGGCGGACCGATCGCGACCGCCATCGACCACAGGAGGCCGTACAGGCCAGTGACCACGGACATCGACACCAGCTCAGCCCCGGACAGCGTCCGCGACCTGGACCGCGTGACCATCCGCTTCTGCGGCGACTCCGGTGACGGGATGCAGCTCACGGGCACCCAGTTCACACGCACCGCCGCCGTGTTCGGCAACGACATCGCCACGCTGCCGGACTTCCCGGCCGAGATCCGCGCACCCGCCGGCTCGCTGCCGGGTGTGTCGGGCTTCCAGATCAGCTTCTCCTCCAACGACATCCATACGCCCGGTGACGCGCCGGACGTGCTCGTGGCCATGAACCCGGCAGCGCTCAAGACGAACGTGGGCGACCTGCCGCCGGGGGGCGCGCTCATCGTCAACAAGGACGCCTTCACGGCCGCCAACCTGGCCAAGGCGGGCTATGCGAGCGATCCGCTCACGGACGGCTCGCTGTCGGCGTGGAACCTGTTCGAGATCCCCATCAGCACCCTCAACGAGCGGTCGCTGGATGGTCTCGAGATGACCAGCAAGCAGAAGGACCTGACCAAGAACTTCTTCGCGCTGGGCATCATGTTCTGGCTCTTCGAGCGCTCCATGGAGCCGACGCTCCGCTGGGTCGATGGCAAGTTCGGCGCCAAGCCGGTCTCCGCGGAGGCCAACAAGCGGGCCCTCAAGGCGGGCTACGCGTTCGGCGAGACGACCGAGATCTTCCATCACCAGCAGTACCGGGTGAAGCCCGCCCAGCTGCCGCCGGGCACGTACCGCAACATCACGGGCAACGAGGCGACCGCGCTCGGGTTCGTGGCCGCATCCCGTCTGGCGGGTCGTGACCTGTTCTACGGCTCCTACCCCATCACGCCCGCCAGCGACATCCTCCACCAGCTCTCGACCTACAAGAGCTTCGGTGTGCGCACCTTCCAGGCCGAGGACGAGATCGCGGCCATCGGCTCGGCCATCGGC
>CAZYTQ010000006.1:31491-41041 GCA_964650135.1 uncultured Anaerolineaceae bacterium | reverse complement strand
CGCCGCGTACGGCGGTGCCATGGGCCTCACGGCCAGCTCCGGCCCCGGCATCGCGCTCAAGTCGGAGGCGCTCGGGCTCGCCGTGATGGTGGAGCTGCCGCTCGTCGTGGTGGATGTCCAGCGCGCCGGGCCGAGCACGGGCATGCCCACCAAGAACGAGCAGTCGGACCTGCTCCAGGTGATGTTCGGTCGCAACGGCGACGCACCCGTGCCGATCGTGGCGCCCGCCACGCCCGGCGAGTGCTTCGACTATGCCATCGAGGCGTGGCGCATCGCGCTCCGGCACATGACCCCGGTGGTCTTCCTGTCGGATGCCTTCCTGGCCACCGGCTCCGAGCCGTGGCGCATCCCGGAGCCCGCCGACCTGCCCAACATCGCGGTGGACGGCTGGACCGACCGCGAGACCTTCCATCCCTACGACCGTGACCCGGTGACCCTTGCCCGGCCGTGGGCCGTGCCCGGCACACCCGGCCTGGAGCATCGGATCGGCGGTCTGGAGAAGGCGGACATCACGGGCAACGTCAGCTATGACCCGGAGAACCATCACCGGATGACGCAGCTACGTGCCCAGAAGGTGGCCTCGGTCGCGGATGACATCCCGGACCTCCAGGTGTTCGGTCCTTCGCGGGGTGACCTGCTGATCCTCGGCTGGGGATCCACGTATGGGGCCATCCGCTCGGCCGTCGAGCGACTCCAGGAGCAGGGTCATGCGGTCGCCCATGCCCACCTGCGCCACCTCAACCCCTTCCCGCGCAACACCGGCGACGTGCTCGGCGCATTCCGCAGGGTGCTCATCCCGGAGGTCAACATGGGCCAGCTCCGGTTGCTCATCCGGGGCCGCTACCTGGTCGATGCCGTGGGCCTCAACCGGGTGCGTGGCAAGCCGTATCGCATCAGCGAGATGGAGGACGCCGCCCGCCTGATGCTCGACCCCGAGGGGACCGCCCGATGACCGATACCGCCGTCGCGCCCGACAGCGGCGCCACGCCGCTCCCCGTGCTCACCCGCAAGGACTTCGTGTCCGACCAGGAGGTCCGCTGGTGTCCCGGCTGCGGTGACTACTCCATCCTCGCGAACACCCAGAAGGTGATGCCCGACTTCGGGTATCCCCGCGAGAACATCGTGTTCATCAGCGGCATCGGCTGCTCGGGTCGTCTGCCCTACTACATGAACACGTACGGGTTCCACACCATCCATGGTCGGGCGCCCACGCTGGCGACGGGCCTCAAGGCGTCCCGCCCGGAGCTCATGGTGTGGGTCATCACCGGTGACGGCGATGCGCTGTCGATCGGTGGTAACCACGTGCTCCATTCGATGCGCCGGAACACGGACATCAAGCTCGTGATGTTCAACAACCGCATCTACGGGCTGACCAAGGGTCAGGCGTCGCCCACCTCCGAGCTGGGCAAGAAGACCAAGTCGAGCCCGGTCGGCACCATCGACCAGCCGCTGGTGCCGCTGTCGGTGGCCATCACCGCGGAGGCCACGTTCGTCGCGCGGACCATCGATACCTACACCGAGCACATCCAGGACACGCTCACGGCAGCCGGCTTCCACCACGGGTCGGCGTTCGTGGAGGTCCTCCAGAACTGCAACATCTTCAACGATGGCGCGTGGGCACCCTTCCGCGAGAAGGACAGCCGGGATGACAACGTGCTGTTGCTGAAGCACGGCGAGCCGATGATCTTCGGCAAGGCCATGGACAAGGGCATCCGGATGCGCGGCTTCTCGCCCGAGGTCGTGCAGCTGGGCGTCGACGGTGTCACGGAAGCGGACCTGCTGGTCCACGATGAGACCGCCGAGGACTCCGGTCTCGCGTACATCCTGTCGCGGATGTGGGCACCCAGGTTCCCGGTGCCGCTGGGCGTGTTCCGCCGCGTGGAGCGACCGACGCACGACCAGCTGCTCCAGGGCCAGATCGACGATGCGGTCACGCGCCAGGGTGCCGGTGACCTGCGCGCGCTGCTGTTCGGCGGCGAGACATGGCAAGCCGGCTGACCGGGCGATGATGCGGCCGATGGCTGCGTTGTCGGCTCCGCCTCATCGCTCACGTACAGACGTACGCTCGCGCTGATGCTCGCCTCCGTCTTGCCCTCGACACGCCTGATCGCCCGGATGACCGGTCGCTGGGGCGGCCCATGCGGGCGTCGGGCCTGCGCGCGATGACCGACCCGG
The DNA here is from genome assembly GCA_964650135.1 of uncultured Anaerolineaceae bacterium. GTDB lineage: Bacteria > Chloroflexota > Limnocylindria > Limnocylindrales > CSP1-4 > JAFMJV01. The sequence goes on along the minus strand of CAZYTQ010000006.1, from coordinate 38,866 downwards.
CACGCTTCGAGCCGGCGCCCCAGCCCGTCCTGGTCGTCGCGGACGACCTCATCTGGGCGTCGCGGCTGGTCGCCGCCGTGCAGCGTGCCGGTGCCACACCGGTGCGCCTCGGCACCGACCAGGAGGTCGCCATGGCGCTCGAGGTCATGTCCCTCGAGGAGCCGGCCGCCGATGCGGGCGAGGACGATCCGCTCATCCGGCCCATCGCCGCCATCGTGGACCTGTTCGGCCATCGTTATGACGGGGTCCAGGCGGTCCACGGGCTGCGTGCCGCGGGCCTGCCCGTGCTCGCGGTCTCCCAGCACGATGACCTCGAGACCCGCCGGATGGCGCTCGAGGCGGGTGCGTTGCGGGTCTTCTCGTACAACAAGTTCTTCGAGGACGGACCGGCGCTGGTCGCGCGGTTCCTCATGGCGCCCACCGCTGACGCCGAGGTGCTGCCCGACCTCGACACCGGTGGGGACGGGTGAGCGGCGCCGGGTGAGCGGCATCGGGCCGGATCGCTTCCGCGAGCGACTGGGACGGGCACGCGCGGCGGCCGAGGCGAACGGGGTCCGGGCGCTCCTGCTGGGCGTGGGCCCGGAGCTGGAATGGCTCACGGGCTACGAGGCGAAACCGCTCGAGCGGCTGACGCTGCTGGTGGTCGCCGACGACAGCGAGCCGGTCATCGTGGTGCCACGTCTCGAGATGGCGGCTGCGCAGGCGGCTCCCGCCATCGGCGCGGGGCATGTGCGGGTGATGCCGTGGCAGGAGACCGAGGATCCGATGGACGCGGTGTGGGAGGTGCTGCGTGCGGAGCCGGGGGCGCGGCTCGCGGTCTCGGACACGCTGCGGGCCGCCTTCCTGCTGCGTCTCCAGCAGACGTTCCCGGGCGCCGCGTTCGAGGTGGCGGGGGGTGTCGTGGGCATGCTCCGACGCGTCAAGGACGCGGACGAGGTGATGCTCCTGCGGCTCGCGGCGCAGGCCGCCGATCGCGCCGTCATGGGTCTCGCCGCGGGTCGCCTCGTGGGTCGCACGGAGGCGGACATCGCGTCCGAGGTCCGGTCGCGCCTCGTGGACGAGGGCCACGACTCGGCGAGCTTCTGGATCGTGGCGAGCGGCGCCCGGAGCGCCTCGCCACACCACGAGCCGGATGACCGCGTCGTGCAGCCTGGCGAGCCGTTGCTGCTCGACATCGGTGGGCGTCGGGCGGGCTACTCCTCGGATATCACGCGCACCCTGTGGCTGACCGGCGGTGACCCTGCGCTGGGCCCGGATGACACGTTCCGGGCCATCCACGACCTGGTGCGCGCCGCGAACGCCGCTGGTCGGGATGCGGTGCGTCCGGGCGTGCCCGCGCAGGACGTGGATCGTGCCGCGCGGGATGTCATCGAGGACGCCGGATACGGCCCCCGCTTCTTCCACCGGCTGGGCCACGGTATCGGGCTCGAGGGCCACGAGGATCCGTATCTCGTGGCCGGCAACACGTCACCGCTGCTCGTGGGCGATGCGTTCAGCATCGAGCCGGGCATCTATCTCGAAGGCCGCTACGGCGTGCGCATCGAGGACATCGCCGTGTGCATGGCACATGGCGCGGACGTGCTCAACGAGGCGTCGCGGGAGCTGCTGGTGGTCAGCGGGACCTGAGTCGCTCGAGGGTCCGCTCGGCCTGGGCGATGTGGATGCGGTCGTGGCCCGCCGCGAGCCGCGTGGTCAGGTCGTAGCTCTCCGGGCCACGCTCGCGATGGATACCCACGCGACCGCGGCGCGGGATGGGCATCCGCGTCCACAGGTCGAGGTCGGCGCGGCGGAGGGCCTCGAACACGCCCAGCAGGATCTCCGGGTCATCGTTCCCGTGGTCGAGTCGCTCGACCCACAGCGCCTGGTCATAGCCCACGATGTCCGGCTGGTCCTCGGCGAGCATCCAGCGCACCCGCCCGGCCACCACGAGCTCCGCGTCCGTGATGTGGCCGATGCATTCGAGGACCGACCACTCGCCAGGCTCCGGGCGCTCCCGCAGCAGGTCGCCGGCGTCCCCGACCAGCTGTCGCAGCCGTGCCGGTGTCTCACCGAGCGCGGTGGTGACCGAGTCACCACCGAGTGCCTCGAGGAGGCTCGCGCGATAGGCGTCCACGTCGCTGATCGGGTCAGGGCTGGGTTCCATGGTCCTCCTCGCGGTTCGATCGGTGGACTCGGTCATCGGAGTCGCTCACCGGCCCGGATGGGCAGGTCGAGGCGGTTCTCGGGGGGCGCCAGCGGACAGGCCCAGCGGGGGTCGAAGGCGCACGAGGGCTGGATCGCGTAGTCGAAGTCGACCACGATGGTCCCGGCGACGGGGTCGCCGCCCAGGTCGAGGCCCTTGGCCGCATCGATGAGATAGCGGCCGGCCGCATAGGTCTCGACACCGTTCGTCGCGTCACGGAAGGGGATGAACAGGCCGCCCGCGTAGCCCGCCATCCAGAACACCGAGAGCCGCCGCTCGCCGCCGGGCAGCGGGATGGTGATGTGACCCAGGCGCCGGAAGGCGAGCTCCGCGCCGGCGCTCGTGGGCAGCACGATCGAGCGTCCAGCCGATCCGGCCGAAATCGAGCGCTCGGCCGATCCGGCCGGTTCGGCCTCGATGGGCAGCTCGAACCTCAGGCCGCTGCCGACCTCGAAGTGGCGCGCCCGGAACGTCGAACGCTCGGCCGCGGGGACGGGTGACTGGGGGTGCTCCCGGTAGAGCGTCTCGCGGACCGTGCGCCAGTGATCGAGCGCGGCATCAGGCGCGGTCGCGGCGATCGTGCGCACCTCGAGGTACAGCGTGGCGGTCCGCCGCCGCCAGTCCGCGAGCCACAGTCGATCGGCGACCGAGCCGTCGCCCGGCTCCCACGATCGAGCGCTGTCCATCGGCGCATCGGGCAGCGGGTCCATGACGCCCAGTATCGGGCGTGGAGGCTGCTCGGGTGGGGCGTGCTGCGGGTCGGGCGGGGCCGGACTATCATCTGGCTCCCGGTGACGGGGCCCAGACGCCACCGGTCAGGACCCATGGATACGACCCGACAGGCACCCCACTCCCGCCCGCGCCCCACCGCCGCGCCGCACGGGGCCGCCCCGGAGCAGGTCGCCGAGCCCGCCCGCGGTGACGATGTCGGGCGAGCCAGTGGCTGTACCCAGGCGCAGCTGCGCCGGTTCATCAAGTCCCGGCCGTATGTGCCCATGCACGAGCTGCGTCGGCGGTTCGAGCTCAATGGCCAGGCTGACGACGTCACCCCCATCCGGGGTCCCGATGGGACCATCTGGATCGGACTGCCCGATCGGGAATCGGTGTTCGTGCAGGAGCTGCTGCGCCAGGGGGACATCGGTGTCGAGCTGTGCCGGGATCCGTCGGTGTCCATCGTGGTCGGCGTCTTCGCCATGCGTCCGGTGAGCCGCTGACCGTCCCCGGAGGTCCCGGACCCGGCTGACCCGGGGGGCCGCGTATCACGGCTGATATACTCTGGGGGAGTATCCCCGCAGTGGTGGCGGGGACGTCCCGAGGTCATCGTGTCCGCGTCCAGCGCGCCATCGTCCGGCGTCAGCCCAGCCCTCAGCACCGATACCCGGTCGGTATCGGGTGCCCACGCCGTGTTGCCGTCCGTGCCAGCCATCGAGATCGTGCTGCCGGTCGAAGGGATGACCTGCGCCTCGTGCGTCAACCGCATCGAGCGCTTCCTGCGCAAGACGGACGGCGTCGTGGACGCGTCGGTCAACCTCGTCACCGAGCGCGCGACGGTCCAGGTCGACCCGGCGCTCGCGGGTCGCGATGACCTGGTGCGCGCCATCGAGGCCGCGGGCTACGACGTCCCGCGGGTCGCCGAGCCCGCCGAGCGGCCGCCGGGGAGCGCGGTCGTCACCGCGGCGCCCGACGCCGAGGCGGAACGCGAGGTCGGCCGCCAGGCGGAGCAGCGACGCATCGGGATCGCCGCCATCGCGTCGCTGGTCGTCGCGGCCGGGATCATGGTGCTCATGACGGTCGGTGACCGGCTGGGCCTGTCCATGGAGGACGTCAACCGGCTGGCCATCTGGCCCGCCACGTTCATCCAGTTCTGGGCGGGCGGCCGCTTCCTGTCCGCGGCATGGCGGGCCGGCCGCCACGGCTCGGTGACCATGGACACGCTCGTCGCCGTGGGCACGCTCGCAGCGTGGGGCTCGAGCGCGTTCGTGACCACCTGGCCGGAGCTGGTCCACCAGGCCGGGCTGATGCCCCAGACCTGGTTCGACTCGGCCACGGTGATCATCGGACTCATCCTCACGGGCCGCTGGCTGGAGCTTCGGGCGCGTGGCCGGACGCGCGGTGCCGTGCAGGCGCTGATGCGTCTCCAGGCTCCCGTCGCGCTGCGTGTGAGCGGCTCCGGCGACGCCCGCAGCGAGGATCGGGTGCCCATCTCCGATGTCAGGCCGGGAGACCTGCTGCGTGTCCGGGCCGGTGAGAGCGTGCCGGTCGACGGCCTCCTCGTCGAGGGGACCTCGGCGGTCGACGAGTCGATGCTCACGGGCGAGCCGATGCCCGTGGTCCGGGGCCCCGGCGAGGCGGTCATCGGTGGCAGCCTCAACACCACGGGCAGCTTCCTGATGCGCGCCACGCGGGTCGGCAGCGACACCGTCCTGGCGCGGATCGTGCGCATGGTGGAGGCGGCCCAGGGGTCCCGGGCGCCCATCCAGCGGCTGGCGGACACCGTGAGCGCCCGGTTCGTGCCGCTCGTCCTGCTGCTCGCGGCACTCACCTTCGGCGTGTGGGCGATGCTCGGTCCGCAGCCGACGCTGGCGCATGCGCTCGTGGCGTCGGTGAGCGTGCTCATCATCGCGTGCCCCTGCGCCATGGGGCTCGCCACCCCCACCGCCATCATGGTGGGCACCGGACGCGCCGCCGAGGCGGGCATCCTCATCCGTGGTGGGGCCGCGCTCGAGGCGGCCGGGCGCGTCGACACACTCATCTTCGACAAGACCGGGACACTGACCCAGGGCCGGCCCGAGGTCGTGCGCGTGGATCCCGTCACGACCGGACGACCGGACGCTGGCGCCGACGCGCTGGATGCGGATGGGCTCCTGGCGCTGGCGGCTGCCGCCGAGCGAGGCTCGGACCATCCCATCGCGCGAGCCATCACGAGCGCGACCGAGGCACGCGGCCTGGTGGTGCCGCCAGCCACGGACCTCGTGACGATCGCGGGCGGGGGTGTCCGGGCCACAGTGGCAGGCAGGCGAGTCATCGCAGGCACCCGTCGCTTCCTCGTCGCGGACGGCATCGATGTCCCGGTGGGCATGGCCGAGGGGTCCGAGACCCGGGTGCTGGTCGCGCGTGACGGGTGGCTCGTGGGCGAGCTGGCCATCGCCGATCCCGTCCGCCCAGAGGCGGCCGAGGCGGTGGCCGTGCTGCGGCAGATGGGCATCGCGGTCTGGCTGGTCACCGGTGATGGCCAGGCGGTGGCGCGGGATGTCGCGACGCGCGTGGGCATCGAGCACGTCGAGGCGGAGGTGCTGCCCGAGGACAAGCTGGCCCGGGTGCAGGCGCTCCAGGCGGCCGGTCGGCGTGTCGCCATGGTGGGCGACGGCATCAACGATGCGCCGGCGCTCGCCGGCGCGGACGTGGGGATCGCCATCGGCTCGGGTGCGGACGTCGCCATCGAAGCGTCCGACATCACCCTCGTGGGCAGCGACCCGCGTCTCGCGGCGTCGGCCATCATGCTGTCCCGGCGCACGCTCCGGGTCATCCGCGAGAACCTGTTCTGGGCCTTCGCCTACAACGTGCTGCTCATCCCGGTCGCCATGGGCGTGCTCTATCCGTTCACGGGCATCACCCTCGATCCGGCCCTCGCGGCCGGCGCGATGGCCATCAGCTCCGTCTCGGTGGTCCTCAACTCGCTCCGACTCCGGCGCGTGGACGTGCGACCAGGTGGTGGGGGACGACGTGCGGCCCGCACCGACGCCCGGCCCCGCGACGCTGCAGCCATGACCGCCGGCTGACCCTCGTGGAGGTCTCTCAGGACATCTCCATGGGTTCGGGGTAGGGTGCGCGGGATGCGTTCCCTGCGGTCCATCCTGGCGGTCCCGCTGATCCTGCTCCTCGCCGCGTCGTCCGCCCTTGCCCAGTCGCCGTCCGTGCCAGGGCCGGTCGGATCGAGCGCACCGGTGGCACCGGTGCCCTCGGCGACGCCTCGCGAGCCGCGCGTGCGTGCGCTCGCCGACCAGGAGGTCTTCGGGTTCCTGCCCTACTGGGAGCTGGCCAACGCGGCGCGGACCGTGGATCTCGACCGGCTCACCACGCTGGCGTGGTTCGGGGTGGAGGCCAACCGCAATGGTCGGCTCGTGTGGCAGACCAGCAACGGCACGGTGCCCGGTGGCGCCGCTGGCTGGCGCGACGAGCGCTGGCTGACGCTCAAGGAGCAGGCCCAGGCGAGGGGCGTCCGGGTCGTGCTGACCATCGAGCGGTTCTCGTGGACCGCGGGAGCGCGCCAGCAGACGGTGCGCTTGCTCGGTCGAGCCGGGGCCCGCACACGATTGGTGGGCCAGATCGCGGCGGAGATGGTCGCGAGTGGCGCCGATGGCGTGAACCTCGACTTCGAGCCGCTGCCGTCCGAGGTGCGCGATGAGTTCACCGGGTTCGTGCGCGAGCTGCGAACCGCCTTCGACGCGATCTCGCCGGCGCTCCAGATCACCTTCGACATCACCGCGGACGTTGCCGCATACGACATCGCGGCGTTGACCGCCGACGACGCCGCGGATGCGGTGTTCCTGATGGCCTATGACTTCCGGGGTGCCAGCGCCCCGTACGCGGCGGGCATCAGCCCGCTCGACGACCCGGTCACGGGCTTCGACATCCGGACAACCGTGGCGAACCTGCTCACCGTCGCGGACCCCGCCCACACCATCCTCGGGCTGCCGTGGTACGGCCGCGCCTGGACCACCCAGGGCCCCGAGCCCTTCTCACCGACGCGCAGCGGTCGTCGGCTCACGGGCCCCGGCATCTCGCTCTACCGCGATGCGCTCGCCATCGCGCGGGACAACGGCCGGCATTACGACCCCATCTCGCAGACCGCCTGGACGGCCTACGTCCGGACCGCCTGTGACACCTGCCCGGAGGCCTGGCGACAGGTCTGGTATGACGATGTGGATTCCTTCGCGGCCAAGATCGCGTTCGCCGGAGAGCAGGCCATGGGTGGCGTGGGGGTCTGGGCGCTCGGCTACACCGGTGAGTACCAGGGCATGTGGACCGTGCTGGCGCTCGCGAGCGGGGCGATCACCGATGCCGTCCCGCCCAGTGGTGAGGTGACCATCACGAGCGGCACACGGGGTCGTCATGACGGGCTGCCGGTGACGGGGGGGACGATGACGCTCGGGCTCACGGCTCGTGACGTCCCGGGCGGCAGCGGCCTGGCGT
>CAZYTQ010000006.1:28489-31481 GCA_964650135.1 uncultured Anaerolineaceae bacterium | reverse complement strand
GCGTTCGTGCGCCTCGCCAACGACGGAGAGGTGGACGCGGCTGGTGCGCTCGCCGCGGGCAGCACCTGGCCGGCCACGCCGAGCGTCGACTGGTCGCTGGACGAGGGCCCCATCGTGGTGCCGCCGGCGCCACGGCCGACCGCGACGCCACGGCCCACGCGCGCCCCCGCGAGCGAGGCGCCCGATGCGTCCGCGAGCCCGGAGCCGACCGCCGACCCCACCCCGCCGCCGGTCCAGGAGCAGCGCACCGTCTTCGTCCAGTGGCGTGATGTGGCCGGCAACTGGTCCGTGCCCGTGACGCTCGACGTCTGGTATGCACCCGAGGGCTCGGTGCTGCCGGAGGACCTGACGCCGTCCGAGGCGCCTGCGACGTCCGAGCCGGGGGCGTCCGACATGCCCACAGATGCGTCCGACATGCCCACCGGGGCGCCCGCGAGCACACCGCCTGCAGCCTGACCCGGTGCAGCGTGTGCGCGCCGGGATACCCGAGCCGCGGTGGGTGCGGGGAACGCGACCGGCGACGGTCCGTCAGCCGACCCGGCGTACCACCAGGAAGTGCGACAGGCCGAGCTCCTGCAGCGGCGTGTGCTCCGCCGTGTACAGCGCCCGGCGCACGATGGGCCCCAGCGTCGCGTGGCGTGATGTCAGGTTGTCGAAGCCCGGGTAGATGATGCCGTGGTGGACGCGCCGCACCGGCAGGCCATGGAAGAGCGCCTCGATGCCGTGACGGGTGTAGGCCCGCACGTGTGGCGCGAAGCGGTCGCGAAGCGGATCCGGCAGCCAGTTCACGAACGGCACGTTGCCGAACACGTAGCGGCCGCCGATGTACGCGCCATGCGTCTCGAAGGGATACAGCCGATTGGGCGCGAAGGTGACGATGGATCCGCCGACACGTGTCACCCGGACCGCCTCCTCGATGGTCCGTCGGTCGTCGTCGACGTGCTCGATGACCTCGTTGGAGAACACCAGGTCGAAATGCTCGTCCGGGAAGGGGAGTGCCTCGCCCCGGGCGACCTGGATGTCCGGCAGCTCGAGGCTCGCCTCCGCGACGCGCTCCTCCTCCACCTCGACGCCGAATACCTCGTCGCTGAAGGCGCGGAACCGGCGCACATAGGTCCCGATGCCACAGCCGATGTCCAGGATGCGAGCGCCCTCGAGCGGCACGAACCGCCGCACCATCTCCAGCCGCCGATCCTGGCCGAAGCGCCACGAGTAGCTGGGTCGACCCCGGCTGATGGCGGTGGGGGAGGCGGCGTCCTCGCCCTCGTCGATCGGGGTGGTGGGCATGGCGGGGAGGTCGCTCTCGCGATCGGGGGCCGTCGTCGTCACGGTGGGATGGTACCCGCCACGCCTGGATGGGTATCCCACGGTGGCGCACGGGTGACAGGCGGCTGACACGTGAGTGACAGGTGGCGCCCACGGGCCGTACACTGCAGCGCCAAGCGGCGCCCCCGTCCAGTCGGGTATGCGCGCCAGTATGCGAGGAGGCATCGTGGACGACCCGACGACGGGCGCGACCCCGCCCGCCGACGAGACGCCCGCTGCGTCGGCAGGGGCTTCGGAGCCTGCGCAGAGCGCGCCCGAGTCTGCGGAGGGCGCGCCAGAGCCGACGACCATCCGCTGCGACCAGTGCGCCCACGAGGTCCCCGACCTCACGTTCTGTGTCCGCTGTGGCGACCCGCTGGGCCCCGAGCAGCGGCGGGGGCGCGAGGGTCGGGTCCGTGACGAGTACGCAGCGCAAGCGGGCGAGAAGGCGCGCGCCCTGACCATCGTCTCCACCATCTATCCCTCGCTGCCGCGCGAGGAGATCCGGACGTTCCAGCTGGCCCTGGCGGCGGGTACGGCACTGGTGGTGCTGCTCGGCCTGTTCGGCTTCTTCCCGCTGGCCATCGTCGCGGCGGCCATCCTGGTGCCCCTGGTCACGGTCATCTACCTCTACGACGTGGATGTCTACGAGGACGAGCCCATCCGGGTCATCGCGCTGACATTCGTGTGGGGTGCCATCACCGGGGCCCTGTTCTCGTTCGCCATCGCGCAGCTGTTCCCGGCGACCGCGGCGAGCATCGTCACGGGGCCGGCGCTGGGTGGTGGGGACGCGGCGCCCTTCCCGTGGGTCCGAGCGGTCATCGCCCCGGTCCTGGGTGTCATCGTCATGATCGCGGGCCCCCTGGTGCTGCTGCCCTACAAGCGCTTCAACGATGTGCTCGATGGCGCCACGTTCGGCGTGGCGGCGGGCGTCGCGTTCGTGGGTGCCCAGACGCTCATCACGGCCTTGGACCTGTTCCAGAGCGGTCTGCAGCCGGTCGGCCAGGTGCTGCCATGGGTGGTGCGACTGCTGGTCCTGGGTGTCGGCCTGCCGGTCATCGCGGCCGGTGCCATGGGCGGCCTCGGTGGCGCGCTCTGGCTGCGCTATCGAGCGCCGGTCACCGACCGGGGTCGGCTGGGGCCAGCGGGTCAGCCCATCGTCGCGTTCGTGCTCGCCGTGGTCGCGTTCGTCCTCGCGGCGCTCGCGGAGCACCTGCTGCCCGAGCTGGGCAGTCTCATCGTGGTCGCTGCCCTGGCCATCGTGTCGCTGCTGTGGCTGCGTCGCGTCATCCACGTGGGCCTGCTCCAGGAGGCGAACGAGGTCGCCATCGGGCCGGACATCGCGTGCCCCGAGTGCCACCGGCCCACGCCGCTCCACACGTACTGCGGTCACTGCGGTGCGTCCCTCAAGGCGCTCCCCAAGACCCGCGAGGGCCTGGCTCCCGCGGTCGTCGAGGGGGATCTCAACGCGCCTCACCGAACCCTTCCGGACGTCCCCCCTGACGCACCACCCGGCGCCGCGGCCACCCTCGTCGGCGGGTCCGCGGTGGCCACCACCGCTCCCCGCCAGCACGGCTGGCTGGGGCCCAAGGCCCTGCTCTCCATCTTCGCGTTGGTGATGCTGGCCGCCGTGGGCATCGCGGCCGTGTCGCCCCAGGTTCCCAGCCATAAATTTCCATCCCCATCT
>CAZYTQ010000006.1:0-28479 GCA_964650135.1 uncultured Anaerolineaceae bacterium | reverse complement strand
CGGCCGTGTTCGCCGCCTCGAACGGCCGGGAGCGGGACCAGCCGCCCTGCGAGGGCCCGGTCGACCGCGATTGGGAGGGGCCCGGCACCCTGCCCTGCGCCGGCTCCGTGGATCTCGACGCGTTGACCGCGGTGTTCGCCGGCACCACCTCGGACATCCCCACCAACCATCCCTTCGCGGATCGCACGCCATACACGGATGCGGCGCTCGGCTTCGGTCTGGAGTACGACCCCACCATCTGGTCGATCGCCCAGCAGAACGACGGGTTCCTGGTGCTCACGGCCCTCAATGGCAACGTGGCGCTCATCATCGAGGGCGGGACGCTTGCCCAGGTCCCCGACGCGCAGCGGCTGTTCGATGTGCGCAAGGACCTGATGGCCAACAGCCTGCTGGGCTACACCACCGACACCGCCCCAGCACGCGAGCTGCTCGGCAGCCCGCTCCTGGGCTACCGCATCGGGGTCGGCGGCCTGTTCGGCGGCACCCTCGACACACCCCAGGGACCCAGCCTCGACTTCACGGTGGCGTCGGTCGCCGCCACGGACGAGCGGATCGTGGTGGCCTTCACGATCCTGACCCCCGTGGAGCTCACGATCCAGCGGGGCGACGAGCAGATCACGGTCCCCATCCGGGAGGCCGGCCTGTCCCTGGCCGATTCCATCGCCAACAGCTTCACCTGGCCCGCCGACGAGGTCCCCCAGTGAACCCCATGACCCCCCACCCGCGCCGGACCCGCCCTCGCGCATGGCTGGCGCTCGCGACCACGGCGTTGATCGCGGTGGCGGCGCTGCCGTTCGGCGCCCCCGTGGGTGCCCAGGGCGGCACCATCACCAACGACGCGGCCCCCAGCAGCCTGGGCGCAGCCGACCCGGACGCGCGCATCACGTTCGACCTGGTGCTCGCCCCTCGGGACGCGGCGGCGTCGAGCCAGTATGCGGCCGACCTCTATGACCCCGGCTCACCGGACTACCGGCGGTTCCTCAGCCCGACCGATATCGGCGAGCGCTTCGGACCCACGGACGAGACGCTCACCCAGGTCCGCCGAGCGGTCACGGATGCCGGGCTGGAGGTGGTCTCCGTGCCGCCCCAGCGGACGCGTGTCGTGGCTGCCGGGACCGCTGCTGTCGTGGGAGCCTTCCTGGGCGTCGCCATCGAGACCCTCCAGGACGGGCGTACCGGCATCGTCTACCACGCGGCCGCCACGGACCCGGTCGTGCCCGCTGCGCTCACGGGTATCGTGAGCGGTGTGACGGGCCTCTCGCGCTGGCTGCCGTCCTCGGCCATCGCGCCCGAGGACGCGCCTCCGCCACCGGCACGCGGTCTCAAGCCAGCCGACCTCGCGCTCGCGTACGACTATCAGTCGCTGTGGGACCAGGGGATCGATGGCGCCGGCACGGCCGTGGGCATCATCCAGTTCGGCGTCGACACGGACGAGGACCTCGCGGTGTTCGACGCGACCTTCGGCATCGAGGGGCCGCTGCCGGATCGCGTCGCGGTCAACGGTGGCCTGGAGGGCGCACCGGCCAGCTTCGCGGTCGAGGCATCGCTCGACACCCAGGTGCTGCGCGCGGTGGCACCCGCCACCCAGATCATCGTCTACGGCTTCCCCGCCACGACCAGCTTCGGCAGCGCCATGGACGCCGTCCTGGAGGACGGCCGCACCCAGATCGTGTCGGTGTCGTACGGCAAGTGCTATGCCCCCGGCTATATCGGCCTCGACGAGGTGCTCGATACGCAGCGAGCGCTCGAGGTCGCCGCGCAGGCAGGCGTCAGCCTGTTCGCCGCATCCGGTGACTGGGGTGCGTTCTCGTGTCACACCTTCGACAAGACGGACCACCAGGTGTCGACGTTCTTCCCGGCCTGCACGGACAACGTGGTGAGCGTCGGTGGCACGCTCCTGGAGCTCAACGCCGACGGCACGTACCTGCGCGAGACCGGCTGGGAGGACTACCTGGTCACCGGCGGCACCGGCGGTGGGCGTGCCAACGTCAATGGCCCGGACGGACCGCTCGAGCCGATGCCCCCGTTCCAGCGTGGCGTTGCCGGCATCGACCAGTCCGTCGACGTCCGTCACTGCCCGGACGTGGCCGCGGCCGCCGACACGGACACGGGCTACCTGCTGTTCCACACGGACCAGGAGACCGGCCAGTCCGGCTGGCAGATGGTCGGTGGCACCAGCGCGTCCGCGCCGTTCTGGGCGGGTGTGATGGCGCTCATCCTCCAGCAGGCGCAGGCACAGGGTATCCAGTGCCTGCCATTCCTGACGCCGCTGTTCTACGAGCTCGCCGTGAGCCATCCGGATGCCTTCCACGACATCACGCGGGGCGGCAACCTGGTCGATCGTGCGGGCCCCGGCTGGGATGCCGCGACAGGGGTCGGTTCGCCGGTCGTGTCGGTGCTCTCGCAGGCGATCATCGAGTCGCTCCAGGCGGCGCCACCGACGTGTGCGGCGGCCGGCTGACGGCTCGCCGTCGGGGCGTGGCCAGCGCCGCGTCCCGACCCCGCCACCCCGCGGTCATCCGTCGTCCTCGCGATGCGTGAGCGGCCACCCACGGGCGACTTCCGCTACCAGCACCCCATCGAGGTGCGCTATGGCGACACGGATGCCCTCGGTCACGTCAACAACGCGGTCTATCTGAGCTACTTCGAGGCAGCCCGTGCGGGCTACTACGAGGCGGTCACGGGACGCGCGTTCGGGACGGGCGAGGATGGGCAGCGGCACCTGTTCGTCATCGCCGAGGCGCACATCGCGTACCGGGCACCCGCGTTCTTCGGTGAGCCCATCGTGTGTGCGGCGCGGGTCGCGTGGGTCACCCGCTCCTCGTTCGGGATCGAGTACCGCGTCCGGTGCGACGGCGGTCCGATCGCACCCGCTCGTCACATCGCCGACGGTGGCACGACCCAGGTGATGTGGGACCCCCAGAGCGGTCGGCCCGGCCGCATCCCACCGGACCTGCTCGCGGCGCTGGAGGCCTTCGAGGGACATCCGCTGTCGCGTCGCACCTGAGCGGCCGTGCCGCGCCGCGGTCGAGCGGCTTCAGGGGTCGGCCACCCGAGCGCTGCCGCACGGACGTCCACCATCGATGGACGCCACGGGGGCCATCGCGACGTATGGGCGACCTCTGCGCACCGGCGGAGGGCTCCAGGCGCGCGATCCGCCACCATCGATGGACATCCGGACGGGAACCCCAGCGCCAGAGCAGGATCGGACGCTCGGTCGGACCCCGCAGGGCCGCTCCCGTCCATCGATCGTGGACATCTGCGCCCGTGCCGAGATCGGGCCGGCACCAGCGGCCGGGGTTCCGGGTCAGATCCCGCCGATGGGGAGCCCGACGGTCATGGTGGTGCCCGTGCCGGGCTCGCTCGCGGCCGTGATGGTGCCACCGTGCGCCTCCACGAGCGCGCGTGCGATGGCGAGGCCCAGGCCGCTGCCGCTCGAGTCGGGTGACCGGCTGAAGCGCTCGAACACGGTCGCCAGGAGTGCCGGGTCGATACCCCGTCCGGTGTCCCGGATGCGGAGGACCACCTGCTCGATGTCTGCTGCGGCGACGTCGACGGTCACGCTCCCGCCCGCCGGCGTGTAGCGGAGCGCGTTGGCGACGAGGTTGCGGACCACGCTCCCGATGCGCGCCGGATCCAGCCACGCCCGCGGCACGGCCGGTGCGACGGTCACGGATAGGGTGACGCCGGCCACCTCCGCCGAGGGCCGGAACGCGCTCGCGACCTCCGTCACCAGCGTGCCCACATCCACCGGTTCCCGTGCGAGCCGCAGGCTGCCCGACTCGGTCAGAGCCAGCGTTCGCAGGTCCTCCACCAGCCGCTCCAGCACGGCCACCTGCTCGAGCGCGGGCGCGAGATGCGCCGCGTCGGCCGGGTAGACACCGTCGCGGATGGCCTCCAGCTGCCCTTGGATGATGGTGAGCGGCGTCCGCAGCTCGTGGCTCACGTCCGCCATGAACGACCGGCGCTGCGCGTCCGTGGCCTCGAGGCGGGCGCTCATCTGGTTGAACGAGCGGGCGAGCAGTCGTGACTCGGCGGAGCCCGTCTCCGGCACGCGAGCCGAGTAATCGCCTTCCTGGACCCGCCCAGCCGCCTCGATGAGGAGTTCCGCTCGGCCGTCGCGCCTCACGAGTGAGTGGATGGCCTGTCGTGCCAGCACCAGGATCGCCACGCAGGCCACGAGGAAGCCGAGCCAGGCGACCACGCCCCGAGCCGCAGGCGAGACCACGACCAGCAGCAGTGACCCGATTGCCAGCCCGATGACGAGCAGACACCCTACGTGAGCTCGCTGTCGGTGGCGCCGCCGCCACGTGCCGGCCATGTACGCCCACGGTGCAGCGCTCGTTGGCGGCCAGGGTTCGTCCTCGGGCCACCAGGGGGGTCGATGCCTGGGATGTCGGCCCCATGGCGGGCCTCCGCGATGTGGCTCGCCGGCCGGGCTCATCGGTCGTCCGCCAGTCGATACCCCACGCCAAAGACGGTCAGGAGGTATCGAGGCGTCCGGGGATCGGGCTCCAGCTTCCGGCGGATGTTCTTGACATGCGCATCGATCGCCCGCTCGTAGGACTCGAACGCCACGCCGTGGACGGCATCCAGCAGCTGCGACCGGGTGAACACGCGACCCGGTTGGCGTGCCATCGCGGCGAGCAGCTGGAACTCGGTCGGCGTGAGGTCCACCCGCCGGCCATCGACGGTGACCAGCATCCGCCCCAGGTCGAGCTCCAGGTCGCCGACGCGCAGCAGGTCGTCGGGCGCGGCCGCTCTCTCGGCTCGCCGCAGCACGGCCCGGACGCGCGCCACGAGCTCGCGTGGGCTGAAGGGCTTGGTCACATAGTCGTCGGCTCCCAGCTCGAGACCGATGAGGGTGTCCGTCTCGTCCGTGCGCGCGGTGAGCATGATGATGGGCAGGCTGCTGGTGCGGCGGATGGCGCGCGCCACGTCCAGGCCGTCACCGTCGGGCAGACCCAGGTCGAGCACCACCAGGTCGGGCCGCTCGGTGCGTGTGATGCGCCGCGCGGACTCGGCCGTGCCCGCGGTCAGGACCCGGAAGCCCGCGTGGGTGAGGTAGTCGGACGTGAGGCGGCGGATGTCCGGCGCGTCATCGACCACGAGGATGGTGGGCATCAGGAGGGATGCTAGGCGACCGGATGCCGGCGGCGACACGGATGCCGCCACCGGGATCGATCGATGGGCTATCGGACGCTCGTCAGGTCGTCGGGGGACGACCCGCTCGTCGACGGTGCCCCGGCAGGACCGCCAGCGGACTGGCTCGCGGATGGACCGCTCGACGGACCGCCGTGTGCCCGACGGTGCCACTCCTCGAACATCCGGGCTCGCGGATCGTCGGGGCCCGACGATCCGGCGCCCCATGGCCCGGCCGCGTATCGACCCGGACCGTCCCACCCGGGACCGTCACCACGAGGGCCGCCCCACGCCGCACGCCGCACGATGCCGCCGATGAGGACGAGCAGCAGGATCACGAACAGCAGGCCGAACAATGGGAAGGATGGGAAGCCGAACCCCCAGCCGTGCCAGCCCCAGGCCACGGGTGCGGCCGCTACCGTGTCGGCATCGAGTGGGATGACGGTGCTGGTGCCGATGGCGAATCCGATGCCGCCGGCGACCAGGATGAGCATGAGGGCCAGGACCGCTCCCAGCCAGCCGAAGGATCGCATCGAGAGACTCCTTCGCTGCGTGCCGAGGTGGATGACCACAGGCTGGAGCTCGCATGTGCACGTGGTGTGAAGGCCGTGCGAACCACGCATGGATGCGGTGTATCCGATCGGGACGTGGACGAGGCCGCCCCGCGACCCGCCACTCGGCGGAGGAAGATACCGCCCCGCGACCCGCCGCGCTACGCCTCGAAGCGCCGGAAGACCGCCACGGCGTTCTGGCCGCCGAAGCCGAAGCCATTGATGGTCGCGGTGTCCACCCGCTGCTGCCGCGCGACGTTGGGCACATAGTCCAGGTCGCACTCGGGCAGGTCGGGGTTCTGGAGGTTGATGGTGGGCGGGATGACGCCCTCCCGGATGGCCCCGATCGCGGCCAGCGCGCTCATCACGCCCGCCGCCCCCAGGAGGTGGCCGACCATCGACTTGGGCGAGCTGATGGCCACCCGTCGAGCGTGGTCCCCGAACGCGGCCTTGATGGCGCGCGTCTCGGTCACGTCGTTCAGGGGCGTTGAGGTGCCGTGGGCCACGATGTAGTCGACCTCGTCGGGTGCCACACCGGCGTCCCGCAGCGCGTCGGTCATGGCGCGCGTGGCACCGCGACCAGTGGGCTCGGGTGCCGAGATGTGGAAGGCATCCGCGGTCAGCGCGGCACCGATGACCTCGCACTGGATGGTCGCGCCCCGGGCCAGCGCGTGCTCGGCGGACTCGAGCACCACGACCCCAGCGCCCTCGCCGAACAGGAAGCCGTCGCGGTCGCGGTCGAACGGCCGGGAGGCATGCTCCGGGTCATCGTTGCGCTTGGATAGCGCACCCATGTTCGCGAGCGCTGCGAACGCGACCGGCAGCAGGGGCGCCTCGGAACCTCCCACGAGCGCGACATCCACGTCGCCCCGCTGGATCATCCGGAGACCGTCCTGGAACGCGATCACGGAGCTGGCACACGCCGCCACCTGGGTGATGACCGGGCCGGTGAGCCCGAACTCCATGGACAGCATGCATGCCGCCATCGATCCCGAGAGGGCCGGGATGGCGAACGGGCTGACCTGGCCGGGACCCTTGGCCAGCAGGGTCGCGGTGCCGTCGATGACCTGCTCCTGGCCACCGCCACTGGTGTTGACGGCCACGGCGACCCGGTCCCGCTGCTCGGGCGCGAACGCCGTGAAGTCGAGCCCGGCGTCACGGACCGCCTCGGCACCGGCGGCCATGCCCAGGTGGATGAAGCGGCTCATCCGGCGCGCCATCTTGCGATCCATGGCGACCAGCGGATCGAAGCCCTTGACCTCGGCCGCGATGCGCACGTCATATGCGGACGCGTCGAAGCTGGTGATGGGCCCGCCGCCGCTCACCCCCGCCACGAGGTTGCGCCAGAACGTGGGGTGGTCATTGCCGATGGGGGTGACGGCGCCGACGCCGGTGACGACGGCACGCCGGGACAGGTCGGTCTCAGGCACTGGGGGCTCCTCGGGTGGCTCGTCGGTATGGTAGCCGGCCATTGGTGGACCTGCGGAGCGGGACCATGCGATCGTGCACGGGTCGAGGGCGGCCATGCACGCCGTGCGACCCACCCTCCGACCCGCGACCCACCCTCCGCCGCGCGACCCACCCTCCGCCGGGTGCCTGCCCACGCGGGCCACTCACGGTGGGGTCCTCTCAGCGCTGCCGGACCCGTGCGAACGCTGCGCGTGCCTGGGGCACCGACCGCGCCGATGCGGGCACGACCGCAGCCCAGGCACGCAGCCCGGCCGCGGCCGCGACTGCGGCACGCTCGCGGCGGGGGTCCCATGGGATGCCGTACGCGGCGCGGATGCGGGAGGGCAGCAGGGCGAGCCCGGGCAAGGCGAGCGCGTCCACGGCCCACCCTGGCACGACCGGCAGCGGAGGTCGAGTCAGCAGCGGCGCCATCGCTCGTACCTCGGCCGTCACCTGGATGGGTCCGTCGGGTGCCAGCATCCGGTCCCACCAGGCGATCAGGGACGGCCAGTCGGGTGGGCTCAGCCGCCGCGGGATGCCCAGACGCTCCCCGACCGCGCGTGCCTCCTGCCAGAAGCGGTCCGCCTCGGCGTCCGTGACCTCGCCGACCCAGCGTCGGTAGGCGTCGATGCTGGTCACGATGAGCGTCGCCTGGACCCACGACAGCAGCTCCGGATCGAGCGCCCGATATCGACCGGCGCCCGTGAGCGCCGCCGTCTCGGGGTCCGTATCGCCCCGGACCGTGGCATGGACCGCGTTGAGCCGCCGGACCGCCCGCTCCGCGGTCGCGCCGTCACCGAACACCATGTCCAGGGTCGTGCGCAGGGTGCGTCGGAGCCGCCCGAACGGGTCGCTCCGGAAGTCGCTGTGCTGGGCGACGCCTGCCGCCACGAGCGGATGCGCGACCTGGAGCAGCAGCGCGGCGGGACCGGCGCCGAGCAGCACCGCCTCCCGGTCGATGCGCCACATCACCGAGTCGGGGCCGTAGAAGCCCAGGAGCGGGTCCGCGCGGATGGCCGTCCGATCGATGGGGTCCGTCATCATCGAGCGGCATTGTCGCCCCTGACGGGTTCGGGCTTCCGTGCGCTATCCACGAGCGCTGGTGGCTCATGGTGCGACTCGCGACGCGGCCGTCCACACTGCCGTGCCGCTGCCGTCCGTGCCGCTTGACATCGGGCGCACGCTGTCGCGGCCGTGGATCCACATGAGCCAGGACGCCGGATGTCCACTCGTCGGACCTTGCGCTGCGCCATACCCGTGGCGCTCGCCACGATGCTCCTGACCACCGCGCCCGGCGCGGCATTCGGACCGAGCCAGCCGATCTTCCAGGGGGAGGATGGCGAGCCGGTGGTGCTCACGGGGCTCGCGGGCAGGGGCGCTGGGGTCGTGGCATCCGTGGAGCAGGGGACCGGCTCGGACCGCATCATCGCCCTGCGCTACAGCAGGAACAGCGGCACGACCTGGTCGTCCGATGACATCGCGACCGCCCCCGGGTGCCGGCACATCGTCGCAGTCCTCGGCGCGCGTCCCGTCGGTGCCTGCATCCCCGGCAGCGAGATGGCGCTCGCGTACTTCCGCACGACCTCGAGCGGCTGGAAGGTCCGGCCCATCACGCGCAGCATCGACGCGGACGATCCGAGCGACCAGTCCATCGACCTCGGCGCCGGCACGCCCCCCAAGGGCATCGCGATCGTATCGACGTCGTCACGGGTCTGCGTGGCCTGGTTCCGCGGGAACGCCCTGCGCGTGCAGCGGTTCAAGATCGGGACCACCGCCAGGCACACCCTCAGCAGTCTCGGCACGCACGTCATCGGGGGCTCTCGAGCGCGAGCCTGCCAGCGCTGGGCGCCGACGGGAGCCGTGTCATCCTCGCGTACATGCACAAGGCGGACCTCAAGGCCCGGCGCAGCACCAACAGCGGCGCCAGCTTCGGCAGCGCCTGGACCCTCCGCAACGAGCCCTTCCCGAGCGAGATCGGGGCATTCCCGGTCACGGTCGCGGTCAAGGGCTCGAAGGTGGCCATCGGTGCGGTGGAGCTGGGCGGCATCGAGACCCTGACCGGCAAGGGTCTGGGGTATCGCAGCACGAACGGTGGCACCAGCTACACGCGGGTCTCGACGCACGGCAGCGGCCGGACGGCCGCCACGATCGTCGAGGTGGGCAGCACGCACAAGTGCGCCGAGGCGTGGGACCAGTCCATCACCGACGGGACGGAGATCCGCTTCCGGCGCCAGTAGCGTCCCCATGGCGGATGGCCATCGGACGCTTGACGGCCGATGGGACACTCCTCCCGAGGCGGACGCTCCTGTGGACGTCCCCCACGCGGAGGCAGCCATGACCCCCATCCGGATCCTGCGGCGGATCATCCCGGCCGTTGCGCTGGCGGTCCTCGTCAGCGGTGTGCCCGCCATGGCGGACTTCGGCCCGAGTCGGGTCATCATCGGCTCGTCCGGCGCTCGTGTGACGGACCTCGCGGGTCGAGGCACGCGCCTGGCCCTCGCGTGGGAGGGCACGACCCCCGGCCAGCAGTGGAGCTACCTGACCTGGAGTGGCGACGCCGGGGAGACGTTCCACAACGACTACCTCGTGAACGGGCCGACCGACACGCGCGGCGGCGAGGTGACGATCTGTGACTCGCGCGCCGTGCTCATCGGCACGAAGCGCGGCAGCGGCGGGGACTGGCTGGTGCGGACCCGTGCGACGCGCTTCTCCGACGGCGTGG
Organism: uncultured Anaerolineaceae bacterium; assembly: GCA_964650135.1. Classification (GTDB taxonomy): domain Bacteria; phylum Chloroflexota; class Limnocylindria; order Limnocylindrales; family CSP1-4; genus JAFMJV01. The sequence continues at coordinate 18,615 of CAZYTQ010000006.1, read as the reverse complement.
GCGTGGGTGTCGACCGGACCTCCAGCGGGGTGGCACGGGATCCCGATGTGGCCTGCCTCGGCGATGACGAGATCGCTTACGCCTGGTTCCGCAAGACCTCGAGCGGCTGGCAGCTGCGCGTGCGCACCGGGCGTCTGACGGGCAACGGACCCTCGGCGCAGACGTTCGACCTGGGTCGTGCCACGCCCAGCAAGGGTCTCAGCATCGCGGCGACCGGGGACCGGCTGTACGTGGCGTGGTTCCAGGGCGATGCGCTCAAGCTGCGCCGGTTCAAGGTCGCGTCCACCAGCGCCCGGACGCTCACGAGTCTCGGCACCCGGACGCTCTCCAGCCAGCGCTACCAGACCCGCCCCGAGCTCGATGCCAGTGGCAAGCGGGTGATCCTCGCCTACACCCATCGGGCGGATCTCAAGGTCCGTCGAAGCACCAACAAGGCCGTCTCGTTCGGCGGCGCGACGACCATCCGCAACGAGCCGTTCCCATCGGAGATCGGTGCGACCGCGCTGACGGTCGACATCAAGGGCTCGGACGTCGTCATCGGCGCGCTGGAGATGGGTGGCGTGGAGACGCTCACCGGGAAGGGCCTGGTGTATCGGAGCACGGATGCCGGCCGCACCTATGCACGCATCGTGACCCACAACGGCGGTCGCGTCGTGAACGCGTTCGTGACGGCAGGCGGCACGCGTGTCGCCGACCTGTGGGACGACTCCCTCGCCGCGGACCCCGCCGGGCTCGTCCGCTTCCGCCGCGAGGAGTGAACCGACGCCCGGCTGCGACCGACGCCCGGTGGACCGACGCCGAGGCGCCGATCAGTCGCCGTCGTAGCGCTTGAAGATGATGGCGCCGTTGTGGCCGCCAAGGCCGATGTTGTCGGACATGGCGTAGCGGATCTCCATCTTCCGGGACTCGCCGCGGACCACGTCGAGGTCGATCTCGGGGTCCGGCTGCTCGTGGTTGAGCGTCGCGGGCGCCATCTGGTGATGCACCGAGAGCACCGTGAACACGCCTTCGACCGCACCCGCGGCACCCATCAGGTGGCCCGTCAGCGACTTGGTGCCGCTGATCGCGATCTGGTTGGCGCGCTCCCCGAAGACCGTGTGGATGGCCTGTGATTCACGCAGGTCGCCGAGTGGCGTGGAGGTGCCGTGGGGGTTGATGAGGTCGACCTCGTTCGCCGGGACGTCGTGGCGCTGGAGCGCCCAGCGCATCGCGCGAGCGGTGCCCTCGCCCTGCTCGACCGGCTGGATGAGGTCCCACGCGTCGCCAGCGCAGCCATAGCCCACGACCTCCGCATAGATGTGGGCGCCACGTGCCTTGGCGATCTCGTAGTCCTCGAGGACCATGGCGCCGGCGCCCTCGCCCAGCACGAATCCGTCGCGGCTGCGGTCGAAGGGTCGCGAGATGTCCGTCAGGGGCCGTCCCGCACGGGGCGTGCCCATGCCTCGCATGTTGGAGAAGCCGACGTACGCCACCTCGTACAGCGGCGTCTCGGTGGCCCCGGTGATGACCGTGTGGAAGTCGCCACGCCGGATACCCTCGGCCGCCTCACCGATGTTGTTGGTGCCTGTCGAGCAGGCGGTGACCACGCAGATGTTGGGGCCCTTCGCCCCCAGCTCGATGGCGATCTGACCGGATGCGGTGTCCGGCAGCATGTTGGCGATGAAGAACGGGCTCACCGACTTGGGTCGGGTCTTCATGGTCTCGATGGCGTTGGCCATGAGGCCTGGGCCACCCGCGCCCGACCCGAACACCACGCCGACCTCCTCGGCGTTCGAGGCGTCGATGACGAGACCGGCGTCGGCGGCGGCCTGCTTGGCGGCGGCCACCGCGAAGACCACGTTCTTGTCCGTGCGCCGGACGGCCTTGAAGTCCATCCACACGTTCGGGTCGAGGTCATGGACCTCGCCCGCGGCGTGACAGTCCGTGGCGGTCGGGTCCCAGTACGTGATCTCCCGGAGGCCGCTGTTGCCGGCGACCAGGTTCGACCACGCGGTCGGGATGTCCGAGCCCACCGGGCTCACGATGCCGACGCCGGTGACGGCGACACGGCGGCTGAAGTCGGGCTTGCGCATGGGCGGGCTACTCCGTGGGCCTGGTGGTCAGGCGGGAAGGCTGGCGGTCAGGTTGGCTGGATCGGCGATGCCGCCGGGACCAGCGGGGTCATCGATGGCGATGGCGCGCACGTCGGGTGCGATGCGCCGGATGAGGTTCGTGAGGACCTTGCCGGGTCCGACCTCCAGGAACGTGTCGACGCCGCTGGCACGCATCACCTCGATGGCGCGCACCCAGTCGACGCCGCGTGTCAGGTGGTCGATGAGCTCGGCACGGCACTCGTCGGCGGTGGTCAGGATCCGCGCGTCGGCGTTGGCGAGCAGTGGCGCGACCGGTTCCCGGAACGTCACGTCCGCGAGCGCGGCGCGCATCCCGTCGGCGGCGGCCGCCATGAGCGGGGAGTGGGCAGCGACGCTCACGGGCAGCACGATGGCGCGCTTCGCGCCGAGTCCCTTCGCGGCGTCCGCGGCAGCCTGGACCGCGGCGGTCTCGCCACTCACCACGACCTGGCCCGGCGAGTTGCGATTGGCGACCGTGAACACGCCCGCAGCGGAGCCCACGGCCACGAGCTCGGGCAGGTGGGCGTCGTCGAGACCGATGACCGCGGCCATCGCGCCGGCCGGGGCGGACTGCATGAGGCGTCCCCGCTCGCGCACGAGCCGCACCGCATCGGCGAGATCCAGCACGCCGGCCGCGACCATGGCGCTGTACTGACCCATGGAGTGGCCCGCGAAGAACGCGGGTGCCGGGATCCCGGCCGTGGCTCCGGCACTGCCCCAGGCACGCAGATACGCGATGGAGGTCGCGAGGAGCGCCGGCTGGGCGTTGGCGGTGAGGTCCAGCTGCTCGGCGGGGCCATCGGCGATGAGCCGATCGAGCGGCTCATCCAGGGCCGCAGCAGCCGTGGCGACGGCGTCCCAGGCGGCCGACCCCGCAAGCCCGGCACCCATGCCGACCGATTGGGATCCCTGTCCCGGGAACACGAACGCGATGCGCACCAGACCCTCCCGGAGCGTCGGACCACGCGGCGTGCGGCAGGCACGCGCGGACCGCGCCTCGGCGGTCCTGCGCACCGTAGCAGCCTGCGACACGCGTCTGCACCAGATATGTGCGATCATGCACGGGTCATGGCCGACGACGCGCCTCCACCCCCCGCCGACACGCGCCGCACCGGGCTGCTCGACCCGGTGGTCCAGGCGGCGCGGGACGAGCTTGCCAGCGTGGGTCTCCCTGCCGACCGCATCCTCGTGCTGCGGGCCCTGTGGCGTGAGCTGCTCATCGGCTTCACCCAGCAGCTGGGCGAGCATCGCCTGGGCTTCCACCAACTGGCCACGCTGTACGCGGTGGCAGGTACCGAGACCTTGTCCATCGCGGACCTCGCGGCGATCCTGGGCCGCTCGCCTTCGGCCACGAGTCGCATCGTGGGTGGCCTGGAGCGGCGGGGTCTCGTGTCCCGCGAGGAGGAGGTCGCGGACCGTCGACAACGGCTGGTCACGCTCACGACCCGGGGCGTGGCTCTGCTGGGCGTGTTCGACCGGTCGCGTGCCGAGCAGTTCCTGGCCGTGATGCGGCCGCTGCCCATGGCCGACCGGGCGGTGGTGGCCATGGGCGTCGCCGCGCTCGCGTCACGCGCCATGTCCCGCCGCGGCCGGCTCATCAAGGCTGGCCCCGGCGGCTGACGCGGTGGCCGAGCCCTCCACGCGGCCCCCGGGTCGCCGCGGCCGGCACGAACCGGATACGAGTCGGCGCGACGGGCACGAACCTGATGGGCCCGCGACGCGCCTCAGGTGGCCGGCACCTCCGCACCTGGTCGGCCGATGCGCACCCGCCAGACCTCCGGGCCCTGCTCCAGGTAGTCCCACGTGAACTCGCCCGCGTGCTCGGCTGCGAACTGGTAGTAGAGCGGCTTCGGGTCGTGGTCGTTCACGAGCTGGAATGCGGTGCCGGCCTTCAGCGCCGCGTATGTCTCGAAGATCAGGCCGTGACGCCGGACCGGGGGCTCCTCGCGGACGTCGAGCACGGGGTCCGTCGCGGGGCCTGTCGCGGGGTCGGTCATGGGTGGCTCCCTCCTGGGATGGTCGGGGTCGGATGCCCCGGTCCGTCGGTCGAGGTCAGGCGCCCTCCGATGGCCAGGGCAGCTCACCGGAGCATTCCGGGCACTCCAGGCCCAGGAAGTCGAGCCACTCGATGGCGGCCGATGGGTCCGGCAGGCCGCCTGCCTCCGAGGCGCTCGCGGTGACCCTCGGCGCGAGGAACCGGTCCAGCAGCACGATCGACGTCGCGTGCCGATCGAGGTCGAGCGCGCTGGTGAGGGCGGCGCGCCAGGACCCGTCGGGGTCGGCGATCGTCAGGTCGTCCGGCGCCAGACCGTGGTGCCACGTCTCGAGCTGGGTGGCGCTGGCCGTGGCCGTGATCACGAGCGAGGTGTCGGCGACGTCCAGGTCCGCGTGGCGACGGCTCAGCTGACGGGCATACCCCAAGCACGCGCCGCAGTCGGTGTCATGGGCGAGGAACAGGCATACCTGCCGCTGGCCCCGCAGGCTGACCAGGGAGGGGGTTGGCTCCTTGGTCGGGGCACGCTCGGGGAACGGGATGGGCCACTGGGTGATCTCGCCGTGGAGCTGTCTGAGGTCGGCGAGGGGGCGGATCGGACCGACGGGTGTCGGGCCACCGATGGATGCCTCGATCGTCATGTCGATCCCTGGTGCGACGGCGGACGGTCCATCGGGCCCTGGTTCGGCGGCCGCCGGAAGGCGGAGCATCTCGCCCAGTCGTTCCAGCGTGGGCTCCGCGACCACGACCTCCCCGGCCACCACGGTCGGCGTGACCTGGTCGCCATCGTTGAGAGCTCGGACCCGATCGAGCGCGCCGGGCGCGTGGTCGATGTCGAGGTACCGATAGGGCACGCCCAGGTGGTGCAGTCGGCTGCGCACGATCGCGGTGTCCTCGCACCACGTGGCGCCCAGGACCTCCAGCGCCCCGACGACAGCAGGCTCGATGCCCATGGTGGCCATGCGTGTCTCCTGTCTGCCGTGCCGTGGCCGATTTGATACGGCCAACCCGTGTAAAATAGCAGACATGACGAAGCCTGACCGGTCCGCGGCCCGTTCCGCCCCCCGGGGGCACCTGCTGCGGGTCCTGCGAGGGGCATCCCAGCCGCTGTCGGTCGCGGCGATCGCGGCGGCGGTCGGGTCGCATCCCAACACCTGTCGTGACCACCTCGCCCGACTGTTGGCCGCGGGGCTCGTGACGCGCATGCCCGATCACACCGGCCGGCGCGGCCGTCCGAGCTGGCGGTACGCCGCGACGTCCGAGGTGATGGCCTCCACGCCCTCCGGGGCGTCGACGCTCGCCCGAGCGCTCGTGGATCACCTTGGTGGCCAGCCGGATGTCGCCACCCAGGCCGTGGATGCGGGTCGGCGCTGGGCACGGACCCTGGGTCACGCGGGTGATGGGCCACCGACGGGCCAGACGCCCATGACGCGGCTCCTGGCGCTGTTCGAGGAGGCTGGCTTCGCGCCCGAGGCCCCGACACGTCCTGGCGGACCGATCGGCCTGCGTGCCTGTCCGTTCGGGCTGGTGCCACGCGACGGATCGCGGGCCGTGTGCGACGTCCATCGGGGCCTCATCGAGGGGGTGCTGGACGGGCTTGGCGCACCAGTCGACGAGGTCAGACTGGAGCCGTTCGTCGGTCCGGGCCTGTGCCTCGCGCATGTCGGAGCGGTCGGTCGTGGTTGACGAGCCGGTCGTGGTTGACGAGCCGGTCGTGGTTGACGAGCCGGTCCTGGCTCACGAGTCGGACGTGGCCGAGGCCATGGCCCCACCGACCGATGGCCGGACGGCACTGCCGAGCGAGCCACCTGCGCCCTGGGCGCCCGCCGGGCCCGGGTCGACCATGTCACGACCACCGGCCACCCTCGCGGAGGTGCTGGGCGGCCCGGTGGTCCCGGACGATGTCATCGAGGCGCTGGGCTATGTCATCGACCCGGAGCTGGGTGTCGACATCATCGGTCTGGGCCTCGTCTACGACGCGCGGGTCGTCGATGGGGTGGCGCATGTCCTGCTGACCACCACGACTCCGGCCTGCCCGGTGGGCTCGTACCTCACCGACGCGATCCGTTGGGCGCTGCTGAGCCTGGAGCGCGTCGAGCGCGTGGAGGTGGAGCTGACCCACGACCCGCGATGGACGCCCGCGCTGATGAGTGACGAGGTCAAGGTCCAGCTCGGCTGGACTCGATGACCGGATCGGTGCGGCGGCCCGGACGATCCCGATGAGCGCTCGACCCGAGGGCGCCCGATGACCGGGTCACCGGTCGCGCTCCGCCGGATCCCGCTCCTGCTGCCCGCCGGCATCGCGTTGATCGCTGGCCTGGCGGGTGGCCTGGCGCTCCTGGGGCTGCCAGCACACGCCGGCACGCTCCGGTTCGCTGGGAGCCACGGCGTGCTCATGACGCTCGGCTTCCTGGGCACGCTCATCAGCCTCGAGCGGGCAGTGGCGCTCGCTCGGCCATGGGGGTTCGGTGCCCCCATCGCGGCGGGGTTGGGTGGGTTGCTGCTGGTGGTCGGTGCGCCTGCGACCCTGGCGGCCGGCGTGTTCGCGATCGGGGGAGGGGTCCTCGTGGCGATGTACGTCGCCTTCGACCGGATCGAGCGATCGATCCACGGCACCGTCCAGGCGCTGGGCGCGGTCGCGTGGCTCCTGGGAGCGCTCCTGTTGACGGCCGGGCGGCCACTGGTGGAGGTGGTACCAGTCCTCGCGGCGTTCCTGGTGCTGACCATCGCGGGGGAGCGGCTGGAGCTGTCGCGGCTCGCGCGCCCGCCGCAGGAGGTCGTGCGCGTGTTCGCGGCGCTGGTGGTGCTGCTGTGCATCGGGGTCCTGGGAGCGGTCCACGTCCCGGAGGTGGGTATCCGCGTCGCCGGCGTCGCGATGCTGGGCCTGGCGGTCTGGCTGGCACGCTACGACATCGCACGCCGCACGGTGCGCGTGCCCGGGGTGACCCGCTTCATCGCGCTGTGCCTGCTCATCGGCTATGTCTGGCTGGCGGTCGCGGGTGGGTCGTGGCTGGTGGTCGGACCGGTGACGAGCGGCAGCGCCCACGACGCGATGCTCCATGCGCTGTTCCTGGGTTTCGTGATGTCCATGGTCTTCGGCCATGCGCCCGTGATCCTGCCGTCCGTGCTGCGGGTGCCCCTGCCGTATCGGCCGTGGTTCTACGGCCACCTGGTGCTGCTGCACGTCGGCCTGGTGCTGCGGGTGGTCGCGGGGGACCTGCTGGGGGACCAGCTCGCGTGGCAGTGGGGCGGGGTGCTGGGCGTCGTCGCGATCGCGCTGTTCCTCGTGGCGTCCGTGGCGTCCAGCGCGATGGCGATCCGGGCGCGCCGCTGACGCGTCACCGGCGGCATGGCTGCTCGCCGACCCGTGACCATCACGGTCAGGCGCCGTCCGCGGTCCAGCCGGTGCGTCGTGTCGGCGTGATCCGGACGACGGGCAGCGTCTCCAGCGGGTGGGTGGCGTACTGCGGGTAGCGCTCGCGGAGCGCCGCGATCGCCGTGGCATGTCGCGTGTCGCCGGGCGCCAGGATCCGCGCGGTGCCCTCGATGCGCATCCAGGCGAGCCGTCGCCAGTCCTCGTCCCATCGGTCGACCAGCAGGGTGACCCTTGGGTCGCGCAGGATGTCCGTGACGCGTGCGAGACGCATCGGGTCGTCGGTCGCCTTGGGTTTGGCGTCGATGGGCGTGTCGATGACGAGCGCGCCGTCCTCCGAGCCCGCCGCGAAGCAGCAGGGCACGAGCCTCGGCCGCCCATCGAGGGCGATCGTCGCCAGCGTCGCGCGCCGCGATCCATGAAGCAGCCCCGCGATGTCGTCGGTCACGCCTCGACGATACCGTGGCCCTCACCCACGCCGTTCCCGTCGCCTTGACGATCGGCCTATGGTGCCGATGATGCGTCGGAGATGGGTCGCCGGATGTGCACTGTCGGCGGTCCTTGCCGCCGCGGCGTCCGCGGGCGCCCAGGTGCCATCCAGCGATCCCGCGCCCGCCCAGACGCCATCCAGAGGCCCGATCCCCGCGGTCTCCGTGGCGGACCTGGTGGTCGGGGAGTCCGATGGCTGGGCGGACGTGGTGGTCCGCCTCGACGGGCCTGCCGCCGGGCCGGTCAGCGTGGCCTACGCCACGGAGGGTCGCTACGCGCAACCGGTCGGCACGGGGTGGGACGACTATGTGACCGCGGAAGGCGCGCTGGATATCCCGGCCGGCCAGACATCCGCCACGGTCCGCGTGGAGATCCTCGACGACGACGTGGTCGAGGGACTCGAGACCTTCGTGTTCCAGCTCCGCGAGCCGCGTGGCGCGACCCTGGGCCAGGCGCTCGCCATCGTGGCCATCATCGATGACGACGCCATCGCGAGCACGCCCGCGCTGGTGGCCCGCGACACGGTCGTGGACGAGACCGATGGCACCGCCGAGGTCGTGGTGCTCCTGGGAGGCCCCGCGGGGACGGCCGCGACCGGGCCGGTCAGCGTGGCGTGGCACACGGAGGATGCCGGCGCGACGGCGGGCGCCGACTACCTGGGGGCCTCCGGCACGCTGGAGCTCGCCCCCGGGGACACCGTGGCGACCATCGTCATCGATCTGCTCGGCGACACCGATCCCGAGCCGGACGAGCGTTTCCTGGTCGTGTTCACCGACCCCGTGGGTGTGACGCTGCCGTCGCGGCCGGCGCTGGTCACCATCGCCGCATCCGATGCGCCGGCCGTCACGCGCCCCGTGATCGCCGTGTCGGATGTCGTGGCGGGGGAGTCGGATGGCTGGGTGGACATCGTCGTGCGGCTCGAGGCGCCGGGCACGGACGTGGTCACCGTCGACTACGCCACGGAAGGACGCGCGGCGAACCCGTTCGGCACCGGTCACGACGACTACTGGACCGCGGCTGGCACGCTCGCCTTCCCACCAGGGGTGATGGCGAGCCACGTCCGCGTGGACATCCGCGATGACGACATCCAGGAGGGTTACGAGTCGTTCGGGTTCCAGCTCCGCGACGCCCGGAACGCCACGCTCGGCCAGCCCCTGGCCATCGTGGCGCTCATCGACGACGACACCGTGGCCGGGATGCCCAGCCTCGTGGCGCGGGATGTCGAGGTGGACGAGGCCGCCGGCACGGCCGAGGTGGTGGTGCTCCTGGGCGGACCCGGGGGAACGGCCGCCACGGCACCGGTCAGCGTGGCGTGGCACACGCAGGACGACGGCGCCACGGCCGGCGAGGACTACGTGGCCACGAGCGGCACCCTCGTCCTCGCACCCGGTGACACGACCCGGACGATCGTCATCGACCTGCTCGATGACGCGCATCAGGAGCCGTCCGAGCGCATGGCCGTCGTGTTCTCCGACCCGGTCGGTCTGCTGCTCCCTCCACGTCCGGCGCTGGTCACCATCGCCGCCTCCGACGCCCCGGCGGTCGCCCGTCCGGCGGTGTCTGTGTCGGATGGGATCGTGGGCGAGTCGGATGGCTGGGTGGACGTGGTCGTTCGCCTGGATGCGCCCGGAACCGAGCCCGTGAGCGTCGACTACACCACCGAGGGCCGCACCGCGAACCCGGTCGGCACCGGTCACGATGACTACTGGACGGCGGCCGGCACGCTGACCTTCCCGCCCGGCGTCACCGCCCAGCGCGTCCGTGTCGAGGTGATCGATGGCGATGTCCCGGAGGGCTTCGAGACCTTCGGCTTCGTGCTCCGTGACCCGCGCAACGCGACCCTGGGCCGTCATGTGGGCATCATCGGGATCATCGATGACGACATCGTCAGTGGTCTGCCCACGATCGTGGCGCGTGCCGGTGAGGTGGATGAGACGGACGGCACGGCCGAGGTCGTGGTGATGCTGGGCGGTCCGCATGGGACCGCGGCGTCCTCACCGGTGAGCGTCGCGTGGCGGACGGAGGATGCGGGGGCCACGGCCGGTCAGGACTACGTGGCCGCGAACGGCACCCTCGAGCTCGCCCCCGGCGAGACCACCAGGACCATCCGCATCGACCTCATCGACGACGTCGACGCGGAGCCCGCCGAGCGGTTCGCGATCGTCCTCTCGGACCCCCTCGGGGCGGTGCTGGTACCCGAGCCGACGTTGGTCACCATCGCGGCATCGGATGGACCGGCGGTCGCCCGGCCCGCGATCGCTGTCGAGGATCTCGTGGTCGGGGAGTCGGATGCCTGGGTGGACATCGTGGTGCGTCTCGATGCGCCCGGCACGGAGACCGTGAGCGTCGACTACGCGACCGAGGGGCGGACGGCGGGCCCGGTCGGCTCCGGGCACGACGACTTCTGGAGCGCCGCCGGCACCCTGGTCTTCCCACCCGGTGTCTCGACGTACAGCGTGCGCGTCGAGCTGATCGATGGCGACTGGGTCGAGGGGTTCGAGACGTTCGGGTTCGTGCTCCGTGACCCACGCAACGCGGTCCTCGACCGCGCCGTGGGCATCGTGGGCATCATCGATGACGACACGCTGACCGCCGAGCCCGCGCTCGTCGTCCGGGGCACGGAGGTCGATGAGGCCGATGGCACCGCGGAGGTGGCGGTGCTGCTGGGTGGCCCGAAGGGCACCGCGGCGTCCGCGCCGGTGACCGTCGCGTGGCGGACGGAGGACGCGGGTGCCACGGCCGGCGAGGACTACGTCCCCGCATCCGGCACGCTGGAGCTCGCGCCCGGCGAGACCGCGAGGACCATCAGCATCGATCTCATCGATGACGCGGACGCGGAGCCCTTCGAGGGCATCGCGATCGTGCTCTCGGACGCGTTCGGCGCCACGCTCCCGGCGGAGCCGGCCACCATCACCATCACCGCATCGGACGCGCCGGTGGTCGCCCAGCCCGCGATCTCCGTGTCGGACATGGTGGTGGGCGAGGCAGACGGCTGGATGGACGTGGTCGTCCGACTGGACGCACCCGCCGGCGAGGTCGTCTCGGTCAGCTACGCCACCGAAGCCGGCACCGCGGGTCCCGTCGGCTCCGGCCATGACGACTACTGGAGCGCCGCGGGCACGCTCGCCTTCCCACCGGGCGTGACCGCGCGGAGCGTCCGGGTGGAGGTCCGCGACGATGATGTCGCGGAGGGACCGGAGACCGCGTCGTTCGTGCTCCGCGAGCCCCGCAATGCCACCCTGCGGCGCAGTCCCGGCACGATCTGCATCGTCGATGACGAGCAAGCGTCGGACGAGCCGCTGCCCTGCGAGCCGGTGACCGGGACCCTCGCGGTCACGAGCGCTGCCGGGTTCGTCCAGGTGGGGGAGGGCGTCGCCATCGAGCTCATCCTCGACACGTCCGGGAGCATGCTCGCGGACTTCGAGGGCGACCGGCGCATCGATGTCGCGAAGCGGGTGCTCCGTCAGCTCGTGACGGAGGACCTGGCACCGGGCACACCGGTGGCGCTACGGGTGTTCAAGCGCGCGGCCAAGTCGTGCGACACGCAGCTGGCCGTCCGGCTGGGCCCGCTCGACCCCGAGGCAATGTCCACGACGATCGCCGGGCTGCGTCTGCTGCGCAACGCGAGCACGCCACTCGCCAGGTCCATCTCCCGGGTGCGACGGGATCTCGCCGATGCGACCGGCCAGCGCGTGGTCGTCATCGTCAGCGATGGCCGGGAGACCTGTGATGGCGATCCCGTCCGGGAGGTGCGTCGCCTGGTGGCGGACGGCACGGACGTCACCGTCAACGTGGTGGGCCTGGACCTCGATCGGCGGAGCCGGACGTCGCTTCGACGACTGGCCGCGGTCGGCAACGGCACCTACTTCGATGCGCGCGACCCCGAGCAGCTCGCGGCCGCCCTCCGTGCCGCCACGAGCGCGCCCTACGAGGTCCTCGACGAGGCCGGCGTCAGGGCAGGCACGGGCACCATCAACGGCGCGCCCGTCCAGCTGCCGCCTGGCAGCTACCAGGTGGTCATCCGCACGCGGCCCGTGACCACGCTCGGCGCGACCATCTCACCCGAGACGGACGTGGTCCTCGAGATGCCGATGGCGCCGGGCGGCTGACCCGACTCCACCGGCGCCGTGCCCGTGGTCCCGACTCCACCGGCGCCGTGCCTGCCGTCCCGACGCCTACCGCGCGGTCCAGCCTCCGTCACGTACATCTCCGACCCGGTCATGTACGACGCGTCTCGCTTCAGGGGTGCCCATCACGAGCATCGCCCGTGGGAGGTCGGCGGCACATGGGCCACCCGGCCCGCGTCGGACGGGCCGGGAGTCACGGGCGCGATCGTCAGTCGAGGTCGGTGACGGCCCCCAGGCTCGCCGACGACACCGAGCGGGCGTACTTGGCCAGCACGCCCCGGGTGTAGCGGGGCGGCGGCGGCGTCCAGCCCTCGCGCCGGCGTGCCAGCTCGGTCTCGTCCACCTCGAGGTCCAGGCGCCGCGTGTCGACATCGATGGTGATCATGTCGCCCTCGCGCACGAACGCGATGGGCCCACCATGGGCCGCCTCGGGTGCCACGTGGCCGATCATCAGGCCGTGGGTGCCGCCGCTGAATCGACCGTCCGTGAGCAGTCCCACCGAGTCACCCAGGCCCTCACCCACGAGCGCGCCCGTCACGGCGAGCATCTCCTGCATCCCCGGGCCACCCACGGGCCCTTCGTAGCGGATGACGACCACGTCGCCCGCCACGATCTCCTGGCGGCTGACCGCGCGGAAGCACTCCGTCTCCGAGTCGTACACCTTGGCCGGGCCGCGGTGATACCGCCGCTCGTGGCCGGCGAGCTTGATGACACAGCCATCGGGGGCCAGCGAGCCCCGAAGGATGGCGAGCCCGCCCGTCGTCTTGAAGGGCGTCTCGATGTCCGACACCACGACCTGGCCGGGCGCCTCCTCCGCCGCATCCGCGATCTGGCGGAGCGTCTGGCCGGTCACGGTCGGCGCATCCCCATCGATGAGGTCTCGCTTCAGCAGCTCGCGCATGACCAACCCGACGCCGCCCGCCTGGTACAGCTGGAGCGCCCGCCAGGTGCCGCCCGGTCGGAGGTCGGCCACGATGGGTGTGCGTGAGGAGATCGTGTCGAAGTCGTCGATCGCCAGCGGGATGCCGAAGGCGTGGGCGATGGCCAGCAGGTGGAGCACGCCGTTGGTGGAGCCACCCGTGGCAGCGACCGACGCGATGGCGTTGTCGATGGCACGCCGGTCCACGATGGACGACGGCCGCACGTCTCGTCGCACCAGGTCCATGATCAGCCGGCCGGTCTGACGCGCCGCGGCGAGCTTCATCGGGTCGGGTGCGGGGATGCCGTTGAGCCCGGCAGGGGAGAGGCCCAGGAACTCGAGCACCATGCTCATGGTGTTGGCGGTGTACTGGCCGCCACAGGCACCCGCTCCCGGGCACGCGGCTGATTCGATGGCATACAGCTCGCGGGCGTCGATGGTGCCCGCCCGATAGGCGCCGATGGCCTCGTACACGCTCACGATGTCCTGGTCGACGCCCTTGTGCTGACCCGGCAGGATGGTCCCGTTGTACAGGATCGTGGTCGGGATATCCAGGCGGCCCGCAGCGATGGCGGCCCCCGGGCCGGTCTTGTCACAGCCCACGAGGCACACCAGGCCATCGAACAGGTGACCCCGACTGACCAGCTCGATGGAGTCCGCCACCACCTCCCGACTGACCAGGGACGCCTTCATGCCCTCGGTGCCCATGGTCACGCCATCGCTGACCGAGATGGTGTTGAACTCCATGGGCGTGCCACCCGCGTCGCGGATGCCCTGCTTGACCTCGGCCGCCAGCTCGCGCTGGTTGAGGTTGCAGGGCATGGTCTCGATCCACTGGGTCGCCACGCCGATGATGGGTTTCGCGAGGTCCTCGTCCGTGAACCCCACGGCCTTGAGCATCGCCCGTGCGCCGGCCCGGTCAGGGCCGTCGGTCAGGGCGGCGGAGTGGCGCTTGGCGGGGTCGGAGGGACGGTCGTACGGCAGGGACATGGTCGGTCGGGTCCTCGGAGTCGGTCGGTCCACCCCAGTGTACGGCGCCCGAGGGGCGTCAGGAGGGCCCGCGCACGACCCTCGGTCGCGCGCTCGAACGGGTCGCTGCCGGTGTCAGGGCTGGTCGATCGCGGGGCCCAGCGCGTCGGCCGCGTCGGCCCGCAGCAGCGCGAAGCACATCCCGGTCGCGAGGCTCCCGTCCGTGGCCCGGGTGTGATCGCGGAACGTGGCCTCGTGGCGGAAGCCGAGTCGCCGCGCGACCGCGGCGCTCCGCTCGTTGCGGGCATCGCACCAGATCTCCACCCGGTTGGCCTCCAGCTCCCGGAACGCGAACGCCGCCATGCCCCGGGCTGCCTCCGTCGCGTACCCCTGACCGGCGAACCGCGACCGGATCCAGTAGCCGATCTCGAAGCGGTGGGCGTTCCAGTCGATGCGATGGAGCCCGGTCGAGCCGACCATCGTCGCCGGGTCGCTGCGCAGGAAGATCGGGAAGCGCAGCTCCCGCCGGAGCAGGAAGTCGGCCTGTGCCTGGCGCACGTTCTCCTCTGCCCGCGCCTCGCTGGGTGTCTCCTGCGCCCAGGGCATCCAGGGTCGCAGCTCGGCGAGCGACTCCGTGATCGCCGCGCACAGCTCGGGGCCGTCGCCGGGACGCGGCGCACGCAGGAGCAGGCGCTCCGTCTCGAACGCGTCCGGGACATCCCGCAGGATGGGGTCGGTCATCGCCGTCACGCGCGTCAGCCGCGCATGAACTCCGACACCGCGTCGGGATCCTCGGCGGTGTAGAACCAGACCTCCTTGATGTGGCCGTCGTCCACCCGGAACACGCCGATCTCGCGGCCGGACATCCAGCCCCCGTGACGCTCCGCGGAGAAGTCCACCAGGGCGACCACGTGCAGGTCGCTCGCGAGCAGGTCGGTCACCTCCAGCCGGAACGTGCCCTCCGTCTCGACCATCGACTGGCGGATGGCGTCCATGACCGCCTCGCGGCCGTTGAGCGTCCCCAAGTACTCGTATGGCTCGTGCCACACGACGTCATCGGCGATGAGGGTGGCAGCTGCCTCCAGGTCCGCGTGCTGGCGCGCGTCGTAGAGTCGTCGGACGACCTCGCGGTCCTCGATCATGGGCATCGCGCGGCGCTCAGGCTGCGCCGGCCGCGGCCGGCATGGGGCGCGTGTCGACCCGGGCGGGGTGTGCCGCCTCCCAGGCATCGATGGCGTCCGAGCGCTGCATCACCCAGCCGATCTCGTCCGTGCCTGCCAGGAGCATCTGGCGCGCGAACGGGTCGATGGTGAAGTCGTAGGTCGAGCCATCCGGCAGGAGCATGCCCTGCTCCGCGAGGTCGATGGTCACGCCCGCGTCCGGATCGGCATCGAGCATGTCCCAGAGGCGCCGATGCGTGTCGGGGTCCACCACGATGGGCAGCAGCCCGTTCTTGAGCGAGTTGTTGCGGAAGATGTCCGCGAACGAGGTGCTGATGACCGCCCGGATGCCCCAGCTCGTGAGCGCCCACGGCGCGTGCTCGCGCGACGATCCGGCTCCGAAGTTGTCACCCACGAGCAGCACCTGGCGGCCCTGCATCTCGGGCTGATTGAGGATGAAGTCCGGGTTCGGGCTCCCGTCCGGCAGGTAGCGCCAGTCGTTGAACAAGGCGTCCGCGAGGCCGGACTTCTCGGTGGTCTTGAGGAAGCGCGCGGGGATGATCTGGTCGGTGTCGACGTTCTCCGCACCGAGCGGGATCATCCGGCTGCTGATGGTGGTGTACGGCTCAGGCATCTGGCGGCTCCTGGCTGCGAGGGCTGGGTGACGGGTCCCTGGTGGACGCGTCCGGGCGATGTCGGTCGGGCCGGCTCAGCGGCCCCCGACGGTGACGGGGGAGCGGTCCACGAGGGGCCGCGGGTCGCTGACCACGCCCGCCAGCGCGGTGGCAGCGGCAGTGAGGGGAGAGGCCAGGAAGGTGCGCGCACCCTTGCCCTGACGACCCTCGAAGTTGCGATTGCTGGTCGACACGATGTACTGGCCTGGTGCGCCCTGGTCGCCGTTCATGGCGATGCACATCGAGCAACCCGACTCACGCCACTCGGCGCCGGCGGACCTGAACACATCCGCGAGGCCCTCGCGCTCCGCCTGGGCCTTCACCTGCTGGCTGCCGGGCACGACCATCACCCGCAGGCCGTCCGCGATGTGGTTGCCGCGGAAGATGGCCGCGGCCTCGCGCAGGTCGCTGATGCGACTGTTGGTGCACGAGCCGATGAACACGATGTCCACCTTCTGGCCGAGCAGACGCTGGCCCGGCTGGAGGCCCATGTAGTCGAGCGCCTTGTCCAGCGCCCGCTTGCCAGCCTCGTCCGGCTCTGCGGCCGGATCGGGCACGGCGGCCGTGAGACCCATGCCCATGCCCGGGTTGGTGCCATAGGTGATCATCGGCTCGAGGGCGTCCGCATCGAGCACGATCGACCGCTCGTAGGCTGCGCCCGGGTCGGACGGGAGGGTCCGCCAGCGGCCCACGGCGGCGTCGAACGCGGCGCCCTTCGGGGCATGGGGCTTGTCCGCGACGTACTCGAAGGTGGTGTCGTCCGGCGCGATCAGGCCGGCCCGTGCGCCGCCCTCGATGGACATGTTGCAGATGGTCATCCGCTCTTCCATCGAGAGCGCCTCGATGGCTGGTCCGCGGTACTCGAACACGTGCCCGGTGCCGCCACCCACGCCGATGCGCGAGATGAGGTGGAGGATGATGTCCTTGGCCGTGACACCGGGGCGCAGCCGACCGTCCACCCGCACCTCGTAGCTGCGGAGCGGCCGCTGGAGGAGCGTCTGGGTGGCGAGCACCATCTCCACCTCGGAGGTGCCGATGCCGAACGCGAGCGCCCCGAACGCGCCGTGGGTCGCGGTGTGCGAGTCGCCGCACACGATGGTCATGCCCGGCTGCGTGAGCCCCAGCTCCGGACCGATGACATGCACGATGCCCTGGTGGTCGGAGCCTCGGCTGTACACCGGGACGCCGAACTCCCGGGTGTTCCTCTCGAGCTGGGCGACCTGGAACGCTGCCTGCTGGTCGAGGATGGGCAGCTCGCGGGGCGTCGTGGGCGTCGAGTGGTCGGCCGTCGCGACCGTCCGCTCGGGGTGGCGGACCGTGAGGCCGCGTCGGCGGAGGCCCTCGAACGCCTGCGGGCTGGTGACCTCGTGGACCAGGTGGAGGTCGATGCCGATGATGCTCGGTGCGCCCGGCTCCTCGTGCACCACGTGGTCGTCCCAGATCTTGCGGACAAGGGTGCGCGGGGAGGTCGACGCGGGGGTCTGCGAGGCGGTCACGGGGTCGGTCATCGGGGGGTCACTCGAGTGTCGGTCGAACGTGTTCAGCATCCGCTGCGGTCGGCAGAGCGGATATCTGAGCGTAGCAGACCGACCGTGCGTGGCGACGACGGGGGAGCGTGGCGACGACGGGGGAGCGTGGCGACGACGGGGGAGCGTGGCCACGACGGGGGAGCGTGGCCACGACGGGGGAGCGTGGCGACGACACGAGTGCTGTGTGCGCCGGGAGCGCGCATCATCACGGCACGGGAAGGCGCGTCCCTTCGGGACCGCCCGATGACCGATGACCTGGGAGGGACGACGAACGTGAGCGACCCGGATGTGCGTGCCGTTGCCCGGACTGCGTTTCGGCGCGTCGTGTGGCCGGTCGCGGTCCTCTCGTCAGAGGGGGACGACGGGGTGTTGGGCATGACGGTCTCGTCCGTGACATCCGTGTCGCTCGATCCGCCATCCGTGGTCATCTGCGTCAATCGTCAGACACGGACCCATGACCGGCTGCGGGTGGGCGCCTGGTTGGGCCTGAGCATGCTCAGCGCAGCCCAGTCGCCCCTGGCGGCACGACTCGCCGTGCCGGGCGGCGACAAGCACCTCGTCGAGGAGGAGCTCCATCGACCGTTGGACTGGCAGGTGCCCGTGGTGCGCGACGCCGTGAGCGGGTTCGCGGTCGAGGTGGCACAGCTCGTCGACGCGTTCTCCCACATCGTGGTCATCGGTCTGGTCCGCGAGGCAGATCTCCCCGACGAGGAGCGCGAGCCGCTCGCCTATCTCGACGGTCGGTTCGTGCGCGCGGTGGGACTGCCATAGCGAGGCGTCGGCCGCTCGGGCATCGCCCGGAGGCCGAGTCCGGGCGCTCCTGGTCGACCTCGATCGGGCGCCGAGGTGAGACGCCCTCCGGCTGCAGGCTGGTACCGCGAGCAGCCGGATCCGTCCGCGACGTGTCCGACGACCCAGGGGGCGTCGACCCGATCCCTCGTTCCTTCCGGCATGGACGGATCGACCGCACGTCGCGCCCTCGCCTCCATCACGCGCACCGCCGCCACGTCCTCTGGCCGGACGACGTGCCGTACGGGTCGCGCACACTGCGCGGCGTGGTCGGCCATCGGCACGTGATCGATGCCTCCCTCGCTGCTCAGGCTCGGGCCAGCGGCGGCCGGCTGGTGACGTTCGACGAAGGGCTCGCAGTGCTCCATCCGGACGTCGCCGACCTGATCCGCGAGACTCGACCCCGCAGGGTGCCAACGGCTGAGCATCGACCCGGCCCCGGCCCCCCGGCTCGCCGGCCCCCCGAACCCGCCCCGGCCCCG
>CAZYTQ010000005.1:6886-55168 GCA_964650135.1 uncultured Anaerolineaceae bacterium | reverse complement strand
TGCTGCGGCTCATCCAGGCCGCAGCAGGATGTTCTCGACGTCCTCGCCGACATAGCCAGCCTCGGTCAGCGAGGTGGCGTCGGCGATACAGAAGGGCACATCCAGGACACGGGCCAGGGTCTGCGCCAGGAGGGTCTTGCCGCTGCCCGTCGGACCGACCAGGAGCACGTTCGACTTCTGGAGCTCCACCTCGTCGATCTGGTTGCCCGCGTCGACCCGCTTGTAGTGGTTGTACACGGCCACCGAGAGGACCCGCTTCGCCCGCTCCTGGCTGATCACGTACTGGTCGAGCGCGTCCTTGATCTGGCGAGGGTTGGGCAGCTTGGCGGCCTGCGGGCGTGCCCGCGGCGTCTCCTGCATCTCCTCCTCGATGATCTCCTGGCACAGGTTGATGCACTCGTCGCAGATGTACACGCCCTGACCGGCGATGAGCTTGCGGACCTGCTCCTGGCTCTTGCCGCAGAACGAGCAGCGATACGGGACCTTGCTGCCCTTGCCCGATGACGTGGACATCTGCGTCTACCCCGCTGACGTGCGCCGCGCCGACCCGTGGGTCAGCGGGTGCCCTTCTCCGGCTCGTCGTGGTCGGCGGAGCGCTTCTCGCGGCCGCTGGACTTCTCGCGCGTGGCGGGAGTGGGCGCGGGCGTCTCCGACGGGCGGCCGCGGTCCGCGTACACCTCGTCGATGATGCCGTAGGCCTTGGCCTGCTCCGCGGACATGAAGTAGTCCCGGTCGGTGTCCCGGATGACCTTCTCCTCGGTCTGGCCCGTGTGGTCCGCGAGGATCTTGTTGAGCCGCTTGTTGAGCTCCTCGAGCTCCTTGACCTGGATGAACACGTCGGGGGTGTTGCCCCGGAACCCGGCCGATCCCTGGTGGATCATGATGCGGGAGTTGGGCAGGGCGTAACGCTTGCCCTTGGCACCCGCGGCGAGCAGGACCGATGCCATGGATGCGGCCATGCCGATGCAGATGGTGCTCACCGGAGCCCGCAGGTACTGCATCGTGTCGTAGATGGCGAGGCCCGACGTGACCACGCCGCCGGGCGAGTTGATGTACAGGCTCACGTCCCGGTCGGGATCCTCGGCGTCGAGGAACAGCAGCTGCGCGATGATCAGGTTCGCCAGATGGTCCTCGATGGCATCGCCCAGGAAGATGATCCGCTCTCGGAGCAGGCGGCTGTAGATGTCATAGGCACGCTCGCCCCGGCTCGAGGACTCGATGACCATGGGCACGAGCATCGCCCGGGCATCGAGCGCCGTCTCGAGCGCGGCCGATGATCGACGAGCCGCCTCGAGGGCTGCGGCGCGGGATGGGGTGGCGGGGCGGGTCATCGGTCGGTCCCTTCCGGCTCGGCGCCGACACCGGCGGCCGAGAGCTCCGCTTCGAGCGCCTCGTCATCGGGATCGATCTCGATGGGCTCGACGACCTCGGCCGCGGCGTCCAGCTGGTCCTGGTCGGTCGGCTGGTCCTCCGTGTGGCGCACATCGACGAACTCGGGATGCGCCTCGATCCAGCGATCGATGATGCCTTCCACCACCTGCGAGCGGCGCAACGTCGAGCGTACGTAATCCCTGCCCCGGGCGGACGACAGGAACTCGGCGAGGCGGCGATCATCCGGGTTGGCCTTGCGGGTCCGCGCGATCTCCGCACGCACGGTGCGGTCGTCGACCTCGATGCCCTCCTGGTCCGCGATGGCGCTCAGCACCAGCAGCACCTTGACGCGATGCGCGGCCCCGTCGCGGGACTCCTCGCGCAGCGTGTCCGCATCCCGCTCGGTGACCTTGAGGTACTCCTCGAACTCGATGCCCTGCTGTGACAGGCGCACCTTGAGCTCGTCGATCATCACGTCGATCTCGCGCTCGATCATGATCTCGGGCGGCTCGACCGTGGCGTTGGCCACGGCATATTCGATGATCCGGTCCGCGAACCCATGACGTGCCCGGTCGAGGGCATTGCGGTGGAGCCGGCGACCGACGTCCGCGCGCAGCGCCGCCAGGTCCGCGAAGTCCCCGAGGGTCGTCGCGAAGTCATCGTCGAGGTCAGGCAGCTTGCGCTCGCGCAGCTCGCGCAGCCGCGCCGTGAACTCCACGGGCTGCCCTGCCAGCGACTCCTCGCGGTAGTCCTCGGGGAAGGTGACCGAGAACGTCCGCTCCTCGTCCTCCCGGAGACCGATGAGGGCATCCTCGAAGCCGGGCACCATCCGTTCGCTGCCGATGACGATGGGGAAGCGCTCGGCCGCCGCGCCCTCGATGATCCGGCCATCCTGGCGACCCTCGAAGCCGATGACCGCGTAGTCACCCTGCTGGATGCCCCGGTCCTCGACCGGGATCAGGGACGCCTGCTGATCGCGCAGCTGCTCCAGCACGGCGTCGATGCGCGCGTCGTCCGGCTCGTCGACCTGGGGCGTGAACGGGAACCCCGCGTAGTCACCGAGCGTGGGCGTGGGCCGTACCGGCACGGTCACCCGATACGACGCACCGGCCCCCTCCTCGAACGTCAGCCACTCCGGCGCGACCGGCAGCTCCACGGCGAGGATGGACTCCTGGCGCACCGCGTCCACCACGGAGCGGCGATACAGGTGGTCGCGTGCGTCGTCGTAGATGGGGTCGCTCGCCTCGGGGTCCGTGCGATCGATGCCCATCGCCCGCTCGAGCATCGGCCGCGGCACCTTGCCGGGACGGAAGCCCGGGACGCGGATCCCACGCGCCTGGTGGCGCACGGCCTCGTCGATGGCACGCTGGAGCTGCTCCGGTGTCACCTCGACCTCGAGGGTCATGGTGCTCTGCGGGGCGGGTGTGGTCGTGACCTTCACGGTCGGGGGGTCCGATGGTGTGACATGGACCGTCGAGTATACCGACCCTCCCGGGTGCTGGCCCGACGGCCGCGGGCGGGGCCGTGGACCATGGGGCCGATACACTCGGCGGACGCGGGAGTGGTGGAACGGCAGACACGCTGCCCTTAGGAGGCAGTGCCGCGAGGCGTGGGGGTTCGAGTCCCCCCTCCCGCACCAGGAGCCGAGACGACGCCGCCGATCGGACGCGACACCGCCGGACGGCATCAGCCGGCCCGGGTGCCACCCTTCGTGGAGGTCGTGCCCGGCGGGGTGGCCTTCCGCCGGCTCGGATCGGCGGCGAACAGCCGCTCCACGAGCATCCGGGCAGCGACCGTGCCCATCGGACCCACCAGCGCATCATAGGTGCGCCAGAGCGAGGTGCTCGCCGAGGGCACCGGCTGCGCCGGCCGCCCCTTGCGCCGCAGGTACTCCGCGAAGTCGCGCTCCAGGGCGTCCCGGACGCCCGGCACATCCGCCGCCCCGGACCGCCGCAGGACCCGCTCGACCTGGTCGGGCAGCAGGCCATCGTAGGGATCGCGGCGTGTGGGGAAGATGCGGCCGGTGGCCGCACGCAGGACGCGCCGCGGCCCCCCCAGGAGCAGGAAGCCGGCGCCACCCGCGAGCGCCGCCGCCTTGACGGGGTTCTTGCGGACCTTGGCCGGGACATCCAGCGCCGAGCGCGTCGCCTCGGACAGCCCGTCGAGGTCGCCCTCGAGCGACGCACGCGCCACGAGCAGCCGCTGGCGGGCCAGCGCGACCTCGGGGTCGAGCGCGGCCGGGCGTCGGGTCGAGGTCGAGCTCGTGGCGTCCGCCGCGCGTCCGATGGGCGCCGTGGACGCGCGGCCGGACGACGCGTTGGTGCCACCCGTGGCGCCGGCGCGGTCCGCGGGCGTTCCCGGCGGTGGCTGGATGGGTGTCTCGCTCATCGGCCCAGGACCTTCCGGCGCTGGCGCCGCCACTGTCGCTCGAGGAACGTCTTCGTCTCCTCCGCCATCGCGATGCTCTCCTGCGGCTTCAGGCCGGCATAGCGTGCCTCAGGGTCCAGCCCGCGCGCCAGCGCCAAGGTCACCATGATCGCGATCCAGGCGAGGAGGCCGAGGGTCAGGCTCACCGCGAGGGCGCCCTTGGTGTCGAAGGTCACCGAGCCCAGGATCCCGCCGACGAGACCGGCCACGACCGCGATGCCGACCAGGGCACCCACCAGCTGCCGTCCCCGCGGCCGCGGGGACGATCGCGTCAGCGCGATGCCTCCGATCACGAGCCCGACGACCGCCCCTGCCCCGAACCCGACCACGCTCGGCCAGATCGCGGGCTCGACCGCGAACGACGGCGCGACGGCATCACCCGCCTGGACCGCCAGGTCACGCAGCACGTTGCTCGCGAACAGGATCCACAGGCCGATGGTCACCACCAGACCAGCGACCAGACCACGTGTGGTGGCGCCGCGCCAGCCGCCGGCGAGGTCCAGGCCGAGTGGGACGGCGAGCGCGATGAAGACGAGCGAGCCGTGCAGGATGCCCCAGCCCATGGACCCGAACAGCCACTCCCCGAGGAACAGGCACATGCCGATGACGATGAGCAGGCCCGTGAGCACGAGGAGCACGAGGATGGCGACCGCCATGCCCACGATGACAGCCAGCTGCCTGCCGGCGACCGCGAGTTCCGCCTTGAGCAGGTCGATGTGCGCCTGGACCAGGTCCATGACGCCACCGCGTACCTGACGGGTGGCCTCGAACACACCCGGATCCGCGTCATGGTCCGGATCACCGCCACCGGGGGGCGGTGGCGGTGGGTCACCCGGCGGCGGTGGCGTGGCACCACCAGCGCCCGGCGTGGTCGCGCCGGGTGTCGGTCGGTCGCTGGGATCGGACTGGACGCTCAGGATGCCCTCGCTGCGTGGGTGGCCGATCCGGCGGGTCGTATTGCCGACGGCCGGATGACCAGCGGCGATCGGGTGGTCTCAGGATAGCGTGCCGCCCCGCCGCGGCGCGATGCCATCACTCAGACGGCCATCACGGCATCATCGCGATCCGCCGTCACGCTCGCCGCCGCGATGCCGGCCACGACCATGGCAAGCCCCACCACCGCGATGACCGCGGACTGGGTGATCAGACCTGCCGTGAGCACCTCGAGGGCGCCCGTCAGGGCGACACCTGTCGTGTTGTCGGCCCCCACGAGTCGCGGTGCCACCAAGGGCGCCCCCGACGCCAGCAGGAGGCTGGTGGTCCCGACGACCACGCACGACAGACCCACCCACGAGAGCGCATGCGCCCGGAACCGGGCCAGCACGAGGAGACTCACGACCGCGACCACGATGGCCATGGGCAGGAGCCACCGCAGCACCCCGAGCGGGCCGATCACCGTGCCCAGGACACTCGTCGCCGCCGGGTCCACGAGCGCGAGTCGGCCCACGTCCGCGGGCAGCCGGTCCACCAGCGTCCCCGTGGCATCCAGTCGCTGCACGTACGCACCGACGACGCTCCCGATGTCAAGGGCCAGGGGTCGATCGAGCAGACCGGCGGCCATCCAGCTCGCGACCTCGTCGTGCAGGCCGGCCAGCGCGATCCCCAGCGCCGCGACAGCCCCCGGCTCATCCAGGAACGCGTCGAGCTGGCGACGCATGGCACCTTCCATCTCGGCGACCGTGGGCCGCGCCGGTACCCCCAGCGCTCGGCGTACCGCCGGATCCAGCGGACCGGCTGCGACCACGAGGGGCGCCAGCCGCTCGGCGACCCGCCGAGCGATGAGCCCGCGCACCTCGGGCCGCTCCAGGGCGGTGCTGCCCAGCCGCGCGAAGGTCGGCGCGTCCTGCAGCCCGGCCATCGCCCAGACCCCGATGTTGGCGACCAGCAGCAGGACCGTGACGACGAGCACGGCCACACCGAACGCGAGGGATCGCAGGAGGCCCATCCGCACAGCGTGCCATGGAACCTGTCACGACCCTTGTCCGATGATGCCCCACGTGGACGACCTCGACGATC
Organism: uncultured Anaerolineaceae bacterium; assembly: GCA_964650135.1. Classification (GTDB taxonomy): domain Bacteria; phylum Chloroflexota; class Limnocylindria; order Limnocylindrales; family CSP1-4; genus JAFMJV01. The sequence continues at coordinate 49,354 of CAZYTQ010000005.1, read as the reverse complement.
CTGCGGGCCGCTCGACGCCCTGGGCCATGCCGCCGACCTGCAGCGTGTGTGGCGGTGCCGTGGCCGGGGACGCGGACGATGACCCGCATCATCCCACCGGACCGATGTGCGGCGCATGCCAACGGGCCCGTGCATTCGACGACTTCCTGTGGGAGCGTGACCTCCACGAGGATGGTGGCCTCTGGTAGCGTCGATCGGACGGGCCGCCCGCCCGGCATCCCAGGAGGAGGACCATTGGACCGCAGGTATGTCGAGCGCAATGACCGATCACGCGAGCGACTGGCGAACCTCGTCACCCGGCTGACGGATGCCGACCTCGAGCGGCAGGTGACGGGCTGGACCATCACCCTGACGCTCCTCCATCTCGCGTTCTGGGACCGCTTCACGATGCGCCGCTGGGAGACCACGATCAGGGCCGGCGAGCTCCTGCCGCCCAGCCTCGGCCTGCCCTTCACGGACCTCGTGAACGATGCCGCCCTCGACACCTGGGCAGGTGTGACGCCGAGCGTGGCACGGGCGGCTGCGCTGGCCGCGGCCGAGGCGTGTGACCGATACGTGGCCACGCTCCCTGACGCGGTGGTGGAGGCCGCGATCGCGGGCGGCATGGAGCGCTCCATCGACCGTTCGGCGCATCGCGCGAGCCATCTCGATCCGATCGAGACCGAGATCCGCGGCTGATCCAGGCCGCTCCCGGGCGGGCCACGTGGTGCGTCCGGGTGCCCAGGATAGGCGAGACACGCGAGAGGCCCGGTCGTGACGACCGGGCCTCTCGATGCGCGGTGGCGGCGTCCGCCGCGGGATGCCTCGGGACTAGAAGTCCATGCCGCCGCCGGGCGGCATGGCCGGCGCGGCCGGCTTGGGCTCGGGCTTGTCGGTGATCATGGCCTCGGTCGTGAGCACCATCGCCGCGATGGACGCGGCGTTCTCGACCGCGCTTCGGGTGACCTTGGCGGGGTCCACGATCCCGGCGGCGAGCATGTCGACGTACTCGTCGGTCATGACGTTGTAGCCGATGGTGGTCGAGCCCTTCTCCGCCTGTGCGCGGCGGATGTTCTCGATGACCACGTTGCCGTCGAGACCCGCGTTCTGGGCGAGCAGACGGATCGGCTCATCGAGCGCCCGCTTGACGATGTTGACGCCGGTCTGGGCGTCGCCCTCGAGCGAGATGCCGTCGAGCGCCTGGCGCGCGTTCAGGAGCGCCACGCCGCCACCGGGCACGAGGCCCTCCTCCAGCGCGGACCGGGTGGCGGACAAGGCGTCCTCCACGCGGTGCTTCTTCTCCTTGAGCTCGACCTCGGTGCCCGCTCCGACCTTGATGATCGCGACGCCACCGGCCAGCTTGGCGAGACGCTCCTGGAGCTTCTCGCGGTCGTAGTCGGAGGTGGTCTCCTCGATCTGGGCCTTGATGGCCTTCATCCGGCCGTCGATCTCGGACTGCTCGCCACGACCTTCGATGACGGTGGTGGCATCCTTGGTCGCCACCACGCGGCGCGCCCGACCCAGGTCCGCCAGCTCCACCGAGTCGAGCTTGCGGCCCAGCTCCTCGCTGATGACCTGGCCGCCCGTGAGCACCGCGATGTCGCGCAGCATCTCCTTGCGTCGATCACCGAAGCCGGGTGCCTTGACCGCGAGCACGTTGACGATGCCCCGGAGCTTGTTCACCACGAGCATCGGCAGCGCCTCGCCGTCGACGTCCTCGGCGATGATGAGGATGTCCTTCTTGCCCGACTGGAGCGCCTTCTCCAGCGCCGGCAGCATGTCCGTCACGGACGAGATCTTCTTGTCCGTGATGAGGATGAAGGGGTCGTCGAGGGTCGCTTCCATGCGACCCGTGTCGGTCACGAAGTACGCCGACAGGTAGCCACGGTCGAACTGCATGCCCTCGACATACTCGGTCTCGAAGCTCATGGACTTCGATTCCTCGACCGTGATGACACCATCCTTGCCGGTCTTGTCGAAGACGTCCGCGATGAGGTCGCCGATGGCCGGGTCAGCCGCGCTGACCGTCGCCACCTGGGCGATCTCCTCGTGACCCTTGACCGGGATCGAGGCGGCACGGATGGACGCCGACAGCGCCTTCTCCGCCGCGTCGATGCCGATCTTCATCTGCATCGGGTTCGCGCCGGCCGCGACGTTCTTGAGACCCTCGGTGATGATGGCCCGGGCGAGCACCGTGGCGGTGGTCGTGCCGTCGCCGGCGACGTCCTCCGTCTTGGTGGCCGCCTCCTTGAGCAGCTGGGCACCCATGTTCTCGAAGGGGTCCGAGAGCTCGATCTCGCGCGCCACCGTCACGCCATCATGGGTGACCGTGGGGGCGCCGTACTTCTTGTCCAGGCCCACGTTGCGGCCCTTGGGTCCGAGCGTGGTCCCCACGGCGTCTGCCAGCGCGTCGATACCGCGCTTGAGCGCGCCTCGTGCTTCCTCGTCGTAGGTGATGAGCTTGGGCATGCTGCGGTGTGTCCTCCGTCGTCCGGCTCATCGGCCGGCAGTGGCTATCCGAGGACCGCGCGCACCGGGACCGTGGGCCGGTCGGGCGGGCTGCGGTCGCGTGTCCGCCATCAGGTTAGCACTCTCGGGTGGAGAGCGCTAACCGGTCCCATCTCCCCTGGGCGCCCGGCCTCGCGATGCTCCGGTCACACGGCCGTCCGCCATACTCGGGCGCATGGGCACCACATCGTCCCGGTCGAAGGACCTGGCCACGGACGACGCCGCGTGGGATCGGCTCGTCCGCCAGGACCCGCGCGGCTCGTACCTCCAGCTCACCGGATGGGCGACCGTCAAGGCGGCATCCGGCTGGCGACATCGACGGGTGGTCGCGGACGCCGGGTCCGGCCCGGTCGGGCTCCAGCTGCTCATCCGGCCGCTGGGTCCGGGGCCGTTCGCGGTCGGCTACGCGCCCCGCGGACCGATCGGTGCCACCGACCCCGCGAGCCTCGGCGCGCTCACCGCCGCGCTGCGACGCGTCGCACGCAGCGAGCGGCTCAGCCACGTGACCATCGAGCCGCCGTGGCCATCGGTCGTCGCGGCTGGCGATGGCGACGCACCCGCACCACCCGGCGCCGAGCGGAGCGCGGTCGATGCCGGGTCCGCCGCGCTGAGCCCGGTGCCCGACGGGGACCCGGCCGATGGGCTGGCGGCTCTCGGCTGGGTGGCGAGCGATCCCGTCCAGCATGACCGTACGCGGGTCGTGGACCTGACCGACACCGACCGGATGTGGCAGGACGTGCGCTCCCGCACCCGACGCTACATCAATGCGGCCCGCAAGAGCGGCATCACGGTCACCCGGGAGGGGTCGTCGGCCATCCCCGAGTTCCATCGGTTGCTGGCGACGACGGCACATCGAGCGGGCTTCTTCGCACGCGAGGCGGGCTCGTATGCCCGCATCCTCGAGGTGTTCGGGGACGATGCCTGGATGCTCATGGCGCGGACCGCTGACGGCACCGCCGTGGCGGGCCTCCAGCTCGTGCGCTGTGGCGACACCGTCGTGGAGCCGAGTGGCGGCATGGACGATGCGGGCGCCGAGTCGCGTGCCAACCACCTGCTCAAGTGGGAGTCGATGGCCATCGCCGCGGCCGCCGGCGCGACCCGATATGACATGTGGGGCATCGCCCACGGCGGCATCGACCAGTTCAAGGCGGGCTTCGGTGGTGTCGAGCTGCGATACCCGGGGTCCTACGACCTCCAGACGATGCCGCTCCTGCGGCCCGCGTTCCTCGCCGCCCGGCGCACCTGGGTGCGTGTCGCGCGGCGTCGGTCGGGTCTGGATCGGCCCCCGACGCATGGGTCAGCCGACACGACGGTCGAGCCAGCGCACGGGTCGCCCCAAGCGACGGGCGAGCCAGCGGTGCCGACCCGGCAGGTCACGCCGTGAGCCGCCGCCGACTCGAGACCGCGGAGCTGCTGGCGGTCGGCGCGGAGCTGCTCGTGGGCGAGACCCGTGACACCAACTCCGGGGACCTGGCACGCGAGCTCACGGCGCTCGGCGTGGAGGTGCTCCGGCTCTCCGCGCTGCCCGACCGCCTGGCCTCCGTGACGGACGCCCTGCGCGACGCGCTGGTGCACGCGGACCTGGTCCTCACCACCGGTGGGCTCGGGCCGACCCCCGACGACCTCACCCGGGAGTCGATCGCCGCGGTATGCGGTGTCGAGCCCTTCGTGGACGCCGACCTCGAGGCGTGGCTGCGCGGCATGTTCGAGCGACGTGGCCTCCCCTATGCCGCAGCCAACCAGAAGCAGGCGTGGCTCATCCCGGGCGCGATCTCGCTGCCCAACCCCAATGGCACGGCACCGGGTTGGTGGGTGGACCTGCCCGACGGGCGGGTCATCGTGGCCTTGCCCGGTCCACCCCGCGAGATGGCGCCGATGTGGCGCGACGAGGTGCTCCCCCGACTGCGCGCGGCGGGCCTGGGCGCCGACCGTGCGGCCGAGACGCTGCGTCTGTCGGGCATCGGGGAGTCGATGCTCGTCGACGTGATCGGCGAGGAGGCGCTCCGCCGGACCAACCCGGAGGTCGCCACCTATGCACGCGTCGACGCGGTGGATGTGCGGGTCAGCGCCACGGCGGAGGGAGGCCGCAGCGCGCGGGAGATGGTCGACGCCGAGATCGAGCGGCTCCTGCCTGCCGTCGGTCGCTACGTCTTCGCGCGGGGTGACGAGGGTTGGCCGGCCGCGATCGCTCGTCGACTCGGCACGCGCACGGTGGCCCTGCTGGAGGTGGGCACCGCGGCCCAGCTGGCAGGAGTGATCGGGGCCGAGCCGTGGGCACGCCTCGAGGAGGTGCATCCTGCCGGGTGGCCCGATGCCACGGACGTGCAGGAAGCCGCGGTCGCCGTGCGTGCGCGCGGTGGCTGCGACATCGGGTTGTGTCTGGTGGCCGACGAGCGGGAGGCCGACACCACGGTCCGGGTCGCCATCACGGACGGCGTGCGCGCCACGCTGGAGGAGCACACCGCGTTCCTGGGCGGTGACCAGGGTCGGCGACGGGCCGCGAACCTCGCCTGCATGGCACTGTGGCGCTGGCTGGAGCCCGATCCCCGGGCGTGACGATGGGCGCCGCTCGCGCGACGCCCATCGAACCTGTCTCGCCTCGTCGGCGGGGCCTCAGGCGCGGATCTCTTGGCGCATGAACGAGATGTAGCCCACCGCGAAGCACACCACGGTACCGGCGACGAGCAGCACCACCTGTGGCCAGATGAGCAGCAGGCTCTGCCCGAACGGCAGGATGGTGACCACGGCCCGGTTGGTCGGGTCCGTGAAGTACGGGTCCAGGGACTGGACCGTCGGATCGAGCAACGCCTGGGTCATCTCCCGGAACAGGGTGATGGGTGACAGGCGACCCAGGTCGGCGACCATCTGGGCGTTGGCGAGGGTCTCGCTCGCCGTGGGGCTGGCCGGGATCGGCCGGAGATAGTTCGCGATGACGCTCGTGATCTGGGCGCCGAAGAAGGTGAGCACGAGCCAGATGGCGATGACCACCAGCGCCGCGGTCGCAGCTCGCCGGAAGACCACCGAGGCGAGCGTCGCGAGCGCGAGCCAGAACGCCACATAGAGCACGGTCACACCGAACCATGTCACCAGCCGGAGACCCACGTCGCCATCCGGGATCACGCCCAGGCGCACGATGCCCACACCCGCCAGCATCACCATCACGGCACCCAGGATCATCGCGATGACCGCGAGACCCGCCACGAACTTGCCGTTGATCACATCGTCACGATGGATGGGCTGTGACACCAGCCGGGGCAGCGTGCCCTCCGACCGCTCGGAGCTGATGGCATCGAAGCCGAAGGCGATGCCCAGCACCGGGCCGAGCAGCGCCACCAACCCTGCGAAGGACGGGAAGGACTGGCCGCTGATGCCCGGGATCTGGGGCGAGGTGGTGAACAGGAGCGGGAACACCGGGATCTGCTGACCCGTGATGGTGGTCGAGCGCGCGATCTGGCTCGCCACGTCCCGGAACGTGCCTGCCACGGCATAGATGGCGAGCAAGCCCGCGAGACCGAGCACCAGCATGAGCGCCAGGAACCGGACGCTCAACAGGTGCTCCGTGAACTCGCGAGCACCGATGACCCGCCAGCCGGCGGGGATGGACCGGGTCTCGCCCAGGGTCACCATCGGGTCGATGACGGCCGGCGTGCCCTCGAACGTCGTCACGGGCGTGCTCATGCCGCCACCTCCCGTGGCGCAGCCGCGCTCACCGTGAAGTAGCGCTGGTAGATCTCGTCGAGCTCCATGCCGCGATCGCGCACCAGCCATGGCACATGACCCGCCGTGACGAGGGTGGACAGCACGCTGCCACGCACCTCGGGCGGGCAGGTGACGCTCCACAGTCGGTGGTCGGTGGCCTCCTGCTCCACCTCCACGACGCCCGGCACGCCCCGCAGGAGGGTGCCCACCATCGCGGGATCGCCCTCGGCGCCGATGTCGACGGTCACGTGCAGCCCGCGCTGCTGACGCGCCGCGATGTCGGCGACCGTGCCCATGGCGACCACGTCACCCGCCACGAAGATGGCGATGCGGTCGCACACCTGCTGTACCTGGTGGAGCAGGTGGCTCGACAGCAGCACCGAGACGCCGTGGTCGCGGGCGAGGCTGCGGACGAGGTCGAGGACCTCGATGACGCCCACCGGGTCGATGCTCGTGGTGGGCTCGTCGAGGATGACCACCGAAGGGTCCTTGACGAGCACGTCCGCGAGACCGAGCCGCTGGCGCATGCCCCGGGAGTAGGTCTCGACGGGTCGCTCGCCGGCCTCGGGCAGACCGACGCGGCTGAGGAGGTCGGTGATGCGTGGCTCCGATCCGGCATCGCGGATGCCATTGAGCCGAGCGGTGTAGCGCAGATTCTCGCGGCCGGTCATGGCCCCGTAGAAGCCGACGTTGTCGGGCAGATAGCCCACGTGTCGCTTGACCTGGAGCGGGTCCCGCAGCGGGTCGAAACCGAGCACCTCGGCGGTACCCGCCGTCGGCTCGGTCAGCCCTAGCAGCATCAGGATGGTGGTGGTCTTGCCCGCGCCGTTGGGGCCCAGGAGCCCGAACACCTCGCCCTGGCGGATGTCCAGGTCGAGCGAGCGGACGGCGATCTTGTCGTCGCCGCCGTCCTGGGGGTAGTGCTTCTCGAGGCCCCGGGTGCGGATGACCACCGGCGTGCCGGCCACGGTCAGCGCCTCCCGTATCGGCGGAAGACCAGGAACAGGCCGATGAGCACGAGTGCGATGAGCGCGATGCCCACGAAGCCCCAGATGGACGAGGTCTCGACGGTGGTCCGCAGCTGGATCGTCTGCGGGCTCGTGACCTGGTCCGCGCGCGCGGTGAGGGTCACGATGTAGTCGCCCGCGATGGCGTTGCTGGCGGGCGTGATCTGGGCGGTCGCCGTGACGCTCTGACCCACCGGGATGCTCGCGATGGTGGGTGTGTCCCACGTCGCGGTCCAGCCCGTGGGCGGGGTCGCGCTGAGCGCGACGTTGGCGAGGTCGGCGGAGCCGGTGTTGGTGAGCACGACCTGGTAGGCCGTGGCCTGGCCAGCGGTGGCGCTCGTGTTGAGCCGTCCGTCGGACGACGACATCACGAAGGAGTAGGAGCCCGTGATCTGGACGATGAGCTGCGCCTGGGCCGCGTAGTCGCCCGAGGCGGCCGTGACCACGATGGGATAGTCGCCCGCGACCGCCAGGACGTCCGGCTTCACGGTCACCGTCAGGTTCTCCGTGTCACCCGCGCCGACCACGACGCTGGCCGCCTGTGCCTGGCCACTCGGCTGGGCCGTCACCGTCCAGCCCTCGGGTCCCTGGCCCTCGAACGTGAAGGTCAGCTCCTGTGCCGTGTCATTGGCCAGGCGGAGGTTGAAGGTGAATGTGGTCGAGGAGCTGCCCCGCTGACCGATGACGTCGGTGGTCAGTGACACGTCGCCGCCGGCGGTGTCCGCGATGATCAGGTCGACCACGAGATCCGCCTGGCCACTGGGGCTCGTCGCGTGGACCGTGATGGGGTGCGTGCCAGGCGCCGTGCCCTCAGGCACCTTGACGTCCAGCTCCAGCGCCGGCGAGACGCTGGTGCCGGTCGTGGTCACGCTGCCCACGATGAGACCGCCGCCCTTGAGCGTGGTCGTGAAGCCATCGGGTGCACCCTCCACCGTCAGGTCGACGCGTTCCACGACCGGCGACGTGACCTGGATGGGGAACTTGGCCGTGCCGCCCGGATCGACCGCGATCGACGGGTAGGTGGTGGTGACCGTCAGCTGGGCCGGCGGCGCACCGGGGGTCGCGGTGGGGGTCTGGGCCGATACCGCGGCGCTGGTCGCGCTCGCGCCGATGGCCGTCATGGCCATGACGAGGAGCAAGCGGCGGGGTCCGGAGGCTGTGCGAGGTCCTGCTGGGCGTAGACGCATGTGACGTGCGACCTCTCTCGGTCCGGGCGCTGTCGGGCGCCCTCCAGGCTGCGTGCGCGGTCGCGGGAACGGCCACGGCTGACCGGTCGAGCATCCGCACACGACGATAGGTTGGAGCCAGGGATCGCGGACTTGGGGTCCTCCGCCGCCCCGGCGTCGGCGCGCATTGGTGTAGCAGGATCACCCGGAACCTGCATGGGACCGCGAGTGATGGTCGCGCCGGGCGCAGTCAGGGACCTGGACGATCCCGACCGCTCCAGTGGTCTGGCCGTCGGCTGCCGGCGCGTCGACCCACCGACGTGGACCGCTCCGGCCAGGGCTCGACCTTCCTGCCGAACGATCGAGCTGGTCGACCACGAAGCGAGCCCTTGGGGCCACTTCCATGCCAGCCGGCCGCACTGGTCGGGCGATCGGCGATCCCGCCTGAGCGTGGAGGGTCGTTCCGAGCCCAGCGCTGAGCGGTGCGCGGTCGACCAGTCGGACCATCTGGCATGGTACCGGCACGTCGACCGGCTGCGCCCCGCCTCCGTCGTCGAGTGCTCGGACCCCTCCCGCATGACCCCTGCCGCCCGTGACGCGCGGCGGTCCCGGCTGGACAGTCCAGAGAGCCTGATGGCAGCTCACGCGGTCCGGTCGTGCTGGGGGATCGCCGTGCTGGTGCTCGTCACGAGTGTCGTCGTAGCGTGTCAGTCACGGGACTCGGCGGTCACGTTCGGGGGTCCGTGTTCCCACCCCGCCACCGGATGTCGTCGCACGCCAGCCCGTGATCGAGCACACCGGCTTCCGGATCATCCTGCTGCCGATCTCGCCGACGGGCGCCCTGGTCGGTATCGACGACCTGTATGACATGCGCCACCGCGGCATCCAGAGCCCGATCGACGTGGAAGGATCGTTCTGGGACGCGGTCGCCATCCCACAGGGCTCGGTCGACTTCGATGGTCGACCGGGCACGTTCCGCCTCGTGACGTCGACCGAAGCGGTCGTCACGACGCAGACCGGCCTTGTCCTGCGCCTCGTCCGACACACCGGGGTCAAGTCCTTTCCCGGCTGCATGCAGGTCCGCCGTACCCGACGCCCGACCAGCGAGCCCCACGGTCGACCGTCGCCCGCGACGACCCACCGACGCCCGCCCGCGCCGGCCCGGCCGTGCCTGCGGGTGAGCGGAGCCGTCAGTTGCGGGTGAGCGCAAGCGCACCCCTCAGCTGATGCTGAGCGCCGGCTGCTGGCGTGCGGCACGCACGCTGACACGCGCCGCCACGGTCCGGGCGAGGGCGCGCATCGTCTCGGCGGCCACTCCCGGCTCGCGCTGGGCGACGGCCGGCACGCCCGCATCGGCGCCCTGGCGGACCTTGATGTCGAGCGGGATGCCGCCCAGGAACTCGACACCCTGTTCGCGGCTGAAGCGCTCCCCACCGCCCCGCCCGAAGATCTCGGTCGCCTCGCCGCAGTGGGGGCAGACGAACGCGCTCATGTTCTCGACGAGACCGATGACCGGCACGGACAGGCGCCGGAACATCGCGAGGGCCTTGTCCACGTCCGCGATGGCCACCGCCTGGGGGGTGGTCACCAGGAGCGCACCGCTGATGGGCACCGCCTGCGCGAGCGTCAGCTGCGCATCGGAGGTACCCGGTGGCAGGTCGATGACGAGATAGTCCAGGTCGCCCCAGTCGACGTCCCGCAGGAACTGCTGGATGGCCCCGCCGACCAGCGGTCCACGCCACACGATGGGCTGTCCCTGGGGCACGAAGAACTGGATCGAGATGACCTTCACGCCATACCGCGCCAGGGGCACGATCTTGCCGTCCGCGCTCGAGGCGGGCGCGCCCTCGAGACCCATCATGATCGGGATGTTGGGACCCGTGATGTCCGCGTCGAGCAGACCCACGTTCGCGCCATCGAGCGCCAGCGACACCGCCAGGTTGGTCGACACCGTGCTCTTGCCCCCGCCCCCCTTGCCGGATGCCACGGCGATGATGTTGCGCACACCCGGCACGAGCGGTGTGGAGGCCGCGGCCATGGACCGCCGGACGGTGGCGCCCCAGGTGATCTCCACCTCGCCCGCACCGGCACCGGCAAGCGCGCCCCGGACATCGCGTTCGATCTCATCCTTGAGCGGACACGCGGGTGTGGTCAGGTCGATGGTGAGGGCGACCCGGTCCGCATCGACCGTGACCCCCTTGACCATCTCGAGGGTGACGATGTCCCGGCCCAGCTCGGGCTCCTGGACATGACGCAGTGCGTCGTAGACAGCGGACTCGGTGAGCATGCGACGATCATACCGGCGGGACGCGGCGGACGGTCCGGCCGCTACCCGGAGGCCCCACGATGACCACCCGGCCGACGCGCTCCCTCGGGATCCGTCCGACCCTGCCGGGGTCCGACGACGCATCCTCGTGGACGGCACGGGTATCGCCGTCTCGGCGTTCGCGTTCGGGGTCGTGTACGGGCTCGCTGCGCGCCAGGAAGGGCTGTCGCTCATCGAAGGGCTCGCCATGAGCCTCATCGTGTTCGCCGGTGCCGCACAGTTCGCGGCGGTGGGGCTGCTCGCCCAGGGGGTGCCATGGCTGGGCATCGTGCTCCTGACCGCGCTCCTCAACGCGCGCCACGTGCTGTACGCGGCGGCGCTCGCGCCGTGGATGCAGGATCGGCCCCGTCGGCAGCGTGCCATCGCCGCGTATCTGCTCACCGACGAGGCATTCGCCCTGGTGATGCCCGCGTTCCGTGCCCTCGGCCGCTCCGATGTCGGCACGTACGTGTTCGCGGCCGCGTTCACATGGATCCCGTGGATCTCCGCCACGCTCCTGGGCATGCTCGGTGGCCAGCTGCTGCCCGAACCGACCTCGGTCGGCCTGGACGTCGTGTTCCCGGCCGCGATGGCGGGGCTCGCGGTCGCCCTGATGGTGGACCGGCGGAGCATCGCGGCGGCCATCATCGGCATCGGCGTGGGCGTGCCCGTGGCGCTCGTGGTCGACCCATCGGTGGGCATCCTTGCCGGTGGTCTCCTGGGTCCGCTGCTGGCCATGGCCGTGCCCGGCATCAGCGTCCCCGTCCCGCCACGGGACGCGACCGAGGGGCTGCCATGAGCGTGGAGCTGGTCGCGCTCGCGGTGCTGATGGGTGCCGTGACGTATCCCTCGCGCGCCGTGCCGCTGCTGATGCCCGGCTTCGACCGGTTGCCGCCGGCGGTCGACGAGTACCTCCGGCTGATCGGGCCGGCCATCCTGGCGACCCTGGCGGCCGTGAACGTCCTGGTCCTCGTCGACGATGCCGGGTCGTCCCGGTTCCGACTGGGCATCGAGGTGCTCGCTGTGGTCGTGTGCGTGGCGGTCGTCGCCTGGCGTCGATCGCTGCTGCCGGGGCTCATCGCGGCGGTGGTGCTGGTCGCCCTGGCACGTGCCCTGGGCGTCGCCTGACACACACATCGCCGGGCCGGCGCACGTCGTCGGGCCGGATGCGGATCCGGGGAGGCGCCAGACGCACCTCGCCCGACGCGCGCTACTGCGTCGAGAACGAGCCCAGGATGCCGTTCGCGAGGTCACCATCCACCCACTCCGCCGGGCCCTCCAGCGCGGCCGCGAAGACGGTCCCGAGGTCATCCACACCGGCGATCAGCTTCACCCGGCTCTCGGCCGTGTCGTACCACTGGGTATGGGTGTCGCCGAGGCCCATGAAGTAGTCCGGCACCGGGACGTCCGAGATGGCCTGCGGCGCTCCCGGCCAGCCGGCCATCAGCTCCGCCATCACTTCCAGCGACTGGGTCTCGGAGTCCTCGGGGATGGATCGGGGTCGGAACACCCGCATGACGGTCATGCGCATCGAGCCATCCGGGCTCCGGAACGACGCACGGGAGCCGTCCTCCTGTCCGACATCGAGCCAATCGGCTGGGCGGCACAGGAGCAGCTGCATGTCCCGGCGGCTGACCGCCACCAGCTCCGGCAGGTCGAGGTCCCGCGTGGCGGGCGCGTTCGCCAGCCGACCGTTGATGTACACCTCCACCTGGAACGTGCCATCGGGGACGCATCGATGGGGCGTGCTGCCCAGGAGATACGAGCCACCCTGCCAGTAGCGCGGCTCATCGCCATCGATGTAGAACGAGCCGGCGTCGCTGACCGTGCCCAGCCGCACCGGTCCCGAATGGGTGGCCAGGACATGCCGTCCCGCCACCACCGGATCCTCGTACGACCAGACCACGGACATCACGTCATGCTCGGGGTCGAAGTCATCGATGCGGGCGGTCCACCACAGCTGGCTGGGCGTGGCGAGCACGGCCAGGTCGCTGAGGACCGGTTGCGTTCCCGCGTCGGTGTGGGTGATCGGATCCCCGAGCCCGGCCACCAGCAGTGTCCGCATCTCCGGGATCGCCGGTCCGATCAGGGGGTCGTCAGCCAGGGCGACATCGATGAGCTCCAGATCGGTCAGGGCGCCCGCCGCCACGCTCCAGAGCTGGCTGTCGCTCAGGATCGGTCGTCCATCGGCGCCGGGCGCCACGGAGATCGCCACGCCCGCCTGGTAGGCGGCCCGCGCAGCATCGACCTGGCCGTCGACGAGCAGAGCCGCACCGTGGTTGAAGTGCACCACCGGCAGCTCCGGCGCTCGATCCACCGCGGCGCCCGTCAGCTCCACGGCCCTCGCCGCGTGGTCGCCGTCCGGGTCATCGAGTGCCAGGAGCGTCTCGTAGAAGCCGCCGTCCCCCAGCGTGATCACCGTCTCCCAGCCGAGGTCGCGGGCGGCCTCCAGCTCGCCCGCCGCCTCCCGGACCGCGTCGATGCTGCTGACGCTCGTGAAGCCACCGCCGGCCTGTGGTGATGCCGCCATGAACACGGCGCTCGCCAGGCCGACCCGGGCACGGGCGAGGGTCGGATGCAGGTCGAGCGCGGCACGGTACCCCGTCGCCGCCGCTGCCCATCCGTCGGGCGTTCGAGCCGTGTCCGCCGAGACGGTGGCCCGGGCGTACGCGACGGCGATCGCCTCGCGGCCCGCCGCATCGGGTCGGGGTGGTGCACCCGCTTCGTTCCAGATGGCCCAACCGCCGGACACCACCAGGAGCGCGCCGCCGACGACCCCGAACAGCCGCTGGGAGCGGCGGTCGTCGAGCACCAGCGACAGACCCAGCAGGTACGCCGCGATGGCGATCGTGGCCAGGACGGCGACATGTCCGGCTGAGACCGAGCCATGGTGCGCGTTCGCCTCGTTGGCAAGATCCTGGAGCACCACGCGGCGCGCCGTCTGCTCCCCCTGCGCTGCCTGGAAGCGAAGCGGGAAGTCCGGGTCCTGGTCCGGTCCGTCCGGATGGTCCGCCGTGAGCTCGGTGAGGCGCGCGGTCCGGTCCGCCAGGATCGCGCGCTGGTCCGCCTCCGCGGTCTGTTGCCGAGCGAGCCCGGGCTCTCCATGCGTCTCCCAGTAGGCGGCGGCCTGGCGTCCCATCACGGCTCGCGCCCGATGCTCCAGCACCTGCGTCCACTGCTCCACCTGCGTGGTCGCCCACTGGTTGGCGCCCTGGTGCTCGGTGAGCGCGCGGAGCGCCTGGTCGCGGGCATCGGCGGCCGCACGGTCACCCGCGTCCGACGCGACCCCCTGGTAGTAGCCCACGACCGCGCCGAGCAGCGTGGCACCGGCCAGCAACACGCCGATGGTCCCGGCGAACCGCGAGGATGGCGCACCCGCGTCCGACCGCCCGTCCGCGGGTGACGCCGCGCCGTGGGACGACGACCCGCCCTCGATCGACCCCCAGGTGTCCGCGGCGGGTCGTGTCGGGGCGCCGGCGACCGCCGCTCCGTCGCCGTCGATGGCCGTCCCCTCGTCGTCATCGATGCCGCCGGGGGAGCGGGCAGAGCGCCACCGACGTGCCAGGACCGGGCCGCCGAGGACCAGCAGGATGACGGCGAGGGCGATGGCCACGGTGCCCACCACGAAGCCACCCGAGTCCAGGTCCGTGGCCACCGCCAGGAGCGTGGCCGAGACCGCCAGCGCCACCCCTGCGGCGAAGGCCACCCATCGACGCCGACCTGACGTGACCTCTGCGACCGTCAGCACGAACAGGGACGCCACGAACACCGCCGCGACGGCGACCAGGGTGCTGGTGCGATCACGTGCCTGGGCCGCGAGGTCGGCGGCATCCGATCGGGCCAGCTCCGTCAGGCGCACTTCGCCCGCGCGCAGCGCGGCGAGCGCCGCGTCCGGTTCGAACACCAGCTCGTCATCGACGTCGAAGCTGGGGAAGATGACCGAGAAGAAGCGCCACAGGGCGACGTCGATGCCGAACTCACCCTGCGCCTCGATGTCCAGGCTCGTGGCCGTCGACTCGTCGGTCGCGCGGATCGCGTCCGCCTGGGTCCGCAGCAGCTGGCTCCGCTTCCACGCGGCGTCGTAGCGCCCGATGAGCCGCGTGTCCGCGTCCACCTGGGTGCGCAGATCGTCCTCGATCTGCTGGCGCTCGAGGACCTCCTGGAGCGCCTGTCCACCCAGGTCACCGGCAGCCGCCGACCAATAGGCCGCACGGCTGGCGACCACCGCGCTGACGATCGACACGGTCGCCATCAGCAGCGCGATGACGATACCGACGCGCCGAGACGGATCGGGGCCGCCACGTCGCCCGGCGATCGGGTCGGGCGGCTCGCTGGGATCGACCACCACCTCCATCTGGTGCGCGAGGATACCGGGTCGGCGCGTTCCTGGGCCACCACGCGAGCGGCTCCGCCGGGCGACCCTGGGCGATGATGCAGGCTCGTTCGGCCGTCGGACGCCCACCTATACTTGGTGGCCGGTCACACTCGTGGCCGCCCTGGTCCGCGCGCAGGGGTTCAGGACCGGTGGTCGCCTCCGGAGCGGCGGCGGTCGCCCGATCTGGATGTCGCGGCGCGGTTCGACATGCGCGAGCCCGGCCAGACCAGCGGCCAGTGAGGAGCAGATCCATGACCAGCATCGCGGAGCCGCTCGTGGACCGTCCGGGGCTCCCCGACCGGTCCGTGATCCCCGCGGTCTGGGCGCGCTACACGGACCTGGTCATCGATCATGGCGAGGGGTCGTGGCTGGTGACCACCGATGGCGAGCGGTACCTCGACTACACCTCGGGCATCGGCGTCACGAACACGGGCCACGCCCACCCGCGCGTGGCGGCCGCCGTGGCCGAGCAGGCGACGAGACTGCTCCACGGCCAACAGAACATCGTGTACCACGAGCCGGGGCTCCGACTCCACGCCGAGCTCGCCCGCCGGGCACCCGCCGCGGGCTGGGGCGCCTTCCTCGCCAACAGCGGTGCGGAGGCCATCGAGTCATCGGTCAAGCTCGCCCGGGTGGCCACCGGTCGCCCGGTCATCGTCGCCTTCCGGGGTGGCTTCCACGGCCGCACGGCCCAGGCGATGGCCCTCACGACCTCCCGAGTGACGGTGCGCGGTGACTTCGAGCCGTTGCCCGGGTCGGTGTACCACGCGCCCTATCCCGAGGTGGGCGACGCCGTCGACGACGAGCGGGCCCGGGCGGACTGGGAGGCGGCCATGGACGCCCTGTTCGCGCAGCTCGTGGACGTGCGCCACGTGGCCGCATTCCTCATCGAGCCGATCATCGGCGAGGGCGGCTACATCGTGCCGCCGCCCTGGTTCCTGCCACGACTCCGCGAGATCGCCGACCGACACGGAGCGCTGCTCATCGCGGACGAGGTGCAGACCGGCTTCGGTCGCACCGGCCGGTTCTGGGCGGTCGAGCACTGGGCCGTGGTGCCGGACATCCTGGTCATGGCCAAGGGCATCGCGTCAGGATTGCCGTTGTCGGGGATCATGGCGCCGCGGGAGCTCCTCGCGCGATGGGCACCCGGCGCACACGGCGGCACCTACGGCGGCAACGTGGTCGCGTGTGCGGCCGCCCTCGCCACGCTCGAGGTCATCGACGACGAGGGTCTCGTGGCCAACGCGGCCGCACGTGGGGCCCAGCTGCTCGAGGGCATCCGCGCGGTCGCCGCGGGTCGACCGCGGGTGGCTGCGATCCGCGGTCTGGGGTGCATGGTCGCCCTCGAGCTGGTCGATCCCACCGACGCCGACCGACCCACACCGGATGCGGCCCTCGCCAAGCGACTGCTGGCCGAGGCCTTGGCACGCCGGCTCATCCTGCTGTCCGCGGGTTCGTGGGGGCAGGTGGTGCGCATCATCCCGCCGCTCGTCACCACCCCCGACGAGGTGGACCTGGCGGTGGGCATCATCGGTGAGTCCCTGGCGGCCGCGGGCGCCTGACGCGTCCCCGGGTCGTCTCTCAGCTACCCGGGGACGGAGGACAGGATCAGGAAGCCATCGATGTCCACCCGTGGCGTGCCAGCCGCCCGGACGGCGAGGCGCACGCTGTGCGCATCACCCGCGGCCCAGCGACGGGCGATGAGCACCCAGCGCGGGCGTCTCGAGCCGGCCGTGGCGCGTGCCACGCCAGCGTCGGTGTCCCACCGGACGCCGACCGGCGTCCGTGCGCCACCGCGCATCACCACAACCGCGATGGACCGTGCGCCGGCCACGTCCAGCCGCAGACGACCGCTGGTGTGCCGGCCCCGGAGGACCCAGCCGCCCAGGGCGCCATCCGCTCGGATCCGTTGCCAGCCGCTCCCCGTCACCGACGTGACCGCGTCCTCGTCGACGAACGAGGCCCGCAGCGGCTCGGTCGGCACCCAGTCGCTGATGTTGCCTTCGTCATCTGCCGCGCGGAGGCGGAAGCGGACCGTCCGGTCGGTCGTGAGCCACATGGCCACCGAGGTCGCTCGTGGCGACGCGAGCGTCACCCGCTGCCAGGCCCCGGCCCCGGTGCGCCGTTCCAGCTCGTAGCGCGTGACGGTCCCGACGTCGACCGCCCTGGGCCACGCCACGCGCACGGGCAGCCGACCCTGCTGGGTGGCGAGACCGCTCCGGATGGCGACGGTCGGCGCCGCCACGACGGGCGGCTGGGTGTCCGGGTCGATGGTGTCCACCAGCCGCTCCGCCAGCTTGCGCGCCAGGTCGTCGCTCTCGTGGAGGTAGCGGTTCCAGGTGACCACGACGGAGGCATCGATCCGGGGCAGGTACCACATGGAGGTCTCGAAACCATCCAGCGATCCGCCGTGGCCCCACGCCACGCGGTCGCCGAGGGTGGTCTTCCGTGTACCCAGGCCGTACTTCCTGTCGTTGAACGTGGTCATGAGCCGCACGGACGCGGCGCTCAGGATGCGCCCGCCCTTCGCGGTGCGCACGGTCCCGCCGTAGAGCGCCCGCGCCCAGCGGGCCAGGTCCGCCGGTGTCGAGACCATCGCGCCCGCCGCCCACACGAACGTGGCCATCGAGGTGTATGGCCGCAGACCGGTGCCGTCGCCGTAGGCCTTCCATCGGCCGTTCACCCGGTGGTAGCCCATGGCCACCTGCTGGTCCTGCGACTCGGCGCCCTGGAACCACGTGTCGCGCAGGCCGAGCGGCCCCAGGATCCGCGTCCGGATGGCACGGGCGATTCCCATCCCCGTGACCCGCTCGACGATGCGGCCGAGCAGGATGTAGTTGGAGTTGGAGTAGCGCCACCCCGCACCGGGCGCGAACAGCGGCGCACCGATCAGGGCCTTGATCTCGCTGAAGGTCCACACGTGGCCCTGGCGCCCTTCCACCAGGCGCACGTAGCGAGGGCTGTCGAAGATGTCCCGGATGCCGCTCGTGTGCTGGAGCATCTGCCGCACGGTGATGCGTGAGCCGTTCGGGATACCCGACACCCAGCGCGACAGGCGATCATCGAGCGACAACCTCCCCTCCTCGACCAGCTGCATCACGACCGCGGCCACGAACGTCTTGGTGACGCTGGCCACCGCGAATGGGGTATCGGCCGCGACCGGCCTTGCAGGCGACACGCTGGCGTCACCGGCGACACCCGTCCAGGTGCCGTCGGGCGTCTGGATGGCCGCCGAGATGCCCGGGATACCGACACCGGACACGAGCGTCCGGTCCACGACACCCTGGAGCCGGGAACCGAGTGACCCGTAACGCCCCGGCCAGTCATCGGCCGCCGCAGCGGGGCTCCACGCGCCCAGCGACGCGACCAGCGCCACGAGCAGACCCAGGTGCAGGAGTCGGCAGATGCCGATACCGCGTGCCACCGCCAGGGTCATGCGTCGAGCTCCGGTGCCTGCCAGACGGCGCGGCCATCCACCATGGTCATGAGCACCCTCGTGTGGAGCAGCGATGCCGGGCTCGTGAGGGGGTCCGTGTCCAGGAGCACGAGGTCCGCCGCACGCCCTGTCTCGATGGTACCCGTCACATCGTCGAAGCCGTTGGCGAGCGCCGACCCGCGGGTGTACGCACGCAGCGCCACCTCCATCGAGAGACGCTCCGCGGGTGGACCGAAGGGGACGCCGGCCTGTCCCTCGGGGTCCGTCCGGCGCGTGGCGACCGCGAGGAGCTGGATGGGATCGGGCGTCGTGACGCTCCAGTCGGAGCCGAAGGCGATCGTGGCCCCCATCCGGGCGAGACTGCCGAAGGGGTACATCCGGTCGACCCGCGCATCACCCAGCGCCGGACGCGTCAGGTCACGCAGATAGCCATCCTCGAACGCCCAGTACGGCTGACAGTTCGCGATGACGCCGAGTGCCCGGAAGCGCGGCAGGTCCTCGGGGTCCACCAGCTGGAGATGCGCCACCTGGTGGCGGGCGTCACGCGGTCCGTTGGCGCGGCGCGCCGCGGTCAGGGCATCGAGCACCTCCCGCACCGCCCGGTCCCCGATGGCGTGGGCGTGCACCGCGAATCCCTCGGCATCGAGCACGCGACACATGGCTCGCAGCGCGTCCGGCTGGTGGATGCTCATCCCCCGCCGATCCGGCCCCGCGCTCGCGGCCGCCGATCCCAGGTAGGGATCGAGCAGCGCGGCCGTGGCGCTCTCCATGACCCCGTCCTGGAACAGCTTGACCGTGGGTGCCCGGAGGCGGGCCGGATCCACCTCGTCCACGGCCGTCCGGCGAGCCACCAGGTCCGGCACCTGCTCGAGGCCCCGGTCCACATCCCACAGCAGAGCCACCGCCGCCCGGCCCGTGAGCCCGCCGCGCGCCGCGACCGACATGTACGCCGCCTGGCGGGCGGCATCCACGTGCGCGTCCTGCCACGTCCCGATGCCCATCCGCTGCAGCTCGGCCTGGCCCCGCAGGAGCGCCGCCTCGTGCTCCGCGGCCGTGGCCGGCGGGACGTGCCGCGCCACGAGGTCGATGGCGGCTTCCTGGAGGGTGCCCACCGGCTCCCCGTCCGCATCCCGCTCGATGCGGCCGCCGACCGGATCGGGTGTCTCCCGGGTGATGCCCGCCAGCCGGAGCGCGCAGCTGTTGACCCACGCCGAGTGACCATCCCGACTCTCGAGCAATGCGGGCCGGTCGGCCACCATCGTGTCCAGCGACGTGGCCGTGGCCAGGCCACCCGCGAACGCGCTCATCGACCAGCCCTCCCCGAGGATCCACCCCCGGTCGGGATGCGCCGTCGCGTAGCCTGCGATGAGGTGCGCATACGCCCCGGCATCCGCCGGCGCATCCGAGAGCCAGCACCGCGACAGGCCGAGACCGGCCAGCAGCGGATGGGCATGCGCGTCCTGGAACGCAGGCACCAGCAGTCGCCCCTGGAGTGGCACCATGCGCGTGCCGGGACCGGCACGCCAGGCCAGCTCGGCGACGGTGCCGATGGCGCCGATGCGTCCGTCACGCACCGCCACGCTGTCGACCGGGGCGTGTTGGTCGGTGCCCGTCCATACATGCCCGCCGAGGAACAGGACATCGGCATGGTCCGCGTCGCGCATACGCCGAAGTCTACGGGCCGCCGGTGCGCGCACATCATGCCGACCGGACCACCCCCCTGTGGGATACTCGGCCATCGCGGACGTCGCGGACGCGCGCTCGCGCAGGAGGAGGCGTGATGGGCAGGACGATCAGGGCTCGATCGAGGGTGACCGTAGGGCTCGCGGGGGTCGTCCTCGCAGTCGGTGGGCTGGCCGGGACCGCCGGCGCCCAGGACCCCGTGACGTTCCGGGTGGGCATCACAGAGGCGCCCAGCCAGACCGCCCTCAACCCCTACCTCGCCCTGCTGGCCGAGGACTACCTGCTGTTCGCCGACCAGTACGACCTGCTCGTCGGCTTCGGAGCGGACCTGGAGCCCGCCCCGGGGCTCGCCGAGAGCTGGGAGGTCAGTGACGACGGCCTGACATGGACCTGGCACCTGCGGCCCGGCGTGACCTGGTCGGACGGCACGCCCTTCACCGCGGAGGACGTCCGCTTCCAGTTCCAGTACATCCGGGACAGCCACGACCCCGCATACGTGGGCCCGCAGGCACCCGATGGCAATGACGTCCTGGATGGCGACGGCAACGCCTCGCCCGACGGCTCGGCTGACTATCCACTGTCCCTGTTCGATTCCTACCTGGATCTCGACGGCGGCCTGGAGAGCAGCCGGATCACGAGCATCGAGGCGCCCGACGATCTCACGCTCGTCATCACCACCTCCGAGCCGGTGGCCACCCTCGCCCAGATCTTCATCCCCATCCTGCCCAAGCACGTCTGGGAGTCGATCACCTTCGAGGAAGCCTCCGTCAGCCCGCTGTCCATCGAGCAGTCCGTGGGCACCGGACCGTTCCGGATGGTGGAGTTCCAGCCGCGCCAGGCGGTCGTCCTGGAAGCGCGGGACGACTACTGGGGTGGTGCGCCCTACATCGACCAGCTCGTGTACCAGTTCTTCGACAACGACGAGGCGCAGGTCCAGGCGCTCATCACGGGCGACGTGGACTATCTCAACCTGTTCCCCCCGACCCTCGCCCCGACCCTGCTCGCGACGCCGGGCGTGACCGTCAACACGGCCAGCAGCACCGACTTCGGCGAGCTGGGCTTCAACAGCTGGGCGCCGACACCCGAGCGGTTCGTGGACGAGGGCTGCGTGGACTGCCCGAAGGGCCCCACGACCGGCTCGATGGGTGACCCGTGGCTGACCCGCGCGGACGTGCGCGCGGCCATCGCCGGCCTGCTGGACAAGCAGCAGCTCATCGAGTTCGCCCAGTCGGGCTACGCGGAACCCGGCCTGTCCGTGGTCTCGCCCCGGAACCCGGCGTTCAGCTACACCCCGCCACCGGACGATCCGGTGACGTTCCCCGCGTACTCGGACGAGGCGGGACGCGCCACGGCTCGCGCGACGGCGGAGGGTCGCTTCCGGGAGGCGATGTCCGCCATCGGCTTCAGCGACACGGATGGCAACGGGATCCTCGACGTCCCCTCGGACGATGCCTCGGTCGCGTTCGACCCGGAGGGTGCCGGCGCCGACTGGTCCCTGCGGCTCCACATCCGTGACTCGGACACGGAGGACAAGCTCGCTGCGCCGCTCATCGCCGACTGGCTGACCGATGCGGGCGTGGCGGTGGAGGTCCTGCCCGTGAGCACGGACGAGCTGACGCGGCTCGTCTACCCCTACCAGTCCAACGCGGATTCGGACCTCTTCATGTGGGGCTGGGGCCCGGACCCCGATCCGGACTTCATCCTGGGCGTGTTCACGTGCGACCAGATCAACAACTGGGGCGACGCCAACTACTGCGACCCGGCCTACGACGAGCTGTACCGCTCGCAGCGCACCCAGGTGGATCCGGTCGAGCGTGCCGCGACCATCCGGGCCCTCCAGGACAAGCTGTACCACGACTCGCCGTACGCCGTCCTGTGGTACGTCAACAACCTCGAGGCGTACCGCTCGGACCGCTGGGAGGGCATGCAGGCCGTGCCCACCGAGAGTGGCACCTGGTGGAGCGCCGCAGCGACGGGCCCCTTCGGGAGCCGGACCACCATCCGGCCGCTCGGGACCCCGGTACGGACGGATCCGGCGCCCTGATACCTGCCACGCAGGCGCGTCGCCCCATCACGCCGACCTGACGGCCCGACGCATCCCGGATGGGTGGCTCGTTCCTGGCCCGCAAGCTGGGTGGCGCGCTCCTGACCCTGTTCGCGATCGCGGTCCTCAACTTCTTCCTGTTCCGGCTGCTGCCCGGCGACCCGGTCAACAGCCTGCTGCCCCGCAACGTGAGCCAGGCGCAGAAGAATGCCCTGCGGCTGCGCCTGGGTCTCGACCAGCCCATCTTCCCGGGGGTCATCCGGACACCCACCGGCAGCATCCAGGTGGACCTGGACACCCTCCCGGAGAGCCTGCTGGACAACCAGCTCCTGACGAGCATGGGCAACCTGCTGGTCCTGGACCTGGGCATGTCGTTCAGTGAGCGCAAGGCCGTCATCGAGGTCATCGCCGACCACTTCTGGCCCACCGTGCTGCTGGTCGGCACGGCAGAGGTGATCGCGCTGATCGTGGGCATCCTCATCGGCATCCGCGCCGGCTGGAAGCGGGGCAGCCGCTTCGACTCCTTCAGCATCAACGGCTCCCTGGTGCTGTACGCCGTGCCCCTGTTCTGGCTGGGGATGCTCCTGTTCTACTTCTTCGCCACCCCCAACGGGATCGCCATCTTCCCGGGCCAGCAGATGGTGACACCCGGCGTCCGCCACACCGATGCGATCGCCTACTGGGGCGATGTGCTGCGTCACCTGGTCCTGCCGGCGACCACCCTCGCGCTGGGCCTCGTCGCGGGCAACGCGCTCATCATGCGCAGCTCCATGGTCGAGACGCTCAAGGACGACTACGTGACGACCGCCCGTGCCAAGGGCCTCACGGAGTCCCAGGTGGTCCGGCGGCACGCCATCCCCAACGCGCTGCTGCCCACGGTCACGGTCGTGGCGCTCACCTTCGGGTACGTGCTGGGCGGCGCCATCGGCGTCGAGGAGGTGTTCGCCTGGCCGGGCATGGGCAGCCTCATCGTGGAGGCCATCAAGGCCAAGGACTTCCCGGTCCTGCAGGGGTTGTTCCTGGTCATCGCGCTGTGCGTCGTGGTCGCGAACCTCGTCGCCGACGTGCTGTATGGGATCCTCGACCCCCGGGTGCGCACATGACCGCGGGTGTCGCCACGGCCCCTGCCGGCGTGCGTCGTCGTGATGCGTGGCTGTCCGCGTGGGATGTCATCCGGCGTGACCGCCAGAGCATGCTGGGTGTGGCCATCCTCATGGTCTTCGTGGGCATCGCCGTCGCGGGACCGTTCCTGGTCGGGCCCATCGACCGCACCGCGGCGAACCGGCCCCTCCTGCCGCCGTCCCTGGAGCACCTCTTCGGCACCGACCGGTCCGGCCGTGACCTGTTCATCACGAATGTCTGGGCCACCCGCGTCAGCCTGCTCGTGGGCGTCGTGGCGAGCGTCCTGTCCATGGTCATCGGGGCCGGCATCGGCATCGCGGCCGGCTACCTGGGTGGCCGGTGGGACGCGTGGCTGATGCGCATCACGGACTTCTTCTACGTGCTGCCGACCCTGGTCCTCGCGCTCGTGCTCGCTGCGATCCTGGGGCCCGACCTGACCAATGTCATCCTGGTCATCGCCATCACGTCCTGGCCGGCCACGGCGCGGGTCATCCGGTCGCAGACCCTCACCGTGCGGGAGCGCATGTTCGTCGACCGGGCGCGCGCCACGGGTGCCAGCAGCCTGCGCATCATGCGCAACCAGGTGCTGCCCAACGTGTTCGGGCTCATCCTCGCCAACACCACGCTCACCATCGCATCGGCGATCTTCCTCGAGACCACGCTCTCGTTCCTGGGCGTCGGGCCCCGTGACACGTACTCCTGGGGTCGGATCCTCGAGGAGTCGTTCGAGGCGGGCGCCCTGACCCTGGGCATGTGGGGCTGGTTCGTGCCGCCCGGTGTCGCGGTGGTGCTGGTGGTCCTCGCCTTCACGCTCATCGGCGCCGCGTTCGACGAGATCATGGACCCGAGGCTTCGACGGGGACGTGGTGGAGCGTCCGGCAGCGACCCGGCCGATGACCTCACCGCGCCCGGTGGCCCGCTGCTGGGCATCGAATCGGCCGCGGTGCCGCCGTCGGACAGCTTCCAGCGGCGAGGCGGCTGATGGCCCTGCTGGAGATCCGCGACCTCGTCGTCGAGTTCCGGCTCGGGGATGGCCGCGTGGGGCGTGCCGTGGACGGCATCGACTTCGACCTGGACGCGGGCGAGGCGCTGGGGCTGGTGGGCGAGTCGGGCTGCGGCAAGACCACGACCGCGCTCGCCCTCGCGCGGCTGCTGCCGGGCAACGGACGCATCGCCCGGGGCACCATCCGGTTCGACGGCCAGGACCTGACCGCGCTCGACGATGCCGCCTTCCGGCATCGGCGCTGGTCGGACATCAGCATCATCTTCCAGGGTGCCATGAACGCGCTCAACCCGGTCCGGCGCGTGGGCGACCAGGTGGCCGAGCCCATCCTCATCCACGAACCCGCCACCACACCCGACGCGGCGCGACGCCGCGTGCGCGAGCTGTTCGAGCTGGTGGGCATCAGCCCCGAGCGACATCGCGAGTACCCCCACCAGTTCAGCGGCGGCATGCGCCAGCGGGTCATGATCGCGATGGCCCTCGCCTGTCGCCCACGCCTGGTCATCGGGGACGAGCCCACGACCGCCCTCGATGTCATGGTCCAGGCGCAGATCCTGGAGCTGCTGGAGCGGCTCCGCCGGGAGCTGGGGCTCGCGCTCATCCTCATCACCCACGACCTGTCGGTGGTCGCCGAGACGTGTGACCGGACGCTCGTGATGTACGCCGGGCGTCTCGCCGAGACGGGGCGTGTCGACCGGATCCATGGGCAGCCACTCCACCCCTACAGCCTGCGCCTGCTGCGCTCGGTGCCCGACGTGCGTGGCGAGCGACGGCTGCCGGCCGGGATCCCGGGTCAGCCACCCGCCCCGGAAGCGCCGGTCAGCGGCTGTCGGTTCCATCCCCGCTGCGACCGCGCGATGGCCATGTGCGTCACGGACGTGCCACGCATCCGGTCCTTCGGCGAGTCCCACGCGGTGGCCTGCCACGCGGTCGGCGAGGACGGTCGACTGCGACCGCCCGGGGAGCTGCCGGTCCTCCCCTCGGCCATGGCCGTCGCCGAGGCGAGCGCGGCGGGCCTGGAGGTGGCCGTGGACGATCCTGCGCCGCCGCTGTCCGGCGCGCCGGGGACGGGAGCCCTGCCCACCGGGACGACGCCATGATCGGCCTGCGGTCGCTCCGGGTCCACTACCCCCTGCGGCGCTCGCTGGGCGCCTGGGTCCGGCGGCAGCCAGCGGGCGTGGTCCGCGCCGTGGATGGCGTGGACCTCGACATCGGCCGTGGCGAGATCGTCGCGCTCGTCGGTGAGTCCGGATCGGGCAAGACCACCACCGGGCGTGCGCTCGTCCGCCTGGCGCCCATCACCGGCGGGCAGGTGCTGCTGGACGACCAGGATGTCACGCACATCGGGGGACGCGCCCTGCGCGACTATCGGCGACGGGTCCAGATCATCTTCCAGGACCCGTACGAGAGCCTCGACCCACGACGGACCGTCGCGCAGCAGGTGGCGGAGCCGCTCCTGGTGCAGGGCGTGGGCGATGCCGCCGAGCGGGCACGCAGCGTGGACCAGGCGCTCGATGACGCCGGCCTGCGGCCTGTCGAGCGCTATCGTGACCGGTTCCCCCACGAGCTCTCGGGTGGTCAGCGTCAGCGGGTCGCCATCGCGAGCGCGATGGTGCTCCAGCCCGATGTGCTGGTGGCCGACGAGCCGGTCTCGATGCTGGACGTCTCGCTCCGGAGCGGCATCCTGCGGGTGATGCTCGACCTGCGCAGCAAGCGGGACGTGGCCATCCTGTTCATCACCCATGACCTGTCGCTCGCGTGGCTCATCGCGGATCGCATCGCCGTGATGTACCTCGGCCGGGTCGTGGAGATCGGACCCGCCGAGCAGCTGGTGCGCGACCCACGTCATCCCTACACCCGGGCGCTGCTGTCCGTGATGCCCTCACCCGACCCGAGCCACCGACGCGAGCGACGCATCCTGCGGGGCGAGACACCCGACGCCTCCCGGGTGCCACCGGGCTGCCGGTTCCACACGCGCTGCCCGCTCGCCTTCGACCGCTGTCGCGTCGACGACCCGCCGGCCGTGGACGTCGGGCCGGGCCACGCGGCTGCCTGCTTCCTGGCGGACGTGCCGGGCGACTCGCTGGAGGACCCTGCCGGGACCACGCGCTGAGCGGCAGGGGCTCAGCCGGCAGCCACCGCCGTGCGGATGGCGGCAGGTGCCGGCCGATGGCGGACCGGTGTCGTGACATGGCGCTCGACCATCGCGCGGCTGCCGGTCACCCCCAGCTGCTCCGAGAGATAGCGCACCTTGGCCGCCTGGTCCGTGAGGATCTCCTCCTTCGTCGCCAGCTCCCACAATGCGCGCTTGTTGGGTCCGAGGGCCTTCTTGCGGGTCTTGTACACGAACTGGCTGTCCGAGTCGTTGGCGCCCCGCTCATCCGCCGCGTTCGCGAAGCACCACGCCTCGATGGCCTCGTGCAGCGCAGCCGGGAATGCGGGGTGGTCATACAGCGCGTTCTGGAAGCCGGTCGCGAGATGGATCTCCGCGGTCTCCACCTCCGGGAACCGATGGAACAGCTCGTCAGGCAGCGTCGAGGCACCGTGCTGGACCGCGCCTGCCAGGCCGTAGCCGCGGCACACGGCCGACAGCCGCTCGAGCGTCCCGAAGTCCAGCTTCACCTCCGCGACGCCACCGCCCGGCAGCGGCACGCCGCCATGGGAGGTGCCCGTCTGGACGCTCACCTTGGACAGCCCGACAGCGCCTGGCCCGGCCAGGCGGTCGAGCTCCGCGCGATAGCCATCGAGATAGGCCCGCAGCTCCGCCTCGGTGGAGTTCTCCTTGCCCACCTCGCCGATCTCGCCGCCGATGGACACGGTCAGCCCGTCCGCCTGCTCCGAGCGGATGAGCGCGGACAGCTCGGCGGCCCGCGTGTAGTTCGTGCGCTGCTGGGCGTCGACATCGGGCAGCGAGAGGTCCACCAGCGTCGACGAGTCGATGTCGATGTTGGCGTAGCCGACGGCCAACGCATCGGAGGTCGCCTTGCGCAGCGTGCCCGCGACGCCGTCCGCGTCCGCGGCGTACTTCTTGGCGTTGAACTGGTAGTGGTCGCCCTGGACGAACACGGGCCCCTGCCAACCAACCGCGATGGCACCCGCGAGCACGCTCGTGATGTACTCGCCGGGCCGCTGATAGGTGTACTCCTGCTCGCTCCGGGCGAGCTCGAGGATGATGGCCGCCGAGTCCAGCTCCTGGTGCACCCGCAGTATCGCCGACGTCATGTCGAACACCTGGGTGCGCAGGTTGATGGCGGGCACCGTGAAGCCACGCACCTCGCCCCGACCGCGGGCCATGTACAGGTCATGGATGCTGCCCGAGGGGCTGCCCAGCTCCTGCGAGGCCTCCCACACGATCCAGCGCGCGGCCTCGACGGTCGCGGCGTCCTCGCTGAACGTGGCGCTCCAGACCACATCGCGGATACCACCGGACCGGAACGCGGTCTCGTCCTCGATGACGACACGGTCGCCCTCGACACTGGCGATGCCCGCGAGCAGGGCCAGGAGCTCGGCGGGTGTGCTGGCGACGCGCGGCTGCGTCATGGTCGTCCTCCTCGCGCGCCCGGCGTGCCGGGCTCCATCCATCGGGTCAGGATGAGCGACCGGACCTCCGCGCCGCGTGACGACGCACCGTCGGTCGACGGATCGCTCGCGGACCGCCGCCCCGGCGGCCCACCGACGCTGATGGTACCGCGCGCGGCCCGCGCCGATCCTGTGCGCGTCCTCATGCCGAGGGAACCGGAACGACGACGCAGGCGTCAGTGGGCCGTTCGGTCCCTTCCCGCTGCGAGGTCCTCTCCATGTCCCTGCGCCCCCGCCCGCTCGCGCTGCTCACCGGTGCGATGCTGCTCACGACCATGCTCGGTGCATCCGCGCTCGCCAACGACGGCCCCGGCGCCTCCCCGCTGGGACCCGACACATCCCCGGGCACGATGACGAGCCCCGAGGGCATCACCTGGCGCCTCGCGCAGGCCCGTCTCTCCGGCGCCTACGCGGCCATCCCGGCCGAGGTCCAGGCGACCCTCCACATGGCCGACGGCCTGGCATCGGGCAGCGGCGGCTGCAACCAGTGGTCCACCAGCTACGTGCTGGACGGCGCCAGCCTCACCTTCGCCCCCGAGATCATCACGACCCTGATGCTGTGCGAGGGTCCCGGCGGTACCGTCGAGACGTTCTTCCTCGCCGACCTGCCCGCGGTCGCGAGCTGGGCGATCGACGGCACCACGCTCGTCCTGTCAGCCGACGACGGCCAGCCCGTCCTGGCGTTCGAGCCGCAGGCAGCTCCCGCGCTCGACGGCCAGTGGCTGGTCACGAGCTACAACGACGGCCAGGGACAGCTGGTGACCATCGACGATGGCGCCGCGATCCTCACCATCGCGGATGGCGGGCTCTCCGGCACGGTCGGCTGCAACCAGCTCCACGCTGGCATCTCCCAGGACGGCGGCGTGCTGACCATCGGCCCCGTGGCGTCCACCAAGATGGCCTGCGAGCCGGCGCTCATGGAGCGCGAGGCGGCGGTCATCGCGGCGCTGGAGGCGAGCACGGCGGTCCGCTCGACCGCCGACGGCGGCTGGGAGCTGCTCGATGCGGCCGGCACGCCCCAGGTCATCGTGGCCCCGGCGGACCATCTCGTCGACCCCGGCGCCTCGCCGGCGCCCTGACCGCCTGACGTATCGGGCGGACCCGGCCGGCCGCTATGATCGCGCCAGCATGATCGTCCGCCATCATCCGCAGCCCGCCAACGTGCGGCCCCGCGAGGGGGCCCGTCCGACCTGAGGCTGTGCGCCGGCGTGGCGCGTCGAGACACCGGGTCGGGAACGCCCTCAGCATCCGCTGGGGGCGTTCCCGTGTCCCCAGCCTGGAGACACACCCATGGAACCGGTACTCGTGGGCCGAGGGCTGCTCCTCGGCGTGTCCATCGCTGCCGCGGTCGGGCCTGTCACGTTGCTCGTCATCCGCCGGACGCTCGGCTCCGGGATGGCCATCGGTCTGGCGTCCGGGCTGGGTGTCGCGGCAGCCGACGCCACATATGCGGCGATCGCGGCGTTCGGGATCGGCGTGGCCGCGGACCTCCTGGTGTCACTCACGATCCCCCTCGGCGTCGTCGGCGGGTGTGCGCTCGTCGCGGTCGGGGCACGCACGGTGCTCCGTGCGGACGCCCCACTCATCGGCCGGCCCGCGACCGCCCGCGGTCTCGCCGGAGCCTGCGCCTCCATGGTCGGCCTGACGCTCACGAACCCGCTGACGGTGCTGCTCTACGGCGCGCTGGTGGTGAGCATGGGCATCCCGGCGTCGATGGGCGCCGCCGCGTCACTGTGGCTCGGGCTCGCGATCGGGTCGATCGCCTGGTGGCTCGTCCTCGTGCCGATCGTCGCGCTGGTCCGGGGCCGTCTATCGCCATGGGCCTTGCGGGTCGTGACGATGGCCTCGGGCATCGCCATCGCGCTGTTCGGTGTCGTGGCCCTCGCAGGGGCGATCGGGGCCATCGCCTGAACTCCGACCGCCGCTGCTCAGTGGCGACCCGTGCGCTGCCCCACGTAGTCCACGAGGACGTATCGACCGAGGTCCTCGGGGTCCGCGTGGAACGCTCGTCCACGGTTGAGCCGCGTCACGTGCTCCACGAACGCGGCGAGCGAGGGAGACCGGTCGAGCATGAAGGTGTTGATGACGATGCCATCCCGCGTGCAGCGCATCACCTCGCGCAGCGTCTCCCGGACGGTCCGCCGCGTGGGTGGGTACGAGAACTCGACCCGTCCGTCCTCCATGTGCGCGGTCGGCTCGCCATCGGTGATGACGAGCACCGACCGGTTGGCGCTGCGCGACCGCGACAGGAGGCCGCGCGCGATCTGGAGCCCGTGCTGCAGGTTGGTGCCGTACTCCCAGGCATCCCAGCTGACGGTGGCCAGGGCATCGGCGGGGATCTCGCGAGCCGCATAGGCGAAGCTGACGATGTGCAGCTCGTCCCGCGGGAACCGGCTGTGGATGAGCGCCTGGAGCGCGAGCGCGACCTTCTTGGCCGCCAGCGCACAATCCCGCAGCAGCATCGATCGGCTCATGTCCAGCAGGAGCACGGTCGCGGCATCCGATCGCACGTCCGCATCCGCGACGGCGAAGTCCTCCGGCGACAGGAGCACTCGGCGGCCTCCCGCCGCCACGCGCGGGCCGGCGACGGTCGGCGCGTTGCGCGGATCGGCGAGCGCGTTGGCAAGCGTGGTGCGCAGGTCGAGGTCGAACGGTCGACCGAACTCCCACGGGCTGGACGTCTCGGCGCGCTCCCCTGCCCCACCCGCATGACGGATGTCGTGCTCACCGAACGCGTCGCGTGACAGACGCGTGAACAGCTGGTCGAGGACCTGCTGGCCGAGCCGTCGCGCGCCACGCGGCGTGAGCGACAGCCGCTCGCCGTCGCGGGTCACATAGCCCGCCGCCTCGAGTCGACGGGCGAGGTCGCGGAGGGCGGCGAGCTGCTCGGCGGCGTCATCGTCCAGGAGGTCACGCAGCTCGTCCGCGGCGATGGCGTCGAGGCCCCCCGGGCCCTCCAGGGCCTCGAGCTGGTCACGCAGCCGGTCCAGCCGACCGACGCGCTCGAGCTGGCCCAGGGCACCCTCGAGACCCAGCGACTCCTGGCCCCGGAAGCGGACCCGGTCGCCCAGGCCGCCCGGCAGCAGCTGGTCGAGGGTCGAGGCGAGCTGGGCGAGGTCCCAGCGCAGCCGGTCGTCACGCAGCAGGGCGTCCATGAGCGAGTCCAGCTCCGCCCGCTGCTCGGCGGACAGCGAGCGCATGAGCGAGGCCATCGTCGCCATCCGGTCCGCGAGCGACGCCACGATGTCGTCGAGGGTCCGGGCGCCCGGGAAGGACGCCCCATGCCGACCCAGGAAGGCGTCGACCTCGGCCTGGGCGGGCTCATCGCCGGCGAGTCGTCGTTGGAGCAGCCCATCGAGGTCACGGACCATCTCCCGGTTGGCGGCCAGCTCCTGCGGCGTGGCGCCCCGGATGGCATCCGCCATGCCCTCGAACACCGCGTCGAGCATCCGGCCACCCAGACGCGCCAGCAGCCCCTCGAAGCGCTCGCGCGCGTCCGGCTCGAGGAAGTCGTAGTCCTGGAGCGCCCTGATGCGGTCCCCGAGCTCGGTCGGCAGCGCGTCCAGCCGCTCCTGGCGGCGACCCGCCAGCTCGGCGGCGAGCACCTCCAGCGCCTCCCGGTCGGGATCGGCGGCCGCGGCTTCCGACGCGCCACCCGCCATCCGTCGTTCGATCCCCCGACGCTCACTGGCCACGATCGCGTCGAGCTCCTCGCGGATGTCGGCGAGGACATCGTCGAGCTGGTACCGGGCGAGCATCTCGCGACGCGCCTGGGCGAGCCGCTGCCGCAGCGCATCCAGACCCGGGAGCGGCGAGGCACGCGGATCGGCCGGGGCGTCGAGACCCCGGCGCAGCAGCCGCATCAGCGCATCCTCGACATCGGACTCCTCGACCAGGTCGTCCGCGAGCGCACCCAGCACCTCGTCGGCGGTCAGGTCGGGCAGTTGCTGGCGGCCGTCCCAGCGGGCGTATCGGACCTCCGCGCCGTCGTAGCCCCAGGCCTCGGCGCCGGCGTCCTGGGTGTCGGCGTGACGCGCGCTGCCGTGCGCAGGCTCGCGGGGCCGCTCGCCCATCACGTCGTCATGCCCGGTACGTGCCACCTGTGGCAGCACGGTCCTTGTTGAGCCGACGATGGAGATGCAGGCCCTCCAGCAGGAGCTCCACGGCCGAGGCGACCGCGACCGGCGACTCGCCGATGCCCAGCCGGGACACCGCGGCGGCCATCCCCGGCGTCTCACGCATCCAGCCCACGTAGTCCCGAGCGGGCACCGATTCACCGGTCCGCACGACGAGGCCCGACTCGAAGGCCTCCACGACATCACCGAGGGTGCCCTCGTCCACGTGGCGTGCGAACGTCTCGTGGACGGCACGCGCGATGAGTCGGTCCACGATGCGCTCCTCGGGCGTCTCGTCGCCGAGCGTCTCGAGCTCGATCTTGCCGGTCGTCGATGGGACCAGCGCACCCAGGTCGCTGATGCGGGGCGCCGCTGCCTGCTCACCCAGCCGGACCGCCCGACGGAGCGCGTTGGCAGTCATCGTCTCGAGGTTGGCGATGCTCACCCGGACGCTCACGCCCGAGCGCTGGCTGACCTCCGGGGCGCGTCGAGCGAGATGGGACAGGCGTGCCACGATCTCGAGCATGAACGGTGGCTCCTCGAGCACGATCGACGCGTCGTCGAACGTGGCCCGCTCCTGGCGCATGATGTCCAGCTCGAGCTCGATGGTCCGCGGATAGTGCGTCCGGATCTGGGACCCCAGGCGGTCCTTGAGGGGCGTGATGATGCGGCCCCGGCTGGTGTAGTCCTCCGGGTTCGCGGTGGCCACGAACGCGAGGTCCAGCGGCAGCCGGATGGCGTGGCCACGGACCTGGACATCCCGCTCCTCGAGGATGTTGAGCAGACCCACCTGGATGCGTTCCGCGAGATCCGGCAGCTCGTTGATGGTCACGATGCCCCGGTTGGTGCGCGGGATGAGCCCGAAGTGGATGGTCGACTCATCCGCGAGATAGCGACCCTCGGCGACCTTGATGGGATCGATCTCCCCCACGAGGTCGGCGATGGTGATGTCCGGGGTGGCGAGCTTCTCCCCGTAGCGGCGGTCGCGCGGCAGCCACTCGATGGGCGTGGCGTCGCCCTCGGTGGCGATGCGCTCCATGGTCGCGCTCGTGATGGGCGCGAGCGGATCCTCCCGCAGGTCGGTGCCGGCGACCGTGGGGATGTCCTCGTCCAGGAGGCGCGTCAGCGAGCGGGCGATGCGGGTCTTCGCCTGGCCCCGCTCGCCGAGGAGCACGATGTCCTGGCCCGCGACGATCGCGTTCTGGATGGCCGGGATGACCGTGGACTCGTAGCCCACGATCCCCGCGAACACGTCCGCGTCCGCGGCCAGCGCCGCGAGCAGGTTGGCACGCATCTCCGCCTTGACGCTGCGCGGCCGGTAGCCGGTCGCGCGCAGCCCACCGAGCGTGGCCGGGCGACGGGTGGACGAGGGTGGCATCTTCGTTCCATGGTGCGTGGCTGTGCGTGCGGCCCAGGGACGAGGCTACCACCAACGGCGGGGGTCGCCCGGTGATGGTCGGATGGTGGTCGGATGGCGCGGGATTGGGGAGACGAGTCCTCTCGCCCGTCCGCGTGCCGGTCCTGGGGTCGCCGGCGTGTCTGCCAGTCACGAGATCGCGCGTCCCGCCGGCGTGTCTGCCAGTCACGAGGTCGCGCGCGTCCCGCCGGCGTGTCTGCCAGTCACGAGATCGCGCGTCCCGCCGGCGCTCCCAGCCCACTGGAACCGCGACTGGCCGCTCCTGGATCCACATCGGTCCGCTGTGGATGCCACGCGCGCCCGATCGCACCCAGGTGGCATCGCCACGCAGCCGATCGACCGTGCGCGGCTCGAGACGCGGACCGTTCGGAGCCCTCCATCCCGCCGGATCATCACTCTCGTGACTGCCAGACACGGGCTGGACCGGACGCCGACACCGGCCAGCCCCGCTGGACTGGCGCCGGGGGCACGAGCATCCGTCCGATCCGCGGTTGCGCCCGACCCGCTGACCGACATCGCTCGCGAGATGTCGACCCGTCCCAGCGCTGCCTTCGGACACGGCCGAGCGTGCAACGGGGTCCTCAGTGGACGTGTGGCTTCCCGTGGTCGTGCTCGTGTGGCTGGGGGTCGGTGAGCGGCGAACCGACGGGCGACGGCGTCGCGACCGGGCGGGCGGGGGCGGCAACCCGTGGCGGCTCGGCCGCCAGCACGGCCTCCAGGGTGACGGGACCCGGTTGGCCCGCCACGAGTCGCCGGAGCGCCGTCGCACGACGCGCGATGGCATCCTCGAGATCGGCCTGGCTCCGGTCCACGCGGTCGGCGAGCTCGGGCGTGACGCCCCACGAGAAGTCGTCGAACGCGTCCTCGTCCGCACGCCACTCCGCGAGCACGGCGGGGGGCCGCCGCTGCACGTGGCCCTGTGGGTCACGCTCGGCGGGCCGGAGGTAGTGCGCGGCACGCACCCGCAGGCCGTCGCGGATCGGCCCGGGACGCGCCACGAGCGACACCCGCTCCACCACCAGCACGACCCCCAGGCGTCGGACGGCGTCCTCGGGCAGCTCGTGGGCATCGCCTGTCAGCCGTGCCAACGCCGTGCGCAGGTCAGGGGCGGCCACCAGGACGGCAAGCCGCTCCCCGGCACGCATGGGCGCAGCGAGCGCCGCGACGCGAAGACGCTCGCGGTCCGCGTCGAGGGTCGTCACGACGGCAGCCGGCGGGACCCGGAGCGTACCCAGCGCCACCATCTCGCGGTCGCTGGCTGGCGCCACGCCGGACACGATCACCGGTGACCCGCCCTCCACCATGAGCCACACCAGCGCCGCGAGGTCAGCCCCGAGGACGCCGTCGCGCACGAGGTCGGGCAGGGTGATGGACGACTCGGACACGAGCCGAGGATACCGGCCGACCGCTGGGCCGGCCGACGATGGTGACGTCGATGTAGTAGTTCTGCTATCATCTGTCGTAGATACACACTTGACAGGAGGCTGCATGCAGCGGATGTCCCCACTGGTCGATCCGGACGTGGGCGCGGCGCTTCACAGCCACCCTGCCCACGCCGCCGCCCCACGCCCTGCGGTCGATGGCCGTGGCCTTCGGATGCGCTACGGCACGCGAGACGCGCTCGATGGGGTCGACCTGCGCATCGACCACGGGGAGGTCGTGGTCATCCTGGGCCCGAATGGCGCCGGCAAGACGACCCTGGTCGAGATCCTCGAGGGCATCCGCCGTCCGTCCGCGGGGACCGCCCTGGTCCTGGGCCAGGATCCGTGGCACGCGGACGACGTGTGGCGGGCACGGGTGGGCGTCGTCCTCCAGTCGTGGCGAGACCATGCGAAGTGGCGGGTGCGAGACCTGCTCCACCATCTCGGCGGGTTCTACGCCCCATGGTCGAGCGCGGAGCGGCGCCGGCCCATGGACACGGACGAGCTGCTGGGGCTGGTGGGTCTCACGGCCGCCGCGGGTCAGCGGGTGGCGACGCTCTCTGGCGGCATGCGTCGCCGACTGGACGTCGCGATCGGCCTGGTCGGGCGTCCGGAGCTGCTGTTCCTCGATGAGCCCACGGCCGGGTTCGACCCGGAGGCCCGGCGCGACTTCCACGAGATGATCCACGGCCTCACGGACCTGGAGGGCATGACGGTGCTCCTGACCACGCATGACCTCGCGGAGGCGGAGCGCCTCGCGGACCGCATCGTCATCCTCGCGAGCGGCCGCGTCCGCGCGGAGGGCAGCCCGGACGCGCTGTCGCTCCAGGCCTCGGCGTCCTCCGAGGTCCGCTGGACGATCGACGGGCAACGGCAGGTGCACGCGACCACGGACGCGGCCGCCTTCGTGCGTCAGCTGCTCGCGACCCACGGCGACGCGTTGACGGACCTGGAGGTGCGCCGCGCGTCGCTGGAGGACGCGTATCTCACCCTCGTCCGTGACCACGAAGTCGCCCACTCGAGCGAGGTGCCGGCGGCATGAGCGTCCCCCTGCATGCGATCCGAGCCGGCCTCTCCCGGGGCGTGACCCAGTACCTCCAGATCCTCCTGTCCAGGGAGGGCTCCGCCAACACCCTCATCTTCAGCTGCATCCCCCTGGTCGTGTTCGTGCTCATGGGTGACGCGGTGGTCGGTGACACCGCCGTGCCGCTCGCCGTCTTCGCGATGCCCGGTGCGGTCGCCGCCATGATCGCGTTCGGTGCCGTCCTCAACCCCGCCTATTACCTGTCGTTCGAGCGAGAGGACGGGACGCTGTTGCGCATGAGGTCCGTGCCGTCGGGGATGGTCGGGTACGTCACCGGTCGGGTCACCCAGGACGCGTTCGATACCCTCGTGGGTGTGGCCATCGTGCTCGTCGGCGGTCTCATCCTGCTGCCCGGGGTGTCACTCGGCGGCCCAGCGGACGTGCTGGTCCTGGGCGCCCTCATCGCGCTCGGCCTGCTCGCCATGATCCCGATCGGACTGATCATCGGCTCCATGATCCGGAACCCCCGGTTCGTGTTCAGCATCGGGGTGATCGTGCTCACGGTGCTCGTCGTCATCTCCGGCATCTGGTTCCCCATCCAGGAGCTGCCGGCGTGGATCGCAGCCATCGCCCAGGTCTTCCCGATCTACTGGCTGGGCCTGGGGATGCGCTCGGTGTTCCTGCCGGAGGCGGCGGTCGCGCTCGAGGTGGACGGGTCGTGGCGGCCGCTGGAGACGTTCGCGGTCCTCGGCGCCTGGGCCGTGGCGGGCCTCCTGGCGGCGCCCAGGATCCTCCGGAGGATGGCCGCTCGGGAGTCCGGCTCCGCGGTCGAGGGCGCCCGGACACGTGCGCTCCAGCGCGGGTGAGGCACCCGGCGGACCATGCCGCGGTCGCGGCGGTCATGCACGTCGCGCATCCGTCGTCCCGGGGCTGACGGATGACCGACGTCGTCCACAACCGCATCGCGATGCTTCGTGCGGAGCGTCGCGTCAGCCGGCGCCAGCTCGCGGACGCCCTGGGGGTCCACTACCAGACCATCGGCTATCTGGAGCGGGGCGAGTTCAGCCCGAGTCTCTTCCTCGCCCTCCGGATCGCGGCCTACTTCGAGGTCCCGGTCGAGGTGGTGTTCGGGCTCCAGCCGTTCCCACGTCTGGGCTCCGACGCCAAGGCGTGATGGGTCCCCACCTGGACTGGCCCGTGACCGGGCACGGACACCCACGGGGTCAGGCCGGCCGGAAGCCCTCGTGCTCCGGTGGTGCCTCGTGACGGATCATGAGATGTCGCGTCACGGAGTACTCGAGCAGCGACTCCTGGCTCATCTCCTTGCCGAAACCGCTCCCCTTCACGCCACCATGGGGTGCCTCTGACGCGATGGGCAGGTGGTCGTTCACCCACGTGACCCCGACATCCAGCCGATGGCTCACCCGCAGCGCCCGCGACACGTCCCGTGTCCAGACCGAGGACGCGAGGCCATATGGCGTGTCATTGGCGAGCCGGACCGCGTCCGCCTCGTCCTCGAACGGGAGCGCCACCAGCACCGGGCCGAAGACCTCGCCCTGGACGATCTCGCTGTCCTGCGCCGCCCCCACGAGCAGCGTCGGCGGGAACCACGCACCTGGCCCGTCCAGGGGCGCGCCACCCGTCAGCGCCTCCGCACCAGCGGACCGTGCCCGGGCCACGAACCCGGCGACCGCGTCCCGATGCTCTGCGGACACCAGGGGACCGATGTCCGTCGATGGGTCATCCGGCGCCCCGACGCGGATGGCCGCGAGTCGCTCGCGGAGCGCATCGACCGCCTCGTCGAAGCGGCTGCGCTGGATGTACACCCGGGTCGCGGCGGTGCAGTCCTGGCCGCTGTTGTAGGTCGCGCCGAGCGCCACCGCCCGCGCCATCGCGGCGATGTCCGCGTCCTCGAACGCGAGCGACGGTGCCTTGCCACCCAGCTCCAGGGCAAGCCGCTTGACCCCGGGCACGGCACCTTCCATGACCCGCCGACCGGTCGCGGTCGAGCCCGTGACCGTGACCATGTCCACGCCCGGATGCCGCACCAGCGCCTCTCCCACGTCGACGCTGCCGGTCACCACGTTGAGCACGCCCGCCGGGACGCCCGCCTCCAGGGCGAGCCGCGCCAACAGGAGGGTCGAGCGCGGCGTCCGGGATGCCGGCTTGATGA
The DNA here is from genome assembly GCA_964650135.1 of uncultured Anaerolineaceae bacterium. Lineage (GTDB taxonomy): Bacteria > Chloroflexota > Limnocylindria > Limnocylindrales > CSP1-4 > JAFMJV01. Next base: position 11,298 of record CAZYTQ010000005.1, on the reverse strand, counting down.
CCGCGGCATTGCCCGCGGCGAGCGCCGGTCCGAGCTTCCAGACCGCCATGATGAACGGGAAGTTCCAGGGCGCGATGGCTCCCACCACACCGATCGGCCGGCGCAGCAACAGCGACGTGTAGCCCTTCGAGAGGATCCCGGCGCCCGTGCCATCCAGCGATCGCGCGGCACCCGCGAAGAAGCGCAGGTTGTCGATCGCGAAGGGCAGCTCACCATCGCGCATCGTGGCCCACGGCTTGCCGCTGTCCTCCATCTCGAGGCGCGACAGCTCGTCCGCGTGGGCCTCGCACAGGTCCGCGAGCCGGAGCAGCACGAGCGAACGCTCACCTGGCGTCCGTTCGGCCCACGCCGGCTGGGCGGCACGTGCCACCGCGACGGCCCGATCCACGTCCGCGGCCGTGGCGTCCACCACCTTCGCGACGGGCTGCTCCGTGGCCGGGTCGATCAGGACCCGCGTGCCTCCACCGCCGCGAGCCTCCTGCCCGTCGATGATCACCGCCTCGCCTCCACGTTCGGTACCACGGTCAATCCCGGGATGTCGGCGAAGTCGCCGATGCTGAGGGTCCACAAGGCGGCGCGCCGACCGATCGCGTGCGCCGCGATGGCCAGGTCCACCTCGCGGCCGCGCGGCCGACGGACGTCGCGATAGAGGCGCGCGGCCAGGCCGGCCAGCTCCGACCCGAACGCCGGTGCGTCCTCGCTCGGAAGGAGTGCCTCCTGCACCGCGAGCTCCTCCGCCGAACGGGGGCCGCGCCACCATTCGTAGAGCACCAGCGCAGGGACGACCAGCCGCTCGCCGTCCTCGATGAACCGCCGCATCCGGGGCGCGGAACGCCTGGGTCCGACGAGGCTGTCGATGAGCGCGATGTGTCGACGATGATCACCTCGGATCGGTCGGGCCCGTGGCACGCCCGCCACCTCGGCGTGCTCGCCGGACGGCAGCCAGCTCATGATCGACGGCCGCTCCATCTCCCACGGGACGCGCGGCCAGCATCTCGTCGAACACGCTCAGCCGTCGCCGCCGCTCAGCCGTCGCCACCGCGCAGCCTCCGTCAGGCGTCCCACGCGTTCGGCATGGTCCAGGATCGCCGCGCGCACGACCTCGCTCCTGGGCTTGCCCGATGACTCCGCAGCCTCGCGGAGGCTGCGGGATGTCGCCGCATCCAGGCTGAAGGTCATCCTGATGGCTGCCATACCATCACCATACCGCCATACCGCGGACACGACCGGGCCCCCGGCCGCGACCTGCGAGCCATCTCGCGGACATCCCCGCCGCGAGGATCAGCCTCGCGACCCGGCGGTCCGCGGTCCGAGCTGCTCGATGAGGTCGGCGGCACGCGTCACGCCATCCGCCACCCGCACCCGCGCGGACTCGACCGCCAGGCGCTCACGGAGCGCAGCGTCCCCGAGCAGCCGCTCGATCGCACCATGCATCTCCGCGTCCGTGAACGCGTACGTGGCCAGGCGCACGCCGAAGCCGGACTCGTCGACCCGCTGGGCGTTGTCGTACTGGTCCCAGAACAGGGGCAGCAGGATCATGGGCTTACCGAAGTGGAACGCCTCGGTGGTCGTGTTGTTGCCGCCGTGGGTGATGACCAGGTCCACCTGCGGGACGATGGACGTCTGGGGCAGGAACTCCGCGCCCCACATGTTGTCCGCGAGCTCGTACTCCGGGTGCTGCGGCCCCTTGGACACGATGAACCGATGACGGGTCCGACCGAGCGCGTCCACGAGCCGACGCATGAGCTCCACGTCGGCGCTGCCGAGCGATCCCAGCGAGAGGTAGATGAGCGCGCTGTCCGTGGGCCGATCGGCGACCTCCGACGGCAGCTCGAACGGCGCATCCGTGGTCCGGACGCTCGATCCCAGGCGGTGCCAGGTCGCGTCGAGCGGACGCGCGTCCGTGTAGTCGAGTGGCTCCGGGTAGACATACAGGTTCAGATGCGCCGAGGCGTGGATGAACTCGAGGTCGGGCAGGGCGGGTGCTCCCTGTGCCTGGACCCAGTCATCGAAGTCGGCCCACATCGATCGATGGGTCCGGTCGTACTCGGCCCGGAACGGCCCCCACTCCGAGCGGTCGGCGGCCGGCAGCCCGGAGTAGGCGGGTGCGATGTCCGGCCCCGGCACCTCCAGCGGGTTGCAGGACACGATGCGCACGAACGGCGCGTCGTGGGTCACGAGCGCCGGGAAGCACACCACGTTGTCCTCGACGATCACGTCCGGCGCCTGGCGCGCGAGGATCTCGCGCAGCTGTGGCTCGCAGTACCTCGCACCATCGATGAGCGCCTGCCAGGTCGGTGCCATGAACGTGGCCAGCTGATCGATCGTCGGCTTGCGGAACTCGGGCGCGGTGTCCCGGATGAAGTCCTTCCAGAACTGCCCCGCGTCCTGGGGGGCGTCCGATCCCGCGTCCGGCGGGGGCGCGAGGTCCACCAGGTCCTCCACGAAGCCCATGGGTGACAGCTTGCCCGTCCAGCTCGCCTCCGCCGCGAACACCACGCGATGGCCCCGCTCGACCAGCTTCCGCCCGATACCCACGCAGTTGTTGGTAGGTCCGTACGCGGACTCGGGCATGAACAGGATCGTGAGGGGCGAGGGCATGCGTCCTCCTTGGGCGGTGGCTGGTCGGGTGCGGCGGCTGGGCTCGCCGATGCATTCAATCGGGCGACGTGCGGCGCGTCAAGCCGTGCGGCAGATCGCGGAGCGAGCCGTACAGCACTGCGGTCCGTGAGGATGTCGCCCGACACGCGCCCGACCGGATCACGGCGGATCTGGACGCGCTCGTCGAGGAGCTGGGCGAGGACGCCCGGATCGACCCCTTCGTCAAGGACGCCGGCCGGCGCGCGCTCGAGTCGACGGAGCGGTGATCTCCCTGGGAGACATCTGGTGGCGGACCTCGGCGACCCTGCCTGCTCCGGTCCGGGACACCGCCGACCCGTCCTGGTGATCCAGGGTGAGGTGTTCGACCGCGGCACGATCCGGACGGTCGTCTGTGTGCTCTGACCAGCAGCACGCGGATGGCACGGGCCAGCGGCAACATCAGCCTGGATCCCGAGCGGACCGGCTTGCCACGTCCGTCGGTCGCCGACGTCTCGGCCATCATCACGATCGACAAGGCATCGCGCGACGAACGTGTCGCATCCCTCGATCGCGGAGCGCTCGATCGAGGTCCTCGCGGGCCGGCTGGATGCCCTGTCGCGGGAGCGACGTCGTTCGGTGAACCTGTGACCCTGGCGACTGGTGGGCTCGCGACGGCGGGCGATGGTTCAGCGGCTCCCGACGGGTGGCCGTTCGTCGGGGATGACCACGCTGCGCGCCGGATCCCAGGTCAGCCCGACCGGGGTGCCTCGCTCGAGCCGGGCGACGCCCTGTTGCGTGACGAGCACGGGTGCGGTCAGCCCGGGCACGTCGACCGCCAACGTCGACAGGCCGCCCTGGAACTGGGTGTCGGCGATGACGCCAGCCAGGATCGCGCCCGGGGCCCCAGGCTCGACGACCCGCACATGCTCGGGGCGGATCCCCAGCCAGGCCGGCTCGCCTGGCGCGACGTCGACCGACGCTGCGGGCAGGGACCCCACGCCATCCACGACCACGCCGCCATCGGCGGCCACCCCCTCGAAGAGGTCGTTGTTGCCGATGAAGCGGGCCACGAACAGGCTCCGGGGACGCTGGTACAGCTCCACGGGGGCATCGACCTGCTCCACCCGACCACGCTGGAACACGGCGATGCGGTCGGCCATGGACATCGCCTCCTCCTGATCGTGCGTCACGACCACGAACGTGATGCCCACCTCGTGCTGGAGCCGCTTGAGCTCCAGCTGCATCTCGCCGCGCACCTTGCGGTCGAGCGCGGAGAGCGGCTCGTCGAGTAGCAGCAGCCGGGGACGCTTCACGATCGCCCGCGCGAGCGCCACCCGCTGACGTTGCCCACCCGAGAGCTGCGACGGTCGGCGGCGCGCGGTCTCGCTGATGCCCACGACCTGCAGCACCTCGGCGACGCGTGCCTGGACCTCGTCCTTCGGCCTGCCCTCCCGCTCGAGGCCATACGCGACGTTCCGCTCCACGGACATGTGGGGGAATAGCGCATAGGACTGGAACATGAGGTTGACCGGTCGTCTCTCCGGCGGCAGCGCCAGCAGATCCGTGCCGCCGAGCGTGACGCTCCCGGCGTCGGGGTGCTCGAAGCCCGCGAGGATGCGCAGCAGGGTGGTCTTGCCACAGCCGGACGGCCCGAGCAGCGCGAAGAACTCGTTCTGACGGATGTCGAGCGAGACATCGATGAGCGCGTGCACGTCGCCGAAGGTCCGGCTGACGCCACGCACGGCGAGCAACGGCGTGTCTGGGGCCGAGGGCACGGCAGCGCCCGAAGGCGTGACAGCCGATCCGAGCACCTGGTCGGTCATGTGTCTGCG
>CAZYTQ010000005.1:0-6876 GCA_964650135.1 uncultured Anaerolineaceae bacterium | reverse complement strand
GCGTCCTTCCCGCCGAGACCCGTCAGGCGCTGCGCGATGAGGACGGTCACGATGCTCACGAGCAAGAGGATGGCACCCAGGGCGTTCACCTCGGGCGTCACGCCGAAGCGGACCATGGAGTAGATGACGATGGGCAGCGTCGGGGTGGCCGGCCCATCGGTGAAGAAGGCGATCACGAACTCATCGAGCGAGAGGGTGAAGGTGAGCAAGCCGCCCGCGATGATGGCCGGCATCACCCCCGGGATGGTGATGCGCAGGAACGTCTGGAGCGCCGACGCCCCAAGGTCCCGGGATGCCTCCTCGAGCGCCGGGTCGAGATGGCCCAGCCTCGCGCGCACCGTGGCCGTCACGAGCGCCGTCCCGAACACCACGTGCGCGAGCAGCACCGAGTGCAGCCCAAGGCTGAAGCCCAAGGTCACGTAGAGCGTGAGCAGCCCCATCGCCATCACGATGTCCGGCGCCACGGCCGGGCCCATGGCGAACGCATCCAGCCACGCCGATCGTACGTACCGAGCGAGGCCCACGGCGAGCAGCGTGCCGAGGACGATCGACAGCGCCGTGGCACCGGCCGCCACGACGAGGGTGTTGCCCAGCGCCGCCAGGATCTGCTGGTTCCCGGCAAGGTCTCCGAACCAGCGGGTGCTGAAGCCGCTCCAGCGGTAGGCGCTCCCGGACTCGTTGAAGGCCATCACCACGACCACGCCGATGGGCGTGTACAGGAACACGAGCGTCGCGCCGAGCACCAGCATGGGCCAGCGGGCGGGTCGCGCCCAGCGAGGGCGTGGCAGCGCCGACGGGTCGCCGCCCGGGGTCTCCATCGACGACGGATCAGCCATCGGTCACCGGAGCGTACCGACGGGAGAGCCGGGACTGGATGATGAGCAGTATCGCGAGGATGACCAGGATGGACAGGGCGAGCACCGCCGCGAGCGGCCAGTTGCGGGCCTTCAGGAACTGGTCCCGGATGAGGTTGCCGATCATCACGGTCTTGCCGCCACCCAGGAGCTCGGGGATGACGAAGTTGCCGAGGCTGGGCACGAACACGAAGATGGCACCCGTCAGGGCACCGGGCAGGGTCATGGGCAGAGTGACGGTCAGGAACACCCGGGCGCGACTCGCACCCAGGTCACGCGCCGCCTCGCGGAGCTCCGGGTCCAGCCGGTCGATGGCGACGTACAGCGGCAGGATCATGAGTGGCAGGTATGCGTACAGGAGTCCGGCGATGACCGCCCCGGGCGTGTACAGCAGCTGGAGCGGGCTCTCGATGAGGCCCGCACCCTGGAGCACCCCCGAGATCGGGCCCTCCGTGTTGAGCAGCACGATCCAGGCATAGGTCCGCACCAGGAAGTTGGTCCAGAACGGCAGCACCACGAGGATGAGGACCACGAGCCGCCACCGGGTCGGCAGTCGGGCGATCGCCCAGGCGGCGGGATAGCCGATGAGCACCGCCAGCAGGGTCGTGACCCCGGCGATGACGACCGAGCTGCCGAGCACGCGCAGGTAGAGCGGATCGAACGCCCGCACGAAGCTGGTGAGCGTCGGCTCCCAGCGGAGCTGGCCGAACCGGTTCGACTCCACGAACGCGATACCGACGATGGCCATGAGCGGCAGCAGGAACAGGACCGCGAGGTACAGCAGACCCGGTCCCAGGAGCAGCAGCCGCCCGATGCGGTCCGACCGCCCCGGTGGTGCCGGAGCGGTCGGGTCCGAGGTCAGGGACGGGCTCTCGTGAGAGCCCGTGGTCACTGGACGGCGATCTCGTCCGCGATACCTTGGTACAGCGCCGCGCCATCCTCACCAAGATCCACGAGCCCCTCGCCAGCGAGCAGCTCCGCGGGGGTCATGGACAGGTTCGGGAACGCCTCGAGGACCGCCGGATCGACGGCAGCCATGGCGGGTGCGTTGGGCACCTTGTAGGAGATGTTCTCGACCACCCACGAGTGGACGTCGGGCCGAAGCACGAAGTCGATGAAGGCGTGGGCGGCCTCCTTGTTGGGCGAGGACTCCAGGATGGTCATGGTGTCCACCCACAGGTCGCTGCCCTCGCTGGGCACGACCCAGCCCACGTTGGCGCCCTGGTCCGGGTCACCGATGGCGTAGTTGCACCAGCCGTCCCAGGCTTCCACCAGCGACGCCTCGCCGCTGACGAGCCGGGCATAGAACGTGGTGTCGTCGAAGGCGAGCAGGGTCGGCTTCATGGCGACCAGCAGGTCCCTGACCTGGGCCATCTCGGCCGGGTCGGTGGTGTTGGCGGAGAAGCCGAGCGCCTTCTGCGCGGGCAGCATCAGCCAGCGCTGGGTCGCGAGGGCCGTGGTCTTGCCGGTGACGTCCTCGGCGGGTGTCAGAAGGTCGTACCAGCTGGTCGGCTCGGCGCTCACCAGGTCCGTGCGATAGCACAGGCCCGTGGTGCCCCATGCGTAGGGCACCGAGATGGCGTTGCCCGGGTCATAGGTGAGCTCGTTGGCCTCGGGATACAGGTTCGCGATGTTGGGCACCTGCGCATGATCGATGGACGACAGGAAGCCGCCCTCGGCAAGCGCCTGCGCGAACTGGCCGGACAGGAACGCGACGTCGATGCCGGAGTTCCCCGCCAGGAGCTTGGCCACGACCTCCTCGTTGGTGGCGTGGTTGGTGACCGTGACCGGGACGCCCGTCTCGGCCTCGAACCGCGCCGGCAGGTCATCGGGCATGTACTCGGCCCAATTCGAGATGACCAGGCTCTGACCCGCCAGCGCGGGATCGGGCGTGCCCGCGGGAGCGGCCGAGCCGCTGGGGTCCTGGGCGAGCGCGGTCGTGCCGATGGCCCCGACCAGCAGCGCCGTGGCGACCCCCACGACACTGGCGCGGCCGCGGACCGCGTGGCGATGACGCATGATTCGTGCTCCTCTCGTACGGGCCCGCTCCTGGGTCCGGCGTCCCGATCGCCACGAGTGTGGCAGATCGGCCGGTCGGAGACAAGGTTGACCCTGCTGCAGGAACTCTCGGACACCTGGCCCCCGGCGGAAGACCCGCCCACGGGGGGCTATGTCCGGCCGCCGCTCGCCGCCATGCGGCCGGTCGCGGCGACACGTCTGGGTGGCGCAGCGGATGAGGGTCTGGCCGTGGTGGTCACGCGCGACGCCCTCGATCGGCTCTCGCTGGCCCCCCTGGCCCGGGAGGGTGCCGGGTGGCGGCGTGCCCGGCCACGCGACGGCACATCCGCCGCGCTCGTGGCGGCGCTCGCGCGCGACACGACCCTCGACGAGGGATTCGACCTCGACCGATTGCGCAGCCCCGGCGAGCTGCAGGGCGAGCGGGCCATCGGTGTCGACCAGACCAACGAATCGCTGGTCGTGGGTGGCCAGGCGGTCGTGAAATGGCTGGCCGAGCCGGTGCTCCGGGCACCCGACAGCCCCGACCTCGCCGCGCATCTCGTGGCGGTCGGGTTCCGGGACATGGCGCCGCCCATCGGCCGTCTGCGCTGGACCGAGCACGGCCAGGTCGCGACGCTCGTCCAGGTCCACGGCTGGCTGCCCGATGCGAGCGACGGCTGGGACTGGTGCGTCGCCGATGTCCTGGCGCACGTGACCCATCTCGCGGAGGCCAGCGCGAACGGACCGAGGTCCGGTCGGGCGCCCTGCCCCGACGCGTGTCCCGGCCAGAGCCTCGGCACACGCCTGGGGATGCTCGCGGGCGCCCTGCACGCGGCGCTCGCCACGCCGTCCGTGGCGCTCCCGCGACCGGTCGCGCACGCGGAGCGGGCACGCATCGGGATGTGGCACGCGACGGCGGTGGAAGCGCTCGAGCGGACGCAGGTGACCGTCGATGGGGCGGCGGCCGCGGCGCTCCGACCCCGGATCGGCGCGCTCCGCGCCCGGATCGACACCCTGGCGACGATCGACGCGACACCGGTGCTGCGGATCCACGGCGATCTGCACGTCGGTCAGATCCTCCGCATCGGAGAGCGGCTGGCGGTCATCGACCTCGACGACGACGTCTCCTCGCCCATCGAGGAGCGGGGCCTGCCGCTGCCCGCCGCACGGGATGTGGCACAGCTGGCGAGCAGCCTCGACCACGTCGGCCGCATCGTCGACCGGCGGACGGACGGTCGCCTCACCCCGGTCATCGATGCCTGGATCGACCAGGCGCGCCAGTCGTATCTCGCGGCGTATGTGGAGACGCTCACGCGGGCCGGCCATCGCACGCTGCTCGACGAGCGGCTGCTGATCGCCTTCGAGGCCGAGCGCGTGTGTCGCGAGATGCTGTACGCCGCCGGCACCTTGCCGCGCTGGATGTACGCGCCCATCGGCACGCTGCGTCGGATGATCCCCCGATGACGGCACGACGGCACGAGCCGATGACGCGCCGCGTCCCGAGCCGAGCCGCGGTGCGTCCCCAGCAGCGCGGACGTGCGACGATGAGCTCCGCCGTCCACGTCTCGAGCCGCGCCGTGGTGCGACGATGAGCTCCGGCGCCGAGCTGCTGGGCGATCTCGAACGCAAGCCGGAGGCGCTCGAGCGGCTGGCACAGGCCTTCGAGCAGGCGGATCCGCTCGCCGCCCTGCCGGTCGTGGCGCCGCGCCGGGTGGTGCTGACGGGCATGGGATCGTCCCGCTATGCCGCTGAGGTCGCCGCCGCGCGCCTGCGCGCGCAGGGCCTCGACGCGGTCGCCGAGCTGGCGTCGACCACCGTCGGCAGCAGACCCGACCCGGACACCCTCGTGCTGGCCATCTCCGCGAGCGGCACCAGCCCCGAGACGCTCCATGCCGCCGCGCGGCTGCGCGGCTCACGCATCATCGCGCTCACCGAGCATCAGGGGTCGCCGCTGGCGACCGCCGCGCACGGGGTGGTGCCACTCCGCGCCGGCGTCGAGACATCGGGCGTGGCGTGTCGGACCTTCCAGCACACCGTGCTGATGCTGCTCGCCATCGAGGCGCGACTCGTCGGCGCCGACCTGGACGTCGCGGGGCTCTGCCGACGGGTCGCGGCCTCGACCACATGGCTCCTCGATCGACGCGATGGGTGGCTGCCCTCGGCGGCCCGCGCGCTCGACGGCCCCGATGGGGTGTATGTCATCGCGCCCGCCGAGCGCTGGTCGTCGGCCGCACAGTCGGCGCTCATGGTCCGCGAGGGACCTCGCCGACCGGCGACCGGTTCCGAGACCGGCGACTGGTCGCACGTCGATGTGTATCTCACGAAGACGCTCGACTACCGGGCGATCCTACTGCCGGGCTCCCCGTGGGACGACCAGGCTCGGGCATGGTTGCGCGAGCGCGGCTCGACGGTCGTCGCCGTGGGTGGTGACGTGCCGGAGGCGGTCGCGACGGTGCGGTACCCAGGCGACGACGACCCGCTGGTAGCGCTCGCCACGGAGACCCTCGTCGCGGAGCTGGTCGCCGCCACGTGGTGGCACTGACCCGGGCCATCGCGACCATCCGGCGGTCCTGATCCGAGGCACTCCTGCTGTGCCAGTCGGTAATGACTGGTGGGTCACCTGCCGCGCCGATCGGCCCACGTTCAAGCCCGATGGTTCGACTGGGTTCAGCGATCGGCGAGCCGCACGAGCGTGAGCGGCGGCGCTCTGCGCCCATGCAAGCGACATATGGTCGACCAGTGAGAGCGATCGACAAGGCGATCCCCGCCCTCCACGACGACGTCCACGACATCGTCGGTGCCGATGGCGACCGTGTCGTCGTGCGTTGGACGGCGACCGGGACGGACAGCGTCGGCCTGGGTGCGCGCCCAAACGCGCTTCGGTCACCCGCGTCGATATCGACCGCGTCGAGCACGACTCGCTCGTCGACCTCTGGAGCGACCGAGGCTCACGCGGAAGGCACCCGGTCGACGCCCAGCTGCCGAGCCACCACGGCCAGCTCCGGGTCCGGCGGGATCCCATCGGCGGCGAGACGCTCCAGGGCGGCGCGCTCCGTCCCATGGGCCGCACCGCGCCTGCCCTGCCGGAGCAGTGCCTCGATCATCCGGAGCACGGGCTCCGAGTCCAGCCGGTCGAGCTCGATCACCCGCTGCCAGCCCTGGACCACCCCGTCCAGGTCGCCGGTGCGCTCCGGGCCTTCGATCACCCCATGCAGGAGCTCCAACCGCAGCCGGTGCAGCTCGGCCCGCGGGGCCTCCAGCCGGCGCAGCTCGGCCCATCGGGACGCCGGTGTGCCCTCCGTCAGCCAGCCGCCGCTCGGCGATCGCCAGCTGTTCGAGGCCACCGTGGCCCGTCACCGACCTCGGCCAGCATCTCGGCCCTGTCGGCCTGCAGGACCGTGCCGACGCTGGAGTCGTACAGCACGGATCGCGTAGCTCCATCGACCTTGTCGCTCCGGTTGCCGACACCGCCGGACCAGCGATGGTCGGATCGTACTGCGGCCGTGGCTGGTGGTGCGGTGGCCAGGGACGGCCCGGCGCCGGTGACCGCCACGGTATGTGCCAGGACGGTATCGACGATGCGATGGGTCATGATGAGGCTCCCTGCAGCGGTCGATCGACCGGACGGCACGCCGCAGGTGCGGACGCGTGACGCCCTCATGGCGATAGGGTGCGGGGAGACCGTCCGTCGGGTCCGCTGGGCGACGACGTCTCCGTCATGGAAGCATCGTCCGCCGTGATGGCGGTCAGCAAGCGGAGCGGGAGCCGCATCCTGGTGCCCGAGCCGTGCGGCAGCGCCCTGGAGGGGCCCGTCGCAGCGGCCCGGCGTCCGATCCATGCCGAGCAGTGCGGCAGTGCCCTGGCAGCGCCCCGTCGCGGCGGCCCGTCGCGGCGGCCCGGCTCCCGTTCCATGCCCTTCCATGCCGATCGCCCGACTGGTGGACCACCTGCCGGGCCCTCTGTCGCCCATCCATGCCGATCGGTCCCACCGGCGGGGCGATCGGCGATCCCCCCGAGCGTGGGC
>CAZYTQ010000004.1:54173-56915 GCA_964650135.1 uncultured Anaerolineaceae bacterium | reverse complement strand
TCACCGGGACGATCGTGTCGCTCGGCCTGGCCCTCCTGCTCAACCAGAAGCTGCCCGGCATCAACATCTTCCGCTCCGCGATCTTCATCCCGGCGCTGATCACCACGGTCGCCTGGACGCTCGTGTGGCGGTTCATCCTGCAACCGGCGGGCCTGCTCGACAGCATCACCGCGATGGTGGACGCCGGTCCCTTCCCCTGGCTGCGTGGTGGCTGGCTGACGCTGGCCGTCTTCGTGGGCATCCAGCTCACCAAGAACGTGGGCATCAACGTCATGATCTTCCTCGCGGCGCTCCAGGGCATCCGGGAGGATCTGGTCGATGCCGGCCGGGTGGACGGCGCAGGTCGCTGGGCGACGTTCCGGCACGTGGTGCTGCCCCAGATCTCGCCGGCCATCCTGATGGTCTTCATGCTCATGATCAGCGGGTCGTTCAAGGTGTTCGAGCTCGTCCTGCTGCTCACCAACGGCGGTCCCGGGGTGCAGACGACCGTGCTCGCGTTCGAGATCTTCCGGCAGGCGTTCCGACTCAACGACATCGGTTATGCCGCGGCCCTGTCCGTGCTCCTGTTCTCGCTGGTCCTGATCACCTCGGGGATCATCTGGCTGTTCCGACGGAAGTTGGTGTTCTATGAGTCGAACTGATCGGAGACGCTCCCGCGCCATCCGCGCGATCCCCAGCTACCTGCTGCTGTGCCTGGTCTCGCTGGTGTTCGTGGGCCCCATCGCGTGGATGGTGAGCGGCTCCCTCAAGTCCCGGAGCGAGGTGCTGCGGTACCCGCCGACCCTGATCCCCGCGGAGCTCCGCTGGGACAACTACGTCCAGGTGTTCGAGCTCCAGCCATTCGAGCGACAGTTCCTGAACTCGATCGTGATCATGGCGTTCGTGTGCGTCGTCACGCTGGCCGTGGCGATCCCATCGGGCTACGCCCTGGCGCGTGTCCGTCCGCGGGGCGCGGGGGTGATCTTCCTGCTGCTCCTGAGCGGCATCTTCATCCCGCCCGAGGCGGTGATCGTACCGCTGTTCCGGTTCTCGGCGCAGCTCGGCTGGATCGACACGTACGTCCCGCTGGTCGTGTTCACGTCCATGCTCTTCACGGCGCCGGTCGCGATGTTCATCATGCGCCAGGCCTTCGTGACGCTGCCCCAGGAGTTCGAGGAGGCGGCCACCCTGGATGGCGCCAGCCGATGGCGGACGATGGTCCGGATCTTCCTGCCGCTGGTGAAGCCCTCCATCGCATCCGCCGTGGTGTTCACCGCCTGGTACAGCTGGAACCAGTTCCTGGAGCCGCTGGTCTACCTCCGGTCACGCCAGATGCTGACCGTGCCGGTGGCCCTGACGTTGTTCGAGGATCCGCTGGCGGGTCCTCGCTGGAACATCCAGATGGCCGCGACCACGCTGTCCGTGCTGCCCGTCCTGATCGTCTTCCTGCTGGCGCAGCGCCAGATCGTGGCAGGCCTCACCGCCGGCGGGTTGAAGTCGTAGGCGTATCCGCCGAAGGAGCCCGCCACCATGCCCGCCCGGATCACCGGACCATTCCGCATCAGCTACCAGCAATACAACGTGGACTCGACACGGCAGCGGTTCGAGACCGTCATCCGGGTGCTCGTGCCAGACGACGTGGAGCGGATCGAGCGGCCCAGGGTCGTCTACGCGTTGCCCGCCACGCCGGAGCTCAGCCACCGCTCGGGTGACGTCATCGAGGTCGTCCTCGCCGAGGACCTGCACAACCGGCACGGCATGGTCGTGGTGGCCCCGACGTATGCCGAGTGGCCGTGGATGACGGACCTGCCTGACGATCCGATGTTCCAGCAGGTCCTGTACCTCCTCGAGGACGTCCTGCCGATCTTCGACCGGCAGTATCCCGACTCCCGGCGTCTGCTCCTGGGCTACAGCAAGGGTGGCACCGCGTCCATGCAGCTGCTGCTGCGCTACCCGGAGGTCTTCCACGCGATCGCGTTCTTCGACTCCCCGATCATGAAGGAGCTCCCGGACGAGTGGGAGATGCCCTACTACTGGGGGCGACCCGAACGCTACCGGGACTTCGCCATCCCGGGCCTGCTCCGGGACCGTGGTCGAGCGCTCGGCGACGCCCCCCGCATCGCGATGCTGGGATACGCGAACTTCGGCGCGGATGCGCCCGACTGGAGCTCCGACCACCTCACCGCGGGGCACGAGCTGATGGAGCAGCTCGGCATCCCGCACCTGTATGACAACGGCCGCTACCGAGCGCACCGATGGGATTCCGGCTGGGTGGCACAGGCGTTCGCGGCACTGGACGAGATGTCCTGAGTTCGATGCCGTCGCTCGATCGTTTCGATGCCCTGCCCGCCGAGGTCGGCCATCCGACCTATGACCGTGCCCGCCTGACGGCCCGCATCGCCCACATCGGGGTGGGTGGCTTCCACCGTTCGCACCAGGCGATGTACCTCGACCGGCTGCTGGAGCGCCGGCTGGAGACCGACTGGGCCATCGTCGGGATCGGCCTGCGGCCGGAGGACGCGAGGATGCGGGACGTGATGGCCGCACAGGATGGCCTGTACACCCTCGTGCTCAAGCATCCGGACGGCACCTGGGACGCGAGCGTCATCGGATCGATCGTCGGCTACCTGTACGCACCGGACGATCCGGCGGCGGTCCTGGAACGCCTGGCCGACCCGGCCATCCGGATCGTGTCCATGACGATCACCGAGGGTGGCTACGGCATCGACCAGGTCACGGGCGAGTTCGAGGCCACCGCGCCAG
>CAZYTQ010000004.1:39930-54163 GCA_964650135.1 uncultured Anaerolineaceae bacterium | reverse complement strand
GGGTCATGCGTGACCTGGCACACCCGGACCAGCCGACCACGGTCTTCGGTGTCGTGGTGGAGGCGTTGCGGCGACGCCGGGCATGTGGTGTGCCGCCGTTCACCGTCCAGTCGTGTGACAACGTGCAGGGTAATGGCGAGGTCGCTCGCCGGGTGTTCTCGGCCTACGCGAGCCTGCGCGACCCCGAGCTCGGCTCCTGGGTGCGGGATGCGGTCGCCTTCCCGAGCTCGATGGTCGACCGGATCACCCCGCAGACCACGGAAGCAGACGTGGCCGAGGTCACCGCGCGCTACGGCGTCATCGACGCCTGGCCGGTGATGGCCGAGCCGTTCACCCAGTGGGTCATCGAGGACGACTTCCCGCTCGGTCGACCGGCCTGGGAGCGGGTCGGGGCCCAGCTGGTGGAGGACATCGTCCCCTACGAGTCCATGAAGCTGCACCTGCTCAACGCGGCCCATCAGGCCATCGCGTACTTCGGCCACCTGATGGGCTACCGCTGGGTCCACGACGCCGCCACGGACCCGCTCCTGACACGCCTCCTGCAGCGGTACTGGGCCCAGGAAGCGATACCGACCCTGCGTCCGGTCCCCGGCATCGACCTGGGGGCCTACACGGAGACGCTCCTCGAGCGGTTCCGCAACCCGGCCATCCGGGACACGCTCGCGAGGCTCGCCACCGATGCGTCCGACCGCATCCCCAAGTTCCTGCTGCCGGTCGTCCGCGGGCGGATCGCCGCGGGCGGATCCGTGGAGCTGAGTGCCGCCGTCGTCGCGAGCTGGGCACGCTACGTCGAAGGGGTCGACGAACGGGGCGTGCCGATCGACGTCATCGACGCACGGCGGGATCGACTCATGGCCGCGGCTGCGGCGGGACGGGAGCACGCGACGGCGTTCATCGAGGACCGCGAGCTGTTCGGCGACCTGGTCCACGACGAGGCGTTCAGGTCGAGCTACCTGCGGGCGCTCGACCTGCTCCACGAGCGAGGCGCGTGCGCGACCCTGGAGGCCCTCCTGGGCTGAGCGGGGTCAGGTGGACATCGTCCCACGGGTCGCCCGGAGCCCGTCCCTGCCGCTACGGAGCGGTCACCTCCCGGATCGCCGACCACGCGCCGATGTTGCCTGCCTTGTCGCGAGCTCGCACGCGGAACTCACGCGTCGCGCCCGCCGGCACGCCCCGGCTGATGGCACGGGCGATCGTCTTCGTCCGGATACGGGTCCAGGCGCCGCCGGGCACCCGCCCGTCCAGATCGAAGCTCTTGATGCCCGCGGTGCCCACCACCAGCTTGGGATCGCTGCCGGTCCAGGCGAGTCGGAACTTCCCATCGACGATGGGTGATCCGGTGAAGCGCGCCGTCGGCTTCGTGCGGTCCGGGCCGGTGATGAAGATGACGGTCCACTTCCAGGTCCGGCCGTCGGTCGCGACACCCGCCCCGAAGTAGTTGTTGTCGGTCATGATCTGCCGCTTGTGGACCGCGGAATCCAGCCACATCGCGACCGCACCCTCGGCGGCCTCCATGAGGTCGCCGCCTCGGTTCCACGCGATGATCTCGCCCACCCGCGTGAACCGGATGTCCGCGCGCCGGAGGTGATCGCGCGCGACCCGGCCCTTCGTGTCCACATGGCCGAAGTAGTCCCGGTCGATCATGTCCTGCGACTTCGCCTGGGCGAGCGCGGCCACCCGCGCGTCGAGGCGGAAGGGCCGCTTGTCACGTCGCTCCCGGCGGGCGTTGATGAGGGCCTCCACGTGAGCAGCGGCCGCTCGCAGCTCGGCGCTGGTGGGGTCGGCGGCGGTGGTCGGCGCGGCCATCAGCGTCGTCAGGCTCAGGACGAGGACCGACACGACGGCGAGGGATCGATGGACACGGCGCATGCGGCACACCAGCTGGGCGGACGGGTGGTCCGGGCCACCGTACCCGCGTTCGCGTGCCTCGGCCATGGGACCCTGGCGTGACGGGGCCGGCCACATGGTCACGTGCCGGGTACGGTGCGGTGTGGCCCGGTCCGGTCACGTGGGCACGCTTCACGCCGACTCCCGTGCCACATCGCGGCCGACACCCAGATGCGACCGACGCGTGGCACGGCGCGCGGGTAGCATCCAGACGTGAGGCGGGTCACCCGGTGCAGCTGACACCACGCGAGCAGGAGAAGCTGCTCATCTATGTCGCGGCGGACGTGGCACGGCGTCGACGCGCTCGCGGTCTGCGGCTCAACCTGCCCGAGGCGACCGCGCTCATCACGGAGGCCATGCTCGAGGGGGCGCGGGATGGCCGCAGCGTCCCGGAGGTGATGGCGCTCGCGCGCACGATCCTCACCCGCGACGACGTGATGGACCACATCCCGGAGCTGCTCACCGCGGTCCAGGTGGAGGCCACCTTCCCCGACGGCACCAAGCTCGTCACCTGCCACGACCCGATCCCATGAAGGCGGTCCAGATGCCGAGGGTGGCTCCATGAGCAGCGGTGGGCCCATCGGTGGCTATCGGCATCCCGATGGCGAGATCGAGCTGAACGCGGGCCGACCGGCGACCACGCTGGAGATCACCAACCTGGGCGACCGCCCCATCCAGGTGGGCTCCCACATCCACCTCGCGGAGGTGAACCGCTGGCTCCGGTTCGACCGGCTCGCGGCGTATGGCCGGCGCCTGGACATCCCCGCCGGGACCGCGGTCCGCTTCGAGCCGGGCGACATCCGGGAGGTCACGCTCGTGCCGTTCGCGGGACGTCGAGTGTGGACCGGGGGCCAGGGCTTCGTGGATGGCGCGCTCGACGATCCGGGTGCCCGCGAGCGGTTCGCGGAGCGGCTGCTCGCAGCGGGCTTCGAGCTCGACCGATGAGGATCGACCGCGCGCGCTACGCCTCGCTCTATGGGCCCACCACGGGCGACCGCTTCCGGCTCGCGGACACGGACCTGGTGTGCGAGGTGGAGCAGGACCTGACGCGCTACGGCGATGAGGCGGTGTTCGGCGGTGGCAAGACCATCCGCGACGGAATGGCCCAGGCGTCAGGGGTCACCAACGCGGACGGTGCCCTCGACCTGGTCATCACCAACGTCGTGGTCATGGATGCGCTGCTGGGCATCGTCAAGGCGGACATCGGCGTCCGCGGCGGGCGCGTCGCGGCCATCGGCAAGGCCGGCAACCCGGACATCATGGATGGCGTCCATCCGGACCTGGTCATCGGTCCCGGCACGGAGGTCATCGCGGGCGAGGGCTGCATCGCCACCGCCGGTGGCATCGACACCCACGTCCACATGATCTCGCCGCAGCAGGTCTGGGCGGCGTTGTCGGGGGGCATCACGACCATGCTCGGCGGCGGCACAGGGCCCGCGGATGGCACCAACGCCACGACGGTCACACCGGGTCCCTGGAACATCGGCCGGATGCTCCAGGCGGCAGAGGGGCTGCCGGTCAACTGGGGTGTGTTCGGCAAGGGCAACGCGAGCCGTCCCGAGGCGCTTCGGGAGCAGGTCCGGGCGGGTGCCTGCGGCCTCAAGGACCACGAGGACTGGGGCACGACCCCGGCGGTCATCGATGCCAGCCTCCGGGTCGCGGACGAGGAGGACGTCCAGCTCGCCATCCACACGGACACCATCAACGAGGCGGGCTTCGTCGAGGACACCATCGCCGCGATCGGTGGACGCACCATCCACACGTTCCACACGGAGGGTGCCGGCGGCGGTCACGCGCCGGACATCATGCGCATCGCGGCGCTGCCCAACGTGCTGCCCTCGTCCACGAACCCTACCCGGCCGTACACCGCGAACACGCTCGCGGAGCACCTCGACATGCTCATGGTGTGCCATCACCTGAGCCCGCGCGTGCCGGAGGACGTGGCGTTCGCGGAGAGCCGCATCCGGCCCGAGACGATGGCCGCGGAGGACGTGCTCCATGACCGGGGCGTGCTCTCGATGTACTCCTCGGACAGCCAGGCCATGGGCCGCATCGGTGAATCGTTCATCCGGCTGTTCCAGACGGCGCACAAGATGCGCGCCTTCCACGGGCCGCTGGCGGGCGACGAGGGCAACGACAACGGACGCATCCTGCGCTACCTCGCCAAGCTGACCGTCAACCCGGCCCGGACACATGGCATCAGCCACGTGGTGGGGTCGCTGGCACCCGGCCTGCTCGCGGACATCGTGCTCTGGCCCATCGCGATGTTCGGGGTCAAGCCACGGCTCATCGTCAAGGGCGGTCTCATCGCATGGGCGCTCATGGGCGACCCCAATGCCTCGATCCCGACACCCGAGCCGGTGCTCTATCGACCCATGTTCGGGGCGCTGGGCGGCGCGATCGCGGCGACCAGCGTGACGTTCACATCCCGGAGCGCCTTCGATGCGGGTGTCCACGAGCAGCTGGAGCTGCGTCGGATGGTCGAGCCGGTCCGCGACTGCCGCTCGGTGTCCAAGGCGGACATGGTGCGCAACGCCGCGACCCCGGTCATCGAGGTGGACCCGGAGACATACGAGGTCCGACTCGATGGCGAGCTGGCCACGGTGCCGGCCGCCGAGACGCTCCCCATGGCCCAGCGCTACTTCATGGTCTGAGGACGCGTGGACGAGGGATCGCTGCGGTGGCAGCCCGGTGGGGACGACGCGGGTCCCCGGCCGGATCCGGCCGCACCGCTCGCGTTGGCGGGCCTCCTCCAGCTCGTCGACAGCGGCTTCCCGTCGGGTGCGTTCACGCTCAGCCATGGGCTGGAGACGCTGGTCGGCGCCGGGGTGGTGCGGGACGTGAGCGGCCTGGTGACGCTCATCGAGACCCAGCTCGTGTCGCGGCTCGCCCGGGCGGACCTGCCGGCCACGCTCGCCGCTGCGGCCGGGGCGCCACTCGAGATGCTCATCCGCATCGACCGGGTGCTGCTCGCCACCAAGCTCGCCGACGAGGAGCGCGCCGGCAGCTGCCGGGTCGGGCGACGGCTGCTCGCCGAGACGCGTCACCTCGAGCCGGAGACGCGGCTGGATGCGTTCGCGGCGGCCGTGGATGCGGGACGCACGCCCGGTACCGGGGCCGTGGCGCTCGGTCTCGCAGCTGTCGCGTTCGGGGTGGCGGCCCGCGACGTGGCCATCGGCGCCGCGTCCTCGTTCGCGATGGGCCAGGCGATGGCCGCGGTGCGACTGGGCCTGGTGGGTCATCGCGACGCCCAGCTCGCCATCCGGCGGAGTGCCACGGTCATCGGTCGCGCCGTCGACATCGCGCAGCGGCAGGACCCGCTGGACCCGCGGCCCTGTGCTCCTGCCGTGGACGTGGCCCTGGCGCGCCACGAGGTGTCCGGCACCCGGATGTTCGCGTCGTGAGGGGCGCGGTCTGATGTTCGTGGTGGGCATCGGCGGTCCGGTGGGCTCGGGCAAGACGGCGCTCGTCGAGGCGCTCGTGCCGAGGCTGCTGGGCATCGGTCGATCCGTCGTGGTCGTGACCAACGACATCGTCACGCGCGAGGACGAGCAGCACGTCAAGGCGACCCTCGCGGGGACGCTCGACCTCGGGCGCATCGTGGGCGTGGAGACGGGCGCATGTCCCCACCAGGCGGTGCGGGAGGACCCATCCATGAACATCGCGGCGCTCGAGGAGCTGGCGGCGCGCTTCCCGGCCACCGACTACGCCCTCGTCGAGAGCGGCGGCGATAACCTCCAGCTGACCTTCAGCCAGGACCTCGTCGACCACTGGCTGTTCGTCATCGATGTGGCCGGCGGTGACAAGATCCCCCGCAAGCGAGGCGCCGGCGTGATCCTCTCGGACCTGCTGGTCGTCAACAAGGTCGATCTCGCGCCCCATGTGGGTGCCGACCTCGGCGTCATGGAGCGCGACGCGGCCCTGGTGCGTGGTGCCGGACCCACGCTGTTCACCGACTGTCGACACGGCGTGGGCATCGACGAGGTCGTCGTGCATCTCGAGGCCGCGCGCGACGGTCGTCTCGATGACCGGCGGGGTCCCCTGGCGACGCACATCGACCCCCATCACGGACACCTGCATGACGACACCGCGGCCGCGGGCTGACCCGGGCCCTCGCGGGCTCCCCGGCTCGCTGCGGGTGCGCGCCGAGCGTGTGGCCGACCGCACCCGGATCATGGAGCTCGAGGGGCACCCGCCGCTCCAGGCGATGGCTGCGCACGACCTTGACCCGGAGGTGCCGGACCTCGCCACGCTCACCCTGGTGAGCCCCACGGGCGGCATCCTCCAGGGGGACCGGCTGGACCTGGCCATCGACGTGGGGCCGGGCGCGCGCCTCTCGGTGGGCACCCAGTCGGCCGTGCGCGTGTATCGCACGCCGAGCGTCGAGGCGACCGCGCGGACCCTGCTCCAGGTCGCACCCCGAGGCTGGCTGGAGCACCTCCCCGATCCGTGGCTGCCCTACGCCGGGAGTCGACTGTCCGCGGTCACACGCTGTGTCGTGGACGCCGACGCCGTGCTGCTGGTGAGCGAGTCCGTGATGGCCGGGCGACTGGCGCGTGGGGAGCGCTTCGGGCTCGACCGGTTCGAGAGCCTGCTGCTCATCGAGCGGCCCGATGGCGAGTGCATCGCGCGGGACGTCCTGCGCATCGACCACACCGAGCCGCCCATGGCCATCGGCCGCTTCGGGGACGCGTTCGTGGCGGGCACGCTCATGGTGGTGGCAGCGGGCGTGGACGCGGAGCTGCTGCGCCGCGCCGTCGACCCCGCCTGGGGTGACGGGCCGGGGACGCAGGTGCATGTCGGGGTGAGCAGCCTCGCGGGCTCCGCCGGTGCCTGGCTGCGTGTCCTGGGCCCCGATGCGCGGTCCGTGATGCGGATCATCGGCCTCGCCCGGGCCGCGGTGCGGGAGTCGCTGCTGGGTGTCGCGCCGAGCCCCGATCGGCGACCCTGAGCAGGACGTGCTCGCGGTCCGCGAGGAACCCGTCCGGCCAGGAACGGTTCGCGGTCGGTCAGAAGGTGACCGGCAGCGACCGCAGCACGCGGGAGTTCTGCGTGTCGAGCGCCCAGTCCGGTTCGGTCCCGACCAGCCGCAGACCGGGCATCCGCTCCAGGAGCGCCCCGAACGCGATGGCGCCCTCGAGCCGCGCCAGCGCGGCGCCGATACAGAAGTGGATGCCGTTACCGAACGCGAGGTTGCGCTCCGCGCGTCGGTCGAGGTCGAAGGTCTCCGGATCCCGGAAGTGCTCCGGATCCCGGTTCGCGGCGTTGAGCATCTGGAACGCCATGTCGCCGGCTCGCAGCTGCTGCCCGCCCAGGGCCACGTCCGCCTTGATGCGTCGTGGCTGGCGCGCGATGGGGCTCTCGAACCGGAGACACTCCTCGATGGCCGGGCCGAGGAGCTCGGGCTCCGCTCGCAGGCGCTCCCAGCGATCGCGATCCAGGAGCAGCAGCCAGAGACCATTGCCGATGAGCGAGCGGGTGGTCTCGTGGCCCGCCGCGAGCAGCGTCACCGAGGTGTTGAGGAGCTCACCCTCGGAGAGCCGGTCGCCCTCGGACTCGGCCGCCACGAGTCGACTCAGGAGGTCGTCGCGGGGAACGGCACGTCGCTCGTCCATGAGCCGGCCGAGATAGGTCCGCAGCTCGGCGATGGCCCGCTGGGCACGGAGGAGCAGGTCCACGGACGGCCGGTTCTGGCCCTGGAACGCGAGCACGTCGTCCGACCACGCCACGACACGCAGCCGGTCCTCATCCGGCACGCCGAAGATGCCCGCGATGACCGTGGCCGGCAGGGGCATGGCGAGGTCGGCGATGGCGTCCATCCGGCCGCTCGCCTGGACCCGGTCGAGCAGCGCATCCACGATCGCCTCGATGCGCGGCCGCATCCCCTCCACCACGCGGGGCGTGAACAGGTCCCGCACCAGCAGCCGCAGGCGGGTATGGGTGGGTGGGTCGGAATGCAGCAGGCCGGGGGTCGCGTAGTGCGCCTCGAACGCCCCGAACCCGGCGCGTACGTCGGAGGGCAGGTACTCCACGGCCTTGCCCAGACGGCCCTCGTTGGAGAAGTGGTCCACGTCCCGGAAGGTGACCATCACGTCATCGAAGCGGGTGATGAGCCACGCACCGAGCGACTCGCTCCAGTGCACCGGCGCGCGCTCGCGGAGGTCCCGCAGCACGGGGTACGGGTCACGCACGAAGGCCTCCGTGGCCAAGTGGCGCTCCAGATCCGCGATCGACTCGACCTGCATCGTCGTACATCATATTCCGACCGCTCGAGGACGCGGCCGGGCTGACGCGTCCGGCCACCCATCCGTCATCATCGGCATCCCCTGGCACCTGGCGACCGGGGCACCCCGGAGCACCCGCCCATGGACACCACGAGCACGCCGACCACCTGGACCCCGGAGACGGTCGCGGCACGCATCCAGCACACGCTCATCGCGACCGGCACGACCCGCGACGAGCTCATCGCACACTGCCGGGAGTGCCTCGAATACGGCTTCGACGCGGCGATGATCGCCGGCAGCTGGCTGCCGGAGGCGCGCGCGGTCCTCGCGGGCAGCCGTGTCAAGCTCGCCGCGGCCATCGACTTTCCGCTCAACCAGATGACGACCGCGGGCAAGGCCGCGGAGGCGCGTGCCCTCGTCGACGCGGGGGCCCAGGAGATCGACATGCTGGTCAACATCGGCTGGCTCCGATCGGGCATGGAGCACGAGTTCCGGGACGACATCGCCGCGGTCGTGGAGGCGGCACGGCCGGCGGCCATCAAGGTCATGCTGGAGCTGCCACTCCTCACCCCCGAGCAGCGCGAGCGGGCGGTGGCGCTGTCGGTCGAGGCAGGCGTCGCGTGGGTCAAGAACGCCAGCTCGGGCGCCGTCGAGACGGCCAGCCCGGAGTCGATCCGCTATCTCCGGGTGCGCGTGCCGGACAGCGTGGGTGTCAAGGCGTCGGGTGGCATCAAGTCGTGGGAACAGGTCGTCGGGCTGCTCGAGGCGGGCGCCGGGCTGTGTGGCTCGAGCGCGGGTGTCGCCATCGTGCGTCGCGAGAGCGGCGCGGGGAGCTACTGAGATGGCCGCGCGGGTGACGGTCGTAGGCAGCTACGCCGTGGGCATGACCCTGCGCACCGACCGGTTCCCGGTGGCCGGCGAGACGCGCCACGGCACGGACTTCGACATGGGGCCCGGCGGCAAGGGCAGCAACCAGGCCATCCAGGCGGCGCGCATGGGGGCGGACACCGCGCTGGTCACATGTATCGGCCGGGACGCCTTCGGGGACGAGGCGCTCGCGATGTACGCGCGGGAGGGCGTGGACACCAGCCATGTGGCGCGTTCGGACCGGAACACCGGCGTCGGCTTCATCGTGCTCGACGACAGCGGCCAGAACGTCATCGTCCTGGACATGGGCGCCAACCACGAGCTCACCGTCGCGGACGTCGACGCGGCTGCGGATCGGATCGGTTCGAGTGGCGCGTTCCTGACCCAGTTCGAGGTCCCGGCCGAGTGCGCCCTCGCCGGTCTGCGCATCGCGCGCGCCGCGGGCGTGCCCGCGATCCTCAACCCGGCGCCCGCACGGAGCCTGCCGCGCGAGGCCCTCGGGGACGTGGACATCCTGACGCCCAACCAGAGCGAGCTGCGCATCCTGCTGGGGCTCGCGGCGGACGACCCGGCCGATGACCTCGCGCTCTGCCGGGAGCTCCTGGCGGCCGGCGTGGGTACCGTGGTCATGACCCGGGGCGAGCATGGGGCGCTCATCGTGCGCGGCGATGAGGCGATCGCGGTGCCCAGCATCGGCGTCGAGGTCGTGGACACGACGGGCGCCGGGGACGCCTTCAACGGCACGCTCGCCACGGCCCTGGCCGCGGGTGGGTCACTCGAGGACGCCGTTCGCCGCGCGACCATCGCGGGCGCCCTCGCGTGTCGGACCCTGGGCGTGGTGCCCGGCCTCCCGTCGGCCGTGGAGCTCGAGGACGCGCTCGCCAGCCGACCCGGAGCGGAGGCCTCCCGATGATCGATGGTCCGATCGACCCGAGCGTGCCGCCCAGCGGCCCCGGCTGCGTCGAGTGTCTGGCCAGCCCGGACGGCTGGTGGTTCCACCTGCGACGATGCGCCGCCTGTGGTCATGTCGGCTGCTGTGACTCGTCCCCATCCGGACACGCGACGCGGCACGCCCGCGAGACCGGCCATCGGGTGGCTCGCAGCTTCGAGCCGGGTGAGGACTGGTTCTGGGACTACGTCGCCCAGGCGCCGCTGGACGGTCCCGTACTGGCGCCACCGGATGCGCACCCGATGGACCAGCCGACACCCGGACCGGAGGGTCGCGTGCCGTCGGACTGGCGGTCGCGCCTCCGCTGAGGGGATCGACCTCAGACGTGCTGGTCGAACAGGATCGGGTTGCCGTCCGGGTCGGCCACCATGCAGCTGCCCGGTCCTGAGCCTGACTCGTCGACCTCGGCGAGGAGCGGCACGCCATCTGCCTTGAGACGTCGCTGGATCTCGCGGACGTCCGTGAACGTGGCGAGGCTGGTCGCGTCCTGGTCCCAGCCGGGATTGAACGTCAGCAGGTTCCGCTCGAACATGCCCTGGAACAAGCCGATGGTGGCGCTGCCGTTCCGAAGGATGAGCCAGCCCTGCGCCGGGTCCCCGTGGAAGCGGCTGAACCCCAGCCGCTCATAGAACGCGGTCGAGGCCGCGAGGTCCCGCGTCGTCAGACTCACCGAGAATGCGCCGAGGTCCATGTCCGATGACCCTCCGGGCGACCGGGCTGACGGCGCCAGCCAGCGGCACGCGCTCCACCGAGCCTGCCAGACCGCGGGACAGGATGTCAGTCCCGTCCGTCCAGCAGGCGTGTGAACGACACCACATCGCCGAAACCATCGCCCGGCGCCGCGGTCGGGCGCCGCGGTCGCGTCGCGAGGGCATCCGCCAGCTCTCGTCCCGCCCGCTCGATGCGGGCCGCGAGCCGACCTGCCTCCTCGGCGTCGCCCCAGTCGTCGGTGGCCGCGAACACACCTGTGGGCATCACCGCGGCATGGAGGTAGGCGAACAGCGGCCGGAGCGCGTGGTCGATCGCCAGCGAATGCCGCGCCGTGCCACCGGTCGCCCCGATGAGCACCGGCGCTCCACGGAGCGCGCCCACCTCCAGCACATCCACGAACGTCTTGAACAGGCCCGAGTACGAGCCGCTGAAGATGGGCGTGACCGCGATGAGCCCGTCCGCGCCGGTCATCGTCGCGATGGCGGCGGCCAGCTTCGGGCTGGGGAACCCGGTGAGCAGGTGGTCGACCAGGTCCTTGGCGTGCTCGCGCGCCTCGATGACGGTGACGGACGCCGTGATACCCCGCTCCCCGAGCGCCGTCACGGTCGTGGTCGTGAGCCGGTCCGCGAGCAGCCGCGTGGACGAGGGCTGTGACAGGCCGGCGCTGATGACCGCGATGCGTCGCTCGGGCATCGGCGTCAGGCCGCGGCCGCGGGGCCGGTCAGCGCGTCCGCTCCGTCGGCGGTGCGTGGGTCCGAGGCGGAGCGCGCGGTCGCAAGGCTCGTATCGGCCCGGCCGGCCTGCGCGGCGGCGAGCAGGCTGGCGTGGGTCGGCGCGTCCGGGATGCCCGGTGCGCGCAGCTTGGCGAACTCGGCGCGGAGCACCGGTACCACGAGCGTGCCCAGCATCTCCAGCTGCTCGAGGGCGACCGATGCCGGCAGACCGGCGTGGTCGATGAGGAACAGCTGTCGCTGGTAGTCGCCCACCACCTCCCGGAACGTCATCGTCCGGTCGATGACCTGCTGCGGGCTGCCCACGGTCAGGGGCGTCTGCTCCATGTAGTCCTCGAGCGACGGACCGCCGCCGTACACCGGCGCGTGGTCGAAGTAGGGGCGGAACTCGCGCACCGCGGCCTGGGAGTCGTGACGCATGAACACCTGCCCACCGAGGCCCACGATGGCATGATCGGCCGGCCCGTGGCCGTGATGCTCGAAGCGTCGGCGATACAGATCGACCATCCGACGGGTGTGCTCGGGCGGCCAGAAGATGTTGTTGTGGAAGAAGCCGTCGCCATAGAAGGCGGCCTGCTCCGGGATCTGTGGGCTGCGGATCGAGCCGTGCCACACGAACGGCGGCACACCGTCGAGTGGCCTGGGCGTCGAGGTGAAGCCGGTGAGGGGTGTCCGGAAGCGACCCTGCCAGTCGACCACGTCCTCACGCCACAGGCGATGCAGCAGGTCGTAGTGCTCGACGCTCAGCTGGATGCCATCGCGGATGTCCTGGCCGAACCAGGGGTACACCGGGCCGGTGTTGCCGCGGCCGAGCATCAGGTCGACCCGCCCGCCCGCGAGATGCTGGAGCGTTGCGAAGTCCTCGGCGATCTTCACCGGGTCGTTGGTGGTGATGAGCGTCGTGGCCGTGGACAGGATGATGCGCTCGGTGCGTGCCGCGATGAAGCCGAGCATCGTCGTGGGGGACGACGGCACGAACGGCGGGTTGTGGTGCTCGCCCGTGGCGAACACGTCGAGACCCACCTGCTCCGCGGTGAGCGCGAGTCGGACCATCGACTCGATGCGCTCGTGCTCCGATGGGACGCGACCGGTGACGGGATCGGGGGTGACGTCACCCACCGAGAAGATGCCGAGCTGCATGATGTCCTCTGCCTGTCCGTCCGCCCCGGACCATCCGGGGTGTCGGTCGGACCACCGCATCCTACCGTCCAGATAGTTGCGCTGTCAACTATCTGGCGGGAACCAGCGGGGCGCGGGCGACCCGTCGAACGTCGCTCGGATCAGCCTGGGGACGTCGGGCGCCGACGGCCGCGCCGTCGGTCGGGGGTCATGAGCCCGATGTACCAGCCATGGGGCGACCGGAGCACGGCGACCTCGACGCCCACCGCCTTGGCGGCCCGGGCGATCTGGGCACGGACGGTGGCCGGCTTCTCGTCCCCGATGAGCAGCACCTCGTAGGCGTCCTTCTCCGTCCGCAGGGATCGGATGCGTTCCATCATCTCCAGCTGGGCCGGGCTGGGGGTGCGGCCACGCGTGGCGGGCCGCGCGAAGACGGCTGCACTGACCTTGTTGATGGCCGGCATTGGCGACTCCTTCCCGGCACGGTGGACGGCTCGAGACCGCATCCATCCCCGGGCGTTCGACAGGGGACGACACCGGGCGTGGCCTCATGGTGCCATGCGCCGTCCCACCTGCGACCGACGCCGGTCCCGGGTCAGGTGCGCTCGCGACGTAGCGCGAAGGTGAGCACGAGCGCCACCGCGAGAACCAGCCCCTTGACGAGATCCTGCGCATAGTACGGCAGGTTCGCCATGGTGAGACCATTGAGGATCACACCCACGAACACGGCGCCCAGGAGCGTGCCGACCGCGTTCGCCCGACCGGCCGCGAACGCGGTGAACCCGATGAGCGCGGCTGCCACCGCGTCGAGCAGATATGCCGCGCCGGCATTGACGTCGCCCCGCCCCACCTGCGCGGTGAGGACCACCCCGCCGAGCGCAGCCAGCGTGCCCGATCCGACATATGCCAGCGCCCGGTAGCGGTCCGTGCGGATGCCAGCCAGCCGGCTCGCCTCGCGGTTGGCACCGGTGGCGTACATGGCGCGTCCATGGCGCGTGAGCATCAGCACCACGTGGAGCAGCACGACCACGAGCAGCATCACCACGACCGGCACCGGCACCGGCCCGATGTGGCCCCGCCCCAGCCACAGGAACGCGTCAGGGAACGTGCCACTCGCCACCCCGTCGTCGACCGTCATGCCCGTGGACACGGACCGGCCACCCGTGATGACCAGCTGCAGGCCCTGGACCACGAACAGCACCGCGAGCGTGGCCAGCAGGTCCGGGATGCGCAGCCGCACGACGAGGACGGCGTTGACGACACCCACGAGGGCCCCACCCAACAGGGCGACACCCACGGCCAACAGCACCGGTCCTTCCCAGATCACGAGCACGATGGATGCGAGCATCATCGCGAGCCCGGCCGTGGCTCCCACCGACAGGTCGAAGCCATCCACGGTCATGCTGAGGGTGACCGCGCACGCGATGATGGTGACGACCGCGATCCCGCGCAGGATCCCGAAGGCGTTCCGCTCGGTCGCGAACGCCGGCTCCGTGAGCGCAAAGCCCACGATGAGCATGCCGATGAGACACACCAGGCCCCAGTGACGGACCAGGTCGCGCGCGGACCATCGCGCCGGGGATGACCCCGTCATGCCGGCATCCCGGCCGGCAGCGTACCCTCGGCAGCCAGCGCTGCAAGGCCCTCCCGCGTGGTCGGGTCCGCGGGCCCGTCATGGACGATGCTCCCCTCGTGGAGCACCACGATGCGGTCCGCCACATCCAGCAGCTCATCGATGTCGGCGG